>SXOX01000064.1 GCA_005776585.1 Pseudomonadota bacterium | reverse complement strand
CTCGCCACGCGGGAGAGGTCCAGGCCGCGCTGGGCGCGGGCCTCGAGCCCGGAGAGCCAGGCACCGACGACGGCCTCGTAGCGATCGACCGAGAAGAGCAGCGTGACGTTCACGCTGATGCCGTCGGCGATGAGCTCCGCGATGGCCGGGAGGCCCTCGGTCGTGGCAGGCACCTTGATCATGACGTTGGGACGGTCGACCCAGGCCCACAGCCGACGCGCCTCCTCGAGGGTCCCGGCGGTGTCGCGAGCCAGCAGCGGCGAGACCTCGAGAGACACGAAGCCGTCGCGGCCCTCTGAGCTGTCCCAGACGCCGCGCAGCGCATCGGCAGCGGCCTGGATGTCGGCCACCGCGATGCGCTCGTAGACCGCCTTGGCGTCCGACTCGCCGCGTGCGCGTGCCTCGGCGATCTCGGGAGCGTACTCAGACGAGCCGCCAATGGCCTTCTCGAAGATGGCCGGGTTCGAGGTCATGCCGCGCAGGCCGTCCTCGTCCACGAGGCGGGCGAGCTCGCCCGAGCGATAAAGGCTCTTCTTGATGAAGTCGAGCCAGACGCTCTGGCCGTGGTCGTGAAGTGCGCGCAAGGGGTTGGTCATGCTGGGCTCCCGTTTTCTCGGCGCGGATTCTGGCGCATCCTCGCGGCGGAGGGAAGTCATGACAGCGCCTGCTCAGCCCGAATGGATCGTGCTCCCGGACCCAATGGCGGTGGCGCAGGCCGCTGCCGAGCGCATCGTGCAGGCGGCACAGCACGCGATCGCCGCACGCGGGCGCTTCTGGCTGGCGCTGGCTGGAGGCGGCACGCCCAAGGCGGCCTACGCGGCGCTGGCTGAGCTGCGCCCCGATGTCAGCGGCTGGATCGTGTGCCTGGGCGACGAGCGACTGGTGCCCGCAGATCACGCCGACAGCAACTTCCGCATGGCCATGGCAGCGGGACTGTCGCAGCTGGGACTGGGCGACGCGCAGGTCGTGCGCGTGCCGACGGAGCTCGGCGAGCCGACGGCCGTGGCGAACGCCTACGCCGCCGCCCTGGAGCGGCTCGGCCCACAGACGCTCGATTTGGCCTTGCTCGGCATGGGCCAGGACGGACACACGGCGTCACTGTTTCCGGGCTCGACGGCCGACGGAGAGTCCGAGCGCCTCGTCGCGGCGACCTGGGTTGCGTCCCAGAGCGCGTGGCGCATCACCCTCACGCGGCCGGCGCTGGAGGCAGCACGCGAGGTCTTGTTCCTGGTCGTCGGCTCCGACAAGGCGGCCAGGGTCGCAGGCATCCGCGACGGGACGGATGTCCGCTCGCCCGCGGCGCGCATTCGCCCACGAGACGGCCGGGTGACGTGGCTCATCGACGCTGAGGCCGCGGAGGGTTGAGGCTTCCCCGCAAGCGACGCGAGTCGTGGTACCGTCTTTTCCATGCGAATCCTGCTCACGGGCGCAACCGGCTTCATCGGCGGCGTCTTTGGTCCCCTGGCGCAAGCGGCCGGTCACGAGGTCGTCGCGCTCGTGCGCTCGGCGTCGTCGAGCGCCGCGGCCACTCAGCGTGGGTTTCAGCCCGTGTCCGGGAGTTTGGAGGATGCGCCGAGCCTCGCAACCGCGCTCGCATCGAGCCGCGCCGATGCAGTCGTGCACCTGGCTGCGGTGATCGCCACGACGCGCAGCACCGAGACGGTCGATCGGGTCAATCGAGTGGGCACCGACAACCTGCTCGCAGCGACCGTCGCCGCGGGCGTGCGGCGGTTCGTGTTTACGTCCACCGTGGTGACGGGCGACGCTCACGGGCGCCTCCTGCACGAGGCCGAGCCGCTGCCGGTCGATACGCCGTACGGCCGAGCGAAACAGGCGTCGGAGAACGCAATCCTCGCACTCGGCAGCGCCGGACGGCTGGAGCCGGTGATCCTGCGACCGAGCCACGTTTACGGGCCCGGAGGCTGGTTCTCCGACCTCGTTCGCGACATTCGCACCGGCCGCTTCATGACGCCCGGCAAGGGCGACAACCTCTGGGATATGGTGCACGTCGAGGACGTCGCCCAGGCGCTCCTGCTCGCGACGACGGCGCCGCGGCCTTCGGCGCTGTACCACGTTGTAGACGACACGCCGGTCACGATGGGCGCAGTCGTCGCGGCAATCGCCGCGCGGCTGGGCAAGTCGCCGCCGTGGCACGTACCGGTGTGGCTCGCCCGCTGGGTCGCAGGCAGGAACGCCATCGCCGCCGCCGTTCGGTCGGCCCGCAGCTCCAACGAGAAGCTCAAGGGCGAGCTCGGCTTCGTGCCGCGCCACCCGGTGAGCCTGGCTTCGATTCCGGGCGTCGTTGACGCAATCGTCGGCGCATTGGCGTAGCCTGGGTAGAGAGTTATCCGAGCTTCTCCGCAACGATCTCGAAGACCGGCGGCACGACGATGTAGTCGGTCTCGGAGCCGCGAATGGCGTCGAGATCGGCAATCAGCGCCTGGCAGTCGGTCGGCTCCAGGAGACCCATGTCGACGAGCTTGGGCGCGTAAGTGCGCCACCAGGTGTCCGGCCACGCAAACATGGAGTCACTGCCGCGCGCGACACGAGCGTGCTGGGCGAGGTGCGTGACGCGGAGGCCGACTTCGGCCAGAAGTCGTGGCAGCCGTCCCGCGATGTCCGGATCACCGCCACGGGCCTTCCAGCTCGCGGCCGTCGCGGCGACCGCCTTGTCGTGCGAGGCACGCCGGGGCGCCATCGTCATCGTCGTGTAGTTGAAGTAGTCGTGAATGACGAAGCGGCCCCCTGGGCGGAGCGCCCGCGCGACACCCGCGACGACGGCCTCGGGACGGGGCACGAAGCACAGCACCCAGCGGGCGTAGGCCACATCGAAGTCCGCGAGGCCCTCGAGCGCCTGGACGTCGGCGACCTGCCCGCGAAGCTGCGAGAGACCCCGTGCGGCCGCCTGCTCGGCGACGCGGGTGATGAAGCCCGGGGACTCGTCGAGGCCCACGACGGCGCCGTGGGGACCGACCAGCTCCGCGAGGTCGCAGGAGGCGTAGCCAGGACCACAGCCGACGTCGAGGACGCGCGAGCCCAGGCCGATGCCGGCGAGCTTCCAGGCCGCGTGCGCCGCGTCGGCCCACAGGCGGTGCTGAAGCCCGAGGCGGGCCAGCTCGTCGTCGCCGGTACCCAGGACATATTCGCGATGCGGTTGGCTCATGGGGCGCAGGTCTTGCCTGACTTCGACGTTCGCCGCAAGCGACGGCGCTGGAGGGCGGACGGTGACGCTTGCCCCTGCCGTCGTCGCATTCGCTGGGACGAAGGGCGTCGTCTCGCCTATAGCGTCGGGTCCGACGTAAAGCAGCAGCGGAAGCCCAGGTCCGACGCGGCGCCGAAGCTGCCCACAGGCATCGCCGGGGCCAGGCACATGGCCCCAGCCTCGCTGCCCGAGAGGTATCCGCCGCCCACGGCCGCGTAGCTGTTTGCGGCGCCGGTGGCCACGATCTCGCGCACGTTGCCCGTGAGATCGAAAATCTTGTTGGTGGGCGTGGTGTTCCCAAACACGCCGGACCAGTTGGCATAGCACCCGGCCAGAGCCTGCGACGCCGTAACGAGCACGACATCCTGGTCTCCCGAAGCGTCGCTGGCGTCGTAGGTCGATGACAGGTTGCAGAACTTGGTGGCAGTGGCAGGCGTGCTGCAGGCGCTGACGTAGGCCCACTGGCAGGTGTCCGCGGAACCCTTGCACCCGGACTGCCACTGCGTGGTCGTACACAACGCGCCACCCATGGCACCACACACCTGCGCCGCCTCGGTGGGCGTCACATTGAACCAGGGCACGCGGTTGGGCACCGAGCAGGCGCGGGTCTTGTCGAGCGTCACGCCAGTCGGAGCCGAGCTGGCGTAGCCGTTGCCCGAGCCCGGCGCGGTGCTGTCCGCGGTCGCCCGACTCGCCTCGTAGGACATCATCCAGAGCGACGCGGCCACTTTGGTGACCACCGGCTTGACGAAGTAGGCTGGGTTGGTGCCCTTGTTGTTGAACGGCTCATCCACTATCCCGTCGCAGTCGTTGTCGATGCCGTCGCACAGCTCGGTGCACCCGCCGGGCAGGGTGTTACAGTCGACCTTGGAGGCATTGCATTGGATACTATTGAGCCCCGCACACACATAGTGACCCGTTCCGCGACATTTGCCGTGCCCCGGCGGCGGCACGCCGTCGTCGCTGGCGCACGCCTTCCCAAAATTCGGCACGTTCTCGTTGAGCAGGCCATTGCAGTCGTTATCGAGGGCGTCGCACACTTCGGACGCCGTTGCGCAGGTGGGATTGCACACGTCGGAGGGGAAGGCGCACTTCCACGCCCCCTTGGTGCAGCTCACGGTCACGCCCGAAGTGCATTCGGCTGACTTGGCTTCTGGTGCCACGCCGCATACCTGGGTCGGCGTCGGCGCAACAACGTTCTCGTCGATCTGGCCGTTGCAGTTGTCGTCGGCGCCATTGCAGCTCTCACTGGCGGAGATGAAGACGCACGGGTACTCGCACGTGTCGTTGCCATCGAGGTCGTAGTACCCCGGCTCGCAACCCGCGAACTGGCAGCCCCCGTTGCAGGCCCAGAGCGAATGCACGGCGTTGGCGTAGCAGCTCTGGCCGCACGCGCCACAGTGAGCCACGTTGCTCGACAGGTCCGGTTGACCGGTGAGGGTGCCGTCGCAGTTCGAGTCGACGCCACAGGCGTCCACGCTACCCGTGGGTCCCTTGGCGTCTTGACACACGAGCGCCCCGCTCGCGCACGCCAACGTGCCGGCCTTGCACGGTGACGCGGCCCCCGGCGGTGGCGGCGCGGGCACGCTGCACGGCCCCACAGCATCGGTGGGTGGCAAGCCGTTGGTGAGATCGATTTGGCCGTCACAGTTGTCGTCGATATCGTTGCACACCTCGATGCCCGGGTCCTTGGCGCCCTTGCACACGAGCGCGCCCAGCTCGCAGACCAAGGCGCCCTTGTGGCACGGCGCAAGACTCGACAGGCCACACGGGCCGCCCGCACCGATGGCCGCCTCGTCGGTCTGACCATCGCAGTCGTCGTCTTTGCCGTTGCAGGTCTCAGACACCTGGCCGGGCAAGCGCACTGTGGCCCCCTCGCACACGAGCACGCCGCCCCGACAGGCCAACGTACCTGCGGTGGCGGCGGCCGCACACTCACCGCGCGCGTCGCCGTTGCACGCCCCGCCGACAGCGGGATCCGCCGGCGTGCCTTGGTCATCGATGGTGCCGTTGCAGTCATTGTCCTGTCCGTCGCACAGCTCGGGGCCCGTGGGGTGGCACGCATACTCGCAGCCGTTGGCCACGATGCCGTCTTGGTCGGACCAGCAGTCACCGGCGCCCGTGCAGACACATGTCGCGATGCCGCACACGCCGGTGCCCGGCGCACACGCAGCCCCGCTTGGGCCAAGACATGAGGCATTGGCATGGGGCAGATTGCACACTTTCCCGCAGGCGCCGCAGCTCGCGAGGGAGCACAGGTCCATGTCTTCGTCGACCAGACCGTCGCAGTCGTCGTCTTGGCCATCGCAGGTGACGTCCGTCGTCCCGACCGGCACGCAATAGGTCTCGCAGGTCTCGTCGCCGTCGCGGTTGAAGTAGCCGACTGCACAGGTGGTACAGCCGCAGGTGGGCAGCACCACACCGACACCCACGACCGCCGTACATGTGGCGCCCGAGTCGAGGCAGTTGGCCGCGCACGTCTTGCACGAGCGGTCGCACGCCCCGCAGTGCTCCGGCGTGGTGACATCGAGCCCGTCACCGGCGTCGACGGTGCCGTCGCAGTCGTTGTCGAGACCGTCGCACACCTCGAGCGCCGCGCCTTGTTTGGGATCGCAGGCACCCGGCTGGCCGCTCAGGCACACCGGCACCTCGTGCTCACACTCGCCCTTGCCACACAGCGTGGTGCCCAGCCCTTCGTCGGTGTCGCCGTCGCAGTCGTCATCGAGCGCATTGCAGGTCTCGGGGCCGGAGCCGGCCATCGGATCACAGCCGGACGGCTGCCCACCTGCGCAGGCCGGCACGGTATGCGCGCATGCGCCCTTGCCGCAGCCGACGGTGCCCAGCTCATCGTCGATTTGGCCATTGCAGTCGTCGTCTTCGCCATTGCACTGCTCGGAGCTGAAGCCGAGTTTGGGATCGCAGGGACCGACCTTGCCGTCCACGCACGCGGTCACCAGGTGCGCGCACTTACCGACGCCGCAGGTCATCTGGCCCAAGCCGTCGTCAATGTCTCCATTGCAGTCGTTATCGAAGCCATCGCACACCTCGATGCCCGTGGGCACACAGTCAGGCGCGTCGGGCCCGGTGTCGTCCGAATCAGGCGCCATGGCGTCGTCACTTGTCTCGTCCACGAGGCCCACGTCGTCGCCCGCGTCGTCGAGTGTGCCTAGATCCGGCGCCACGTCAGGCTGGCCGAGGTCAATGAGTGCGTCGGGCGTGCCCAGATCGGTTGGCACGTCGAGCACGCCGAGATCCGCAGCGACGTCGGGCGAGGCAACGTCAAGCGGCGTGAGATCGGCCCCGGGGCCGACCCCGTCCTTGGGTTTCACTACATCGGGCTGCCCGACCTCGCCGCCGCCGCCATCGACCGGCGCGTCCGCGACCGGCGCAGAACCATTGTCGGGGCTGGACGACGGCGCGCTGTCGCTGCACGCCGGCATCGCGAAGGCGCTCAGCACGACGAGGCCACTCGCGAGGTGTCTGCGGCGTCGGTTCCGCGACATCAGCCAGAGGGCGCCGAGCCCCAAGAGCCCCAGGACGCCGCCGGTATTACGCGACGTGCTGTTGCATCCCGCCGCCTCGGGGGCAGCGCCACCGGCAGCCGCCGTCTCCGAGACGAGGGGTGGCAGTGTTCCGTCTGTTCCTGCCTCGGACGGTGTGCTCGTAAGTCCAGCGCCGGGCTTGGTGCCATTACCGCCCTGAGGGCCAGTGGGGCCGGTGGGGCCGGGCGGGCCACTGGCTGGGCACGACGCGTCAGGGCTCGGCACGCACCACGACCCGATCGTAGGCGACGTGCCGGGTACACACGCTTGGCCGAGAGCGCAATCGCTCGTGGTCGTGCACGCTGCAGCGCACCGCGTGAGGCCGCCTGCCATAGCGCATGTGCTGCCGGGAGGGCACAGCTCGGTACCCTCATCGACCGATCCGTTGCAGTTGTCGTCGAGGCCGTTGCAGCGCTCGAGCAAGCCCGCCGTGGCGCCCACACAACGCACCATTCCGGCTGCGCACTGCCACGTGACCGGTGTGCACACGCCCGCGATGGCGCCACATGCCGTGCCCAGCGTGTGCCCATCGGGGCCCGTGGAAGCGTCGAGTCCATCGGGAGCGGTACCGGCCTCGTCGGTCTGGCCATCGCAGTCGTCATCGACGCCATTGCACACCTCGGCCGTGGGCCCTACAGCGCCCAGGCACGTGACGGTGCCGCCCTGCTGGCAGGTGGCGACCCCCGCCCTGCACGCGCCGCCGGTGCGGTTGCCGGGAAAGACCGCGCCGTCGACAGGAGCTTGGCAGGGCGTGCCGGTGGCAATTCCCTCGTCGGTTTGGCCATCACAGTCGTTGTCGACTCCGTCACACAGCTCGGTGCTCACGCCCTGTCCCGAGCAGGCAAGCTGGCCGCTCTCGCACGCCAAAGTGCCCTCAGTGCACTGGCCCGAGGCCACACCGCACGACTGACCGACCTGCGGGAGCACGCCGTCGTCGGCCAGACCCGAACAGTCGTTGTCGATGCCGTCACAGGTCTCGGGCGCCGGCACGGACGGGCCCACACAGGCCCAAGTCCCAGAAGTGCACTGTATGGTGCCGGCATGACACGGCGATTTGAGGCTGCCCGCGCCATTGCACGACGCATTGGCGGGCGGGCACCACGACAACCCGCCAAAGGTGCAACAGTTGCCAGGCAAGGCCCAACACCCCTGCTGCACGCTCAGCGGCGCGTCCGCCAGCGGGGCCTCGTCGATGTGGCCGTCGCAGTCGTTGTCGATGCCGTCGCACCTCTCGGGCTCAGTAGCCACGCCGCCTTGGCACACCAGCTTGCCGCCGACGCAGGCGGTCTTGCCGGCCACACACGGGAGCACGTCACTGCCACAGGGCTGGCCCACCCCCGGGACGTCTTCGTCGACCTTGTCGTTGCAGTTGTTGTCGATGCCGTCGCACACCTCAGTCGACGGCCCCACGAAACCCGCACACGCGCCCCCACAGGTCTGCCAGCCCTTCTTGCATTGGCTGGTGCCACCGAAACCGAGGTCGATCGGGCTCCCGGCGGGCACGCAGGGGACTGAGTCAACACCGTCATCGATGACCCCGTCGCAGTCGTTGTCGAGGCCGTCACACGTCTCGCCCTGGGGCGCGTTGGAGCAGGCGCCCCAACCGCCGCTCGCGACGCACCCACCGACAGGCACCGTCTGTGGGGGTTTGCAGGCGAGAAACCCGACGCAGTTGCCCGGGGTGGACAGGCCGCACTGAGTCGGGGCCACCCCGTCGTCCGCCATTCCGTTGCAGTCGTTGTCGCAGCCGTCGCACACCTCAGCAGTGGGGATGCAGCCTAGGCACAAGGCGTCCTCATCGATGAGTCCGTCGCAGTCGTTGTCTTGGCCGTCGCACACCTCGGCCTGCGGGCAATGCAGAGTAGAACCGCATTTGGTGATGCCCTCGTCGGACTTGCCATCGCCGTTGTTGTCGATGAAATCGCACGTCTCGCCCGGGTCGAAGCAGAGCCAACTCGCCGGCTCAGTGAGCATCGTTATGGGCGTGCACGGCAGCAGCTTGACGTTTCCTTTGGGGTTGGCTGTGGTGATCGAATTCTTGTAGTTCGCGAGCGCCGTCTGTCGCTGCGCCGGAGTAGCCGCCGCCTTGCATCCCGCGGGATCGACCTGCACGTTCGCAAAGTGCCGGTAGCCTTCGTCGGTGCAGCCATTGCAGTCGTTGTCCACGTTGTCGCACAGCTCGGGCTTGACTGCCCCCTCGACGATGGCGCCAATGGCCGTGAGGACCTGCACGTCATTGGCGGCCACATACGCGGCGCCGGTACCCCCCGCCGCGGCGATCAGATCGGCCTGCGCAACGGCAGCCGGCGTCACGGCCACGACATGCACACGCGCCTTCCACGTGAGGCCGTCCTTCGTAAAGCCGCTGAGCAGACTGGCAGCGGCGCTAACGGCGTCAGCCTCGGTGTCACACGCTTCGACCCCCGCCGTGAGTAGGATGACCTCGATGGCCCGGCAGGCGCGCTCACCACTGGCTAGAGACGTGAGCGGAGACGGGACGGCCGTTCCGCCCGGAGGGGTCCAACTGCCCGAGAGGTAGCGATAGACGTCGCGCAACATGCCGTTGAGGGGTGTGCACCCGTTCGCGAAGAGCTCCTTCTGCTCGTCGCAGGTTCCGTCGACCCAGCTGACCATGTCGGACACGTTGGCCGTGTTGACGCCGCCGCTGTCGGCGGCGATGGGCACGACGATGCGCCCCCCTGCCCGGCTCGACGAGCCGGGGGCCGTGGGATCGGGCTCGGCACCGCACCCTGCGCCGCTGGGACACAACGTGGCGTCGCCCGCCGCGTTGCCGGCGTGGTCGCCATAGGCGCAGTTCGTGAAGCAGCTGCTCGCGCAGGCGGCCATCGTGCGCGCGGAGCTGGCCAGGCCGAAGTTGACGCGCCCGGCGTAGCTCTGGAACGCGCGCTTGAGTGCGCAGCGCGTGTGGCCCAGCAGCGTGTTCTCGAAGGCGCACGCGTTGGCCGTGGCCACGGGGGAGGCAAGCGAGGCCGAGGTGGACACGGCCACCAGAACGTATGGGCGCGATGCGACAGGCCAGTCGACTGGGTTGCTCGACAGGCAGTCGGCGGCGAAGGCGGGAGCCGGGAGCGTCGCGGCCACGAGCGAGGTGCTGACAGCGGCTGCGACGATGGTGGCTCGTGCGCCTTCCCCGAAGCGACGCGTGAGGACGGCAGCCGGTGGGTTAACGGTAGACATGTGACGCATCAACTCTCCTGGGGGCCCAGCCTGTGGTCGTCGCCGGTGACGGGCGGCCGAGCCGCCGAACACTGTAGCCCCGGACACGGCCTATCGGCCAATACAGGCACATCTTGATGGCTCGAATGCCGTCTCACACCATCAACCGGCGCTCGGCGGCCCACGCGGTCAGCGCGCCCATGATCTCGAACGCCGTCGCCAGGCCGCGGTCCCACTCGTCGCCGCGCAAGACCCAGATGAGCTCGCCTTGCGGCGTCGGCTGCCAGCGCATGCCCTTGCGCTTCAACAGGTCGAGCACCCACTCGCCGGTGAGCTTCGCGTGAGGCGACAGCTTGAGCGCGAGCCGCGTCTTGTCGAAGACGAAGCCCGTCGCGCCGAGCCGCTGACAGAGCACCTTGAGCTTGGTCACGTCGAATAGCGCGCTGGCCTCGGGCGGGGGCCGCCCGGCGCGGTCGACGAGCTCTGCGAACGCGTCCTCCAACTCTGCGTCGGTGCGCGCTTGGGCGATCTGCTTGTAGAAGCCGAGCCGCTCGTGGACATCGGGCACATACGCCTCCGGCAGAAACGCCGCGACCGCGACCTTCATCTCGCAGCTCACGTCACGCGCCCGCTGGAGCTCCTCGCCCTTGAGCTCGGCCACCGCGTCGGCCAGCAGCTCGCCGAACAGCTCGAGGCCGACGTCCTTGGCGTGCCCGCTCTGCCGGTCGCTCAGCAGATGGCCTGCGCCGCGAATCTCCATATCCATGGTTGCCACATGAAACCCTGAGCCCAGCTCGGAGAAGCGCTGGATGACGCTCACGCGCTTCTCCGCGAGGCCCTGGAGGTTCTTGGGCTCAGGGATGAGCAGATAGCAATAGGCCCGCTGACTGGAGCGCCCGACGCGCCCCCGCAGCTGGTAGAGCTGCGCGAGCCCAAAGGTGTCGGCGCGGTCCAAGATGATGGTGTTGGCACGCGGGATGTCGAGGCCGCTCTCGACGATGGTCGTACAGCAGAGCACGTCCGCCTCGCCGGCCATGAACGCGAGCATGACCTTCTCGAGCGCCTCCTCGTCCATCTGCCCGTGGCCGACCAGCACGCGCGCCTTGGGCACGAGCCGGCTGATGTTGTGCGCGTGTTTGTGAAGCGTCTCGACGCGGTTGTGCACATAGTACACCTGCCCGTTGCGCTCGAGCTCCATCGTGATGGCCTCACGGATCACGTCGTCGCTCGTGCGCGAGACGATCGTGCGGACCGAGAGGCGGTTGGTGGGGGCGGTCGCGATGATGCTCATATCGCGCAGCCCCGAGAGCGCCATATTGAGCGT
>SXOX01000063.1 GCA_005776585.1 Pseudomonadota bacterium | reverse complement strand
GGTGCCCAGAAACGTGGAGCGTGGTAGCCAGTCTTTCTCGGTAGCCATGGAGTGACCTCAATATCCCAGGGTGACAGACCAGATGAAGACGACGTCCGAGGCCTTGTAGTCGCCCACGGTGCCGACCGGTTCCCAGCGCCACCGCAGGAGGCGACGGAGCCGCGGTCCGAGCGGCGACAGCGGCGGCGAGTACAGAATGACGTGGTGCTCGCCGCCGGCCGAGGTCGTCGAGCGATTGAGCGTCGCGACGGTCTCCCAAGGCCCTTCGGCCGTATCGGCCGCGTCGATGAAGAGGTTGTCGTAGACCGAGGCCAAGGTCGGATCGTACTTGTTGGTCGCGAGGATGCGCCACGCAATGTCAGCTACCTTCGCCCCGTCGGAGCCGACCTGCTCGTCGGACGATTGCACGATCGTCGAGCCTGCCATGTCTCCGTCCCGCTTGAGCGTCTCGAGCTTCGGTCCACGTGAGCTGTTCATCCGTCTCCCCCTTGCTGCCGATGGTCGACCGCCGGCCGAGCGGCGCGCCTGCTTGCGCGCTGCGTCTCGCCGTCGTCATCTGCGGTCGACGTCATGGGGGCATGGTGCAGCCAGTGAGACTTGAAGTCAAGCGCTTTGTTTGCATCGTAAAAACCAAAAAAAAAAACAATGACTTGCGCGTCTTTGTCCACAGAAAACGCGCCGCCTCGTTTGACTATCTTCGAATAATTTTTTTTGTCCCCGGCGACTTCACCACCCACAAGACCTCGTACGCCGGCGGGGCCCTCGATCACCGCTTTGTCGCTCGCCAAGCACGACATTGCGAGCCACAAGCTCCGTAGCCATCAATCCGTGAGCCTCAAGAAGGTGTCCCGCCCTTCAGCAGTGTTCAATGGCGTCGGAAACATGAACACCGAAGCCGGAGCTCTTGAAGTGCAGAGTCCGGCCCGCCAGCGCAGTCCAAGCCGCCAGGCCCACCGCGAGCGGCCACCAGACCTGTACCCAATAAACAGCGGACGCCGCTACTTCGCCACCCACGAGACCTCATACGCCGCCGGCTCCGTGCTCTCGACCGGCGCAGCGTCGCCCTCTTGGACGCTGACGGTCACATTGGCCTCGAGCGTGTAGTCGACCGGCTGCGCAAATGGCTTCATGAGCGCCGCCTCGATGGCACCCATGCCCTTGAGCACGTCGTCTCGCCCGATCTGCTTGGTCGCCACGAGCTTGACCTTGACCGTCGTGTTCCCCCGCTTGGCGGCAGCCGTGAGCTCCCAGGGGATGGCGTACTTGTTCTCGTGCTGCGAGTCGACCTTGTTGTTGCCCGTCCCGAGCCGCACACCGCCGGTCGCGACGAGCACCTTTTCGCCGCGGGCGACATACAGATACCCGACGGGCTTGGCGCCGTACTTCGCCGAGGTGATCATGTGGCCCATCCACACGACGGTGTCGCCGTCAAAGCTGCGCACATAAAGGTACCGCTTCTGCATGAAGTAAGGCGCGATATTGCCGTGGCTGTGAATGACGTAGCCGTGGCCCTCGAGCTGCGCCTTTCCGCTCGGGCCCGAGACGCTGCCGGTGACCTTGGCCTTGGGCTGCACGAGCGTCGTGTCGTAGTACTGGCCCTCGTCGCCGAAGTTGATGCGCCCGGTGCCCGGCCTCCACGGCGCGAGCCCGCTGGCGAAGGTGAGGTCGTAGGTGTAGGGCCCCGACTTCCCATGGACCTTGATGGTCCGGGGCACGCCGCTGAGCTTGTGCCCACCGGCCTCGACCGAGAAGGGCTTGTTGGAGATGGTGTACTGGCCGGGCTTGAGTTCCTGCTTGGAGTAGTGCTCCTTGCCGGACTTCTCGTACCAGCGGCTCTTCACGGTGAGCTTGCCCGAGCCCGGGCCCATGTTGTGGACGACGACTGAGACCCACGCATGGGTGCCGTCTTTGAACCAGGCCTCGGTCGAGTAGCGGTCGAAGTAGAACTCCTCGTCGGTCATGGGCATCACGAGATGGTCGGCGCTGACGCCGGTGGCCTTGCCCTCGCTCCATGGCACGACCTTGTCGTCAGCGACGGCCGGGACGGCGAGAAGACAGAGCAAGACGGGGACAACGCAACGGCTTCGGTTCATCGAGGGCTCCTGAGACGGGGTTCACTCACGGCGACACAAGGTCGGGCGTGGCCTGGGCTATTCCTCCGACCCGGAGGCGTCCTGTTGGCGGCGCAGTCTAGTTGAGGGGGACCGACGGGATCCAGGCCTCGATGGTGCCCATGCGCGTGCCCGTCGGGATGTTGATGGTCGCAGACGCCGTGGACTTCTCGATGGCACCGGCGAGCCCGTCGGTCGTGGCGAGCAGCTGGCCGTGGCCGAGGGTGTTCACGATCACGTTGACCTTGGTGCCGAGCGGGACCCACGCGGCCTCGACGGTCACCGCGATGTCCTTGCCCGTCGGGAGCGAGAGGCCGGGCACCTGGTGGGCGTGACCGAAGTTCGGCGCGAGGTAGGGCGTCTTGCCCGCGACGCCAATGACGGCGAGCTGCGGCCGCTCGATGAGCGGATAGGGCACCGCCTTCAGCGGGAACGCGTACTGGAGACCCGGCTTGGCGTTGGGCTCGAGCGTGAGGTCCACGTCGAAGCCTTCGACGCGGATGAGGCCGTTGCCGCCGCACGCGCCCCAGTAGTTCTCGTTGGAGGCCGAGCAGTAGTCGCCCGTACGCGCATCCAGGGTCCCCTTGCCATGGATCTCGGGCGCCGCCAGGCGAATGACGCCACCGCCGCCGGCGCCACCGCCACCGTAGGCGCCCGAGTGCGCCCCGTTGCCACCGCGCGCGAGGATGGTGCCGTTGACCGTAATGCTCTTCGAGCTCGCGATCACGATGACACCGCCACCGCCGCCGCCGCCGGTGTTCACGCCGACCGAGCCACCGCCAGAGCCGCCGTGCAGCGGCTGATAGCCCGAGTCGCCGTAGGCCTTGCCGCCAGCGCCGACGTCACACTGTCCGGGGTAGCCGGCGAGCGCCGTGACGCCATCGTTGACGAGTGACGCACCGCCGCCAGCAGTGGGGCAATCGCTCTTCTTGCCGGCCGTGACCTCCGGACCGATGCCTCCGCCGGGTCCGAGGCCGGCCGCGTGACCGAGCTGTCCCATGCTCGCGCCGTCGGAGCCGCCGGGACCGCCGATGCCGCCGAGGATGGTGAGTCCGGCGATCGCGGTCGTGGCCACCGGATTGCCGCCACTGACGTTGATGACACCGTCGATGACGACAGTGTCCGAGGCCAGCACGTGCACGGCCGTATTGGCCTTGTTGCGCTTGAAGGTCACGGTGATGCCCGACGGCACGTTGAAGATCGTGTAGTTCAGCACGCCATCGTCGGGCAGGGTGACCGTGACGTTCTTGGTCGGCATGAACGGCCCGTCGACGCCGGTGCTGCCGCTCTCGAAGATCTGCGCGCTGGCGGCGTGGCCGACGAGCAGGACGGCGGGAATCAGGAGACTGAAGCGGCGCATGGGAGCCCTCCGGGTGGCGAGAGTGTGAGCATTGGTCGGAAGTCGAGTCATCATTTCACCGTGAACGTGTTGTCATCGCCCTCGAACGACACGCCCGCGCCTTCGACGCTGAGCGGAACGAGGGTCCATTTGCCCTTGGGTGTGGCGGCAGACATCGTGAGGTTGACCGTCAGCGTCGTGTCCGTACCGCCGGTAATCGTGGCCGTGAGCCCGGCGTTAGCCGCTCCGGAGAACCAGGCCTCGAAGCTATCTACGTCATCCAGGCCGACACCGGTCAGCGTGAGCGTGAAGGGCCCGGTCGTAGCGCTGACCGACGTCGGCAGGACGCTCGTGAGGCGCGGACCGATGCTGAAGGTGAGCGGGCTCGCCAGGACGGGTCCCCCGAGGATGCCGCCGGCGAGGAGGAGATCATCGGCGGCGGTGAAGGTCACTGGCCGCGCGACGATGGGGCCGGTGACGTAGCCGCCTTCACTGCCACCGCTGGGGTTGACGATGAACGTGACGGGACGCGAGACCAAGTGGCCCATCCGCAGCCCGACGTCGTCGTTGGGCGGCACGAAGAAGGTGACAGGCCGCGACACGACGGGGCCCATCACGAAGCCGAGGTCGTCGCCCGTCTTGGAGGTGTAGAACGTGACCGGCCGCGCAACGAGCGAGGCGCCGACCTTGGCCCCCAGTGTCGTTACGAGGACGAGGTCACCGACATCGGTCGTGCCGCCGACCTGCGGAGCGAACGGGCCGAAGGTGTCGCCGAGCACGAGGGTGCCGACCGTCCCGACGGCCGTGAGCACGAGCTCATCGCCCGTGTGCGCGCCGATCAGCGTGAACTTGCCATCGGCGCCGGCCATGACCGTGAGGCCCTGGTCGATGAGCTGGATCTCGGCGTCGGCGACCGGGTTGGGCGGCGTGGCGTTGTCCACGACGCGCCCGACGACCGTGGTCAACGGATCGGGCTTGAGCGTGACCACGACGGAATCACACACGCCGACGTTGCCCCCCACGTCGATGGCCTCGGCCCGCAGCGCGTGGGCCGCGAGGTCCTCGGGCAGCTTGAGCTTATGCAGGTAGGGTCCGACGTCGTCGGTACCGACCGGCGTGTCGTCGATGTAGAAGCGGACCTGCTCCAGAAAGACGTCGTCCAGCGCCGCCACCTTGACCGTGAGCTTGGCGCCCGAGGTCTGAACGGACGCCGGTCCCGGCTGGGTAATGACACAGGTTGGCGGGATCCCGTACGGGTCTTGCAGGTCGTCGTATTGGCCCAGGAACAGATCCGTCGTCCCCTTGGTGCCCTTGCCCGACGCCAGGCCACCCAGCTCGCCAACCATGGCGACGTAGCGCTCGTCGGTGTCGAGGGTGACGCCATTGGCGTCGTTGAACTGGGAGAACTCCACGACGCCGGCGAAGATGGGCTGCTTGGGCAGCGTGACCTGGATGATGGGCACGGAGTTGACGCGGTAGAAGTCTGCGCCAAAGAGCAGGCTCCCAGCGACGCTGACGTCACTCAGCATGAAGTTGCTCGTCCCTGCGGTGGCGGCCGCGACGGGCTTGGTGGGATCGGAAGCGTCGATGACGGTAAGGCCGCCGTTGTAGGCGGCGACGTAGACCCACGTGCCCGACATGGCGACTGCGGTCGTTTGGCCGCCGGGCTTGACCGAGCCAAGCACGATGGGCGCCGCCGGAGTCTTGGCGCTGACGAGCGCGACGGTGTTGTCATTGGTGACCACGGCGGCAAGCTCGCCCGAGAGCGCGACGTCACGCACGAAGCCGGTGACGGCCGCCGAGCCGAGCGCGACGGGGGTCTTGGGCTCGACGAGGGACACAAAACGGAGGCCGGAGTCGCCGTCGGCGATGGCCGCCAACGTGCCTTCGACCTCCACGGCCCACGCTGCGCCAGGGGTGTCGAGCGTGCCCAAGAGCACCGGCTTCGCGCCACTCGGGGCGTCGATGACGGCGAGGCCCGCGTCGCCCTGGGCGACCAGCACGTACTGCCCGTCCCAGGCGACGTCGTTGCCCGGACCCGCGAGTGGCAGGGTGCTCAGGAGCGCGGGCGCGGTAGCCGGATTGAGCGAGACACCGAGCAGCTTGCCCTGGCCGCAGGCGACCCACGCGGCGCCTTTGGCGAGCGCGACGCCGTTGCCATAGCAGTCGGGCAGCGGGAGGAAGGCCAACGGCTTGGGGCTGAAGCTGCGCACCTTGGCGGGGATGTCGAGCTTGAGCCCGGCGAGCTTCACGCGCACGGTCGTGGTGCCAGGCTGCCCCGCAAAGACCTGACCCGGCTTCTTGCCAAAGCTCGCGACGGAGGGGTCCAGCGTCTGGTAGCCGACGTCCTTGTGCGCCGTGAGGTTCACACCAGTGCCATTGATGAGCGTGCCCGTAATCTCGAGCTGGACCGACGCCTCGCCGATGACGGGGTTGAACACGAGCACGATCGACTTGGGCCGCGACGTGAGCCCCGTGAGCGACTTGTCGAAGTCGTAGCTCTTGGGGTTGGTCGGGTCGGTCCCGACCTGCGTCTCCACCGCGTCCGGAATCATGTCACCGTCGGTGTCGGTGAGCAGCGGGTTGGTGAGGAAGCCATCGGCGCCGGCCGTCGTCTCCTCGCCGTCTCCGATGCCATCGCCGTCGGTGTCGGCTACGAACGGCTTGGTCCCTGCGTCGAACTCGGCCTTGTTGGAGAGGTTGTCGGCGTCGGTGTCGGCCTTGGCGTCGACCGGGTCGTTGGGATCGAGGCCCATCTCGAGCTCCCAGTCGTCGGGCAAGCCGTCGCTGTCGCTGTCTTTACCGACCTTGACCTCGATCCAGGTGGCCACCGTAACGCCGTCATGCCACGCCGAGATGACGACCGTGCCGCTCTTCTTGGCGGTGACGAGGCCGTTCTTGGAGACGGTCGCGACCGCCGCGTTGGTGGACACGTAGGTGGTGCCCGAGGCGCCGGAGCTGAGGTTCTTGACCGACCCGTCGGGGTAGATCCCAGTGACCACGAGCGCCGACGTCTGCCCGACGACCGTGAGCTGCACCTTGGCGGCCTTGACCATGACGCGGTTGGGCGCGGGCTTCTCGCCGGCGAACTCGATCGGTCGGATCGCGTTCATCTTGCCTGGGGCGATGACGATGAACTCGGACTGGCCGCTGCGCGCGAGGATCCCGTCGGTGCAGTGCAGCCGGACGCGGACCTGACCGCCGTTGGAGGGCACGTTGGGGAGCTCCCAGGTGCCGTCCGCGTTGAGCTTGACCGACTGGTTGAGCACCTGAATCGTGCAGGTCTCCAGCGGGTTGACGTTGACCTGCGCCGTGGCCGACGTGGCCCATCCGACGGCCCCCAGCGTGGCCACCGCCGCTCGAAGTCGGTTACTTCGCGACGACATGGACCTCGAGCCCCTCCGCCACGCCGGCGTCGTAGAAGTAGACCGGGTTCTCGCGCAGCTCGTGCGTCAGCCACCACCGCCCCGACGAGTCGAGCTTCAGCGCCATGGGCTGGCGCGCCTCGATGGCGTCCTCCGGCGCGTCCTCCCGACGGAAGTAGAGGATGGCGTAGCCCGGCAGGTCGATGCGGCGCAGGAGCAGGTGGCGCTTTCCGGTGTGCTCGCGCTTCCACGCGGCGACCAGGTCGTCCTGCTTGAGGCCTGCGCGCAGCATGTGACGCGCATACCAGGCGCGGCTGTCGCGGTCCCAGAGCTGCTTCCACCAGTCCCAGTCGCCTTGCGCCAGCGCGCCGACGTACGCGGCGGCGGCGGCCTCCGGAGTCGACAGCGACGTCGCATCCGGGAGCCGTGAGACGCTGGGCAGCCGGTACGGCGGGTCATAGCGACGCTCGACGAAGCGCACGGTCTGGCCGGGAACGCGGGCCTCCTTCTCGATGCCGGACGAGAGCTGGATCCGGTCGCTCGGACCCGACGGTGTTGGCGCGAGCGAGGGGAGCTCCGTGGACGCCAGCCGCGGACCCGACGGCGCGACCGTGACGCCACGATCGAGGCCGGTGAGCCACATTCCGGCGACCAGCGCGCTCACGCCCAGCGCGAACGCCACGCGCACCCGACCCGGCCCGCTCACGGCGCCACCCCCGTGCATTGGCCCTGATCGCAGCCCTTGCCCTGACCCAGACAGTCTTGGTCGAGCACGTCCAGGCACTGTTGATTGAGGCACATGTAGTGAATGACGGTGTCGAGCTTGCAATACTGCGGGCTCACGGTCGCGTCGGGGCACGCCTCGGTCTTCTTGACGCACAGGTGCTCGAGGCACTGGAAGTGGGTGACCGTCCCCGAGTCACAGAAGAGGTCGCCCTGGTACGGGCAGTCTTTGTCCGTGCAGCAGCCGACGCACTGGGCCGGCTGCCCGATGCCTTGAACGCAGTGCTGGAACGGCGGGCAGGCCGTCGCGACCTGCGTGCACTGGTTGCTCGCGCAGGTGTAGTGAAAGAGCTTCTCCGGCTGACTGTCGACGCAGTAGGCCGCGCCCACCGTGCCGTCGGGACAGAGCGGGTCGATCTCCTTCTCGCAGAGCTGCGTGACGGGACTCTGGACGTAGTGCGCGACGGCCCCGTTGAGACAATACCGGCGGCCGCAGTGGGGGCAGGGGTTGGGGCACTCCTTGCACACATCCGGTGGCGTGCTGCCGGTCGTGCCGCCGCTATCGCCGCCAGGCGTCCCGCCCGTGCCGCCCGAGTCGCCGCCCGGAGTGCCACCGGTGCCCGACTCGGTGTCGCCGCCGGTGCCCGAGGACGGCGTTCCGCCAGTACCGCTGCCCGGAGTACCGCCCGTGCCAGCCCCCGGATCGCCACCCGTGCCGGCCCCCGGATCTCCGGCCGTGCCCGAGCTGGTCTCGGTGCCCGTGCCCGCACCGGGATCGCCGCCCGTGCCGGCCCCAGGATCGCCGGCGGTCCCTGCGCCCGGATCGCCTCCGGTCTCGGTCCCAGTACCTGCGCCCGGATCGCCACCCGGAGTGCCTCCCGAGCCACCACCGCAGTCGGTCAGCGGCGCTAGGTCCGGCGGACTCCCGGCGCATCCCTTGCCCGTGGGCGAATCGGGCGGCAGCTCGAAGGGATAGCAGCCCTTGGCGAGATCGCCGCCCTCGGCGATTTCGATCGTCTTGTCGAGCACCTTGATGAGCCCGTTGAGGAACGACAGCGTGAGCTGCGCCTTGATGCCCGGCCAGCTGACGGAGCCGCAAACCTCCTTACAGTCGACGGTGAAGTCCGCGTTGATGCCCGTGGAGATGCCGGCCGAGGCGTCGGCGAGGTTGTAACCTCCGAGGTTGCCCTTGGCCTGGATCTTCCCGCCAATCGTGGCACTCGCGCCGAAGCCGCCGCCCCAGCACACACACGGCGGCGACGGACAGCAGTTGTCCAGATTGGCCTGCGCGTAGCCGGCGACACCGATGCCAAACGAGATGAACGCGCCGATCTTGAGCTCGGCGTAGTCACCGAGCTGCGCGTTGATCCCGAGCCCCGGGATCGCGCACTCCGAGTTGAAGCCCGCGGCCGCGGTGACCTTGATGTTCGTGTTCGTCTCGGCCTGGCCGGGACAGCCGGGACAGCAGATCTTGAAGCTCTCGACCTCGGCGTTCAACGTGGCTTGGAGCGGGCTCGACTTGGTGGCGTCACACGCGCCGCCGGGCTTGGCGGTGCACTCGGCAGCCGCAGCGATACAGCCATCGCCGCACGCCTTCAGCGGCGGGTTGCAGAAGGTCTTGCACTCGAAGTCGCAGCCGATGGCGGTCAGCGCGCCTTGGATGGCCGTCGTGATCTTGTCGACCGGCATGCCGGCGGCGAACTCGATGGCGACCTTCTTCTTCTCCGGCGGGACGCTGCACACGACGATCTCGACGTTGGCGCCGGCCTTCTGACCGGTCTGATCGCAGATGTGCTCGACCCGCGCGATGCCGCGAGCCCCGTCCTTTGCGGAGCCTCCCGGCTTGGCCTCACCTTCGCAGGTCGTCTGACCCGAGCACGCGGGGCCCGAGACGCTGATGTCGCCATTGCCGCACCACTGCCAATGCGTGTCGGGACCGGGACTCCCCTTGGCGTGCAGCTTGACGGTGGTATTTGGCGCAATCGGCAGCTGATAGCTGGCGCTGAGCCCACCACCGAAGACCTTGGGGCCCTTGAGGTTGATGCTCGGGTCGAACAGGTTGCTCTGCTTCTCCGACGACAGCGAGGCCGTAATACCGCCGGAGGAGCCCGTCCCGCTCGGGCTCGCGCCACAGTGCCAACCGCCCTTGACCACGCCAACGCCGGGATCGCTCTTGATGACGGTGCCGTCGTCGGTCACGGTGCCGAGGCCGATGGGCACGAAGGCCTCGACGTCGTGGTCGTACGAGAACATCTCGACCTTCTTGCCGGCCGGGAACGCGTCGACATTGGCAATCTCGATGGGCGCAGGCGGGTCGAAGCGCACGCCCGGCGGCTGAATGGTGACCAGAAGGCGAGACGAGAGCCCATCGACGGGAGCCATGGGCGCCTGATCGAAGTGCACCTGCGTCACCGAGACGATGCCCTCGTGGGCGCCGTTGGGGAAGGTGACCTTCGTGCCCGCAGGGATGGTGAGCTTGAAGCCCGGCACCTCGGGCAGCGTGAACTCGCTCGGGAAGAGGCCATCGACGAACTGGCCCTTGTTGAGCTTGAGCATGTAGATGGGACGCTCGAGGTCGTTGACGATGCCGGCCACGGGGTGCAGCTCGAAGACCATGTGCGGAAGCCGGTAGTCGGCCCCCGCGGGGACCGCCGTCTGGCCGTCGATCTCCATGAGGCCGAACCCTGCCGGCGCGCCGTAGTAGACAAAGACACCCTTGGCGTCGCTGACGACGCCGATCGGGTCGGTCTCCACCGCCGGGAACCGGACGCGCACGCCTGGGAGCGGCTGCTTGTTCTCGTCGACGATGCGGCCGCGAACGGCGGTCAGGGCCGCCGACTTGGGCCCAAAGACAGACGCCGTGAACGTGACGCCGAGCTTGGTCGCGCTCTCGTCGCTGACCGGGATGGAGGCCGAGACGGTATGACGGCCGTAGCCCTCGACCGGACCCGGCGTGAACACGGCGTCGGCAAAGCCCTTCAGGTTGGTCACGACGCTGACGGTCGTCTCACCACCGAACTTGCCGCCGCCGTCTTTGACGCTGAAGACGACGGGGACGTTGCCGACCGGGTTGTCGCCCTGGTCGGTGACCCGGACCGAGAGCGGTCGCGCCAGCGGCTGGCCGAGCGTGCCGATCTGGTCCAGGCCGTCATGGGCATGGATGTGGATGCCGGCGATGGGCTTGCCGCTCGCGAAGAAGCTGACGGATGCGCCCGCACCCTCGGTGGTGGCGACGACCCGGTTGAGCCCCGCACCGGAGCGCCCGCCGAGCGTGAGCGAGGCCGATGCCCGCCCATCCTTGTCGGTCGGCACGACGACGCCACGGCCCTTGGGGCTCGTGAGCGACGCGGCGGGCGACGCGATGGTGCCGTCGTTGTCCGTGATGACGAACACGACCTCGGCGCCTTCGACCGGCTTGCCATCGGGCTCCAGCACGCGCGCGACGAGCGGCTGCGGGAGCGTGGCGAAGACGTCCGCCTTCTGGTCGTTGCCGCTGTCGATGAGCAGCCGGCGCGCGGTCGCCGCGATGCGCGTCACGGTGACGGTATGCGTGGCGGTAAAGCCGCCCATGTCCTTGGCCGTGGCCGTGAGCACGTTCTTGCCGAGCGTCAGGGGCACGGCGAGGGCGGTGAAGTGACCGTTGTCGACCGTGGCAGCGACGCCATTGACCGTGACGGCGACGTCCTCCTCGGTCACGTTGCCGATGACGATGTCGTAGGCGAACCCGAGCACGTCCAGGCTGCTCGCGGTCGTGGTGGTGTCGTCGGTGGGGCTCTGGATGTGCACCTTCGGGGGCTGATCATCGTAGAACACCATGACGTTGGCGGTACCGACGTTGCCGGCGACGTCCGCCGCGCTGACCACCACGGAGTTCATGCCGGGCTTGAGCGGGACCTCGACCTTGAAGGGGCCCGGTGTCGCGACGCTGGACTCGAGCTGCACCTTGGACGAGGTGACGAGCCCGAGCTTGAAGCCCGACAGCGGGTCGTCGCCAAAGGTGCCCTCGAAGGTGACTGAAGGTGCATTGGTGACGAGCTGGTCGTTCTTGACCTGGTTGAGCGCCGGCTTGGTCAACGTGACGATGGGTGGCTTGAAGTCGACATCGACGAGGACCTCGAGCGACGCAGAGTGCCCGAAGCCATCGACAGCGGTGCCGGTGACCTTCTGCGCCTTTCCCTGGGTCGTGACGGTGATTGGGGCGGTGAGCGTCGCGACCGAGGTCGTGTCCGAGGCCGAGAACGTGACCGTGACCGGCACGTTGTGCCAGCCGGCCGCGTTGGCGATGGGCGCGAGCTTGGCGACGACGACCGGCGGTAGCTTGTCGACGGTGAAGCTGGCGCTCTGAGTCAGCGGCGTCGTGCCGCCGACACAGGCGTCCGCGGCGACGTCGAGGACGTGCAGGCCATCGACCTTGACGGATGTGCCAGACACGAACGGCGCACCATCGAGGGTGACCGTGAGCTTCTTGGCGGCGCCGGTGACCTTGACCACCGGCGTGACGTCCTGATCGGTCACGAGGCCGTCCGTCACGCCCTCGATTGCCAGCGTGGGAAGCTCGACGCTGGGTGTATTGGTGCAACCCTTGAGCGCATCGCAGGCGTCTACGGTGCAGCCGTCCCCGTCGTCGCACGTGGGCGCCGCGCCCGAAATGCAGCCTGCGGGCTCCGTACAGGTCTCGAGCCCGTTGCACGAATTTCCATCGTCACATTTAGGCGGCGCTGCGCCGACGCAAGCACCGGTCGCCGTGTTGCACGACTCGAGGCCATTGCAGGCCTTGCCGTCGTCGCACTGCGCGTTCGCGGTGCACCCAGAGTCGGGCGTGATGTCGGGCGCGTCCACGATCGGCACGTCGGCGCCCGCATCGAGGCCGGGATCTCCAGCCGGGCCGGGATCCACCGCAGGGCCGGCATCGGGCACGCTACCTGGGTCGCCTCCGGTTCCGCCCAGGTCCCCGGTCGTGGCTCCGGAATCGACGGACGGCTCCGTCGGCGCAGTCTCAGGGGCGCTGGCGCAGGAGACCACGCTGAGCAGCGCGGCCACTCGAAGGAAACCCCTGGCTCCGAAACGCCCCCAAAGCATCGGTCACCGCGCGTCGTTCGAACGTTGGCGCCCATGATCTGGCGATTTCAGGCCCAAGTCAAGAGCCGGGATCCGGCTTCGGGCGGTTGACGCGCGCGAGGAGGCGGTCTCATACTCGCCCTCCACACGTCGGATGCGCGCGGGGCCGACCCGGTGCGCGGGCGATGGGCACCTCGGGAGACCACCATGAGCAACGGAAGCAAGGACGGGCGCAACTACGAGGACCTCAAGGCCAAGCTGGGCCTGAGAAAGACGACGCCGGACCCCGTGGTGGAGCCCGCGGCGGAGCCAGAGCCGATCGTCGCGCGCGCGACCGAGGACCGCGATCGCACGCCGCCCGGCGGCTTCAACCTGGGCCTGTCGAGCGCCGGAGCGCACTCGGACGCCAAGCCGCGCGACCTGGAGAAGGAGGCCTTGGCTCGAGCGCAGGCCGCGGGCGGTGTGGGCGCCATCGCCGAGCCGTCGATGGGCCTCAAGATCGCCAAGCTGCTCCTGGTCATCGGGACCTCGGTGATCGCGGGCTTCATCGGCTGGTCCGCGCGTCACGCGACCGACAACAAAGAGATCGAGACCAAGCAGAAGACGGACGCGCAGTTCTTGAAGGACAAGCTCCAGAACGCCGCCGTGACCGTCCAGGGCAAGACCCAGCCGCTGTTGGAGGTCATCAAGCGCCACTCCACGCTGATTGACGAGACGGCCAAGAAGCTCGAGGTCGTGCGCAATGAACTCAAGAAGGTCACGGAGATGTCGCCGGAGCTGCTGAAGAAGACCCAGGCGGACCTGGAGCCGCTGGTCAAGGCGTGCCAGCTCTACGTCGACAGCTTCGTGCGCCTGGACACCGAGGAGGTCCTGCGGCAGGGCATCTTCAACATCGACGCGCTCAAGGAGTACCTCACGTTCGCCAAGGTCGTGGAGGACCTGTACATCGCCTCGCGGATGATGGCGCAAGAGAAGGCGGTCACCGACGAGCTCATCGCGCGCTATGACCCCAAGAAGCTCCAGGTGTCCGAGCGGCCGCGCTTTTGGCAGATGGCCTCGGTCATGGCCGACGAGAAAGAGCGACGGCGCATCGGGATCCTGGTCCCGGTGCAGGTCGAGAGCGACGCGGCCGGCAAGCCGGTGTTCGTGAAGGACGCGCCACCGGCGCCACCGGCGGGTCAGCCCGCCCCGCCCACGCCGGCCGATCCGGTCTGGAAGGTCAAGGTGACCTACGAGAACGCCAAGCAGGTCGGCAAGGAGTCGGACATCGTCTCGACCGACATGCTGGTCTTCAAGGACCTCAAGAACGACATCACGGAGGCCGTGCGCGAGGCCATGGGCAAGGAGCAGGACTTGTACAAGGCGCTGCTCATCCTGCGGGAGCTCGACCGCGTCGATCAGCTGCGCATGGCGGCCGCGCCGGTGGTCACGAGCCACAAGCAGGCCATGGACAAGCTCACGAAGCTGGCGGACTGACCGCTTCGGCGGGAGTGGGGCCACCGCGGAGCTTCAGGAGCTCGCGGATCGAGATCGACAGCCAGATCCACAAGAGCAGGACGAGCGGCGCGACGAGCAGGTGCGACAGCACGCTCGAGACGGTGAAGTAGTCATAGAGACCGTGGTAGGCGGCGGCGAGCGCGATGCCTACGGCGACGAGTCGGCTGCCATGCCGGTGGCCCGAGACTTCGAGACCCACGGCGACGCCCCAAAACGACGAGAAGAGCACGTGGTTGAAGGGCAGCACGATGGCGCGGCTCCAGACGGGCTCCTCGACGAGCAGCATGTGAAACCAGTTCTCCATGGTGGCAAAGCCGAGCGCTGCGGCCGCGGCGTAGACGACGCCGTCGATGGGCTCTTCGAGGTCCAGGTGCTTGCGCCGGACGAAGAGCCAGAACACGAAGAACTTGGCCAGCTCCTCGACCGGGCCAATGGCGCCGAGACAGTAGGCGAGCTTGATGGCCTCGGGGACCGAGTCGAGCTCCGTGAGGCGGTCGTAGAAGGCCACGCGCTCGACCGCCTCGAAGAGCAGGAGCGCGAGGGGGCCGGCCAACAGACCGCCGCCGAAGACGAGGAGCACGAGATGTACAGGTTCACGGGAATATTCGTCACGAAGCCAGAAGTACCCGAGCCAGGCGAGAGAGGGACCGAAGGCGCAGAAGAAGATGACGGTGAGCTGGCTCACCCGGGCTCGGGCGCGGGCTGAAGCGGCTCGGCCAGGAGGCCGAAGATGCCGCCGGTATGGACGAACAGAGGGGCCTCACCGTAGGCCTCGGGCGCGCGTAGGAGCGCACGAAAGGCCTTTGCGGTGTACACCGGGTCGAGCACGAGGCCGGTCGTGCGCGCGACGTGGGCGAGGTCGGCCAGCTCATCGGGCGTCGAGAGCGCGTAGCCGCGACCGACCCAGCCTTCGACGACGCGGACGTCGCTCGGGGCCAGCGCGGGCAGCTCAGGCCAGCGCGCGTGCGCCTCGGCGCTGATCTGGGCGACGAGGCCCTGGAACGTCGGGGCGTCGTCGCAGACGCAGACACCGTACACAGGAATCGTGAGCCCTCGGCGACGCACGCCCATGGCCAGGCCCGCGAGCGTCCCGCCCGAGCCGGTCGCGCAGATGATCGCCGTCGGTGGCTCCGTGCCCCACTGCACGATGAGCTCATCGACGCACGCGAGATAACCCCAGGCCCCGAGGGCGTTGCTGCCCCCCTCGGGGATGACGAGGCCGTCGGTGCCCGCCAGCTCCGGGAGCAGACGCGCGCGCTGGGCGTACTGCTCCGGCGTGACGAAGCGGAGCTCGGCGCCGACGAGCCGCATGAGCGCGACGTTGCCGGTGAGGGGGCCCTCGCGGTCCGGAGGCGTCGCGGTCCGCAACACGACGGTGCAGTCGAGCCCCAGCTCGCGCGCGGCGATGGCCGTGGCGCGGCAGTGATTGGACTGGAGCCCACCGCAGGTGACCACCCGGCGCAGACCTCGCTCCTGCGCCTCGGCGAGCAGAAATTCGAGCTTGCGCACCTTGTTGCCCGACAGCGCCGCGCCCGTGAGGTCGTCGCGCTTGACGCGCAGGCGGGTGCTCGGAGGCAGCAGGCCGCCGACGTCGAGCAGGGGCGTGGGAAGCTGCGCGAGCGGGACACGGCGCGGCGCGGCGTCGGGTTTCATGGTCATCCGGTCCATGCTAAAGGCGCGCCCGGCGGGGCGCAATGCACACCCCAAGGAGCCAGCCATGAGCCGAGTCGAGCCGCGGGTCCTCAAGGGCTTTCGAGACTACCTCCCCGACACGATGGTCCCGCGCGAGCGCATGCTGCGGACGGTGACGCGCGTCTTCGAGCAGTTCGGGTTCCTGCCACTCGCCACGCCGGCCATCGAGTACACGGAGGTGCTCCTCGGAAAGTACGGCCGCGAGGGCGAGAAGCTCCTCTACCGCTTCCCGGACAACGGCGGGCGCGACGTGAGCCTGCGATATGACCTGACGGTGCCACTGGCGCGCGTGATCGCGCAGTATCCGGAGCTGCCGCGGCCGTTCCGGCGCTACCAGATCGCGCCCGTTTGGCGCGCCGAGAAGCCCGGTCGGGGTCGGTTCCGGGAGTTCGTGCAGTGCGACGCGGACGTCGTCGGCTCGACCTCGCTGATGGCCGACTTCGAGTGCGTCCAGGTCGCCGTCGCCGTGCTCGGCGCGCTCGAGGTCGACGACTTCACGATCCGGCTCAACGACCGGCGCGTGCTCGATGGCCTGATGGCGCGCATCGGCATTCGGGAGCCCAAGGTGGTCCAGGACGTGCTTCGGGTCATCGACAAGCTCCCCAAGCTCGGCTGGCCCGCGGTCGACGCGGAGCTCGAGAGCGCGCTCAGCCTCGACACCGCGGCGCGCGCGGCCATTCAGCGCTTTCTCGACGGCACGCTGGAGTCCATCGACGGCGACGTGGTGGACCTGGCCGTCGCCGAGCCCGGCCTCGCGAGCCTCCGGCAGCTCCTGTCGTGGGCGGAGGCGCTCGGCGTGCGCGAGCGGCTCGCTGTGGACCTGTCCATCGCGCGCGGCCTGGATTACTATACATCGACCATTTATGAGACGTTCCTGGGCGGGCTCCCGGGCTTCGGGTCCGTCATGAGCGGCGGGCGCTATGATGGCCTCATGGGCACGTTCTCGGCGCAGAGCGTCCCGGCGGTCGGCATCAGCCTCGGCGTGGATCGCCTGCTGGCCGGCCTCGTGGAGCTGGGCCGGCTCGACGCCGCCCCGACCCCGCCGGACGTCTACGTGACCGTATTCGACGAGGCGGGCGTGGCCTATGCGCAGCGCGTGGGCGCCATCGCCCGTGCGGCGGGGCGCATCGCGCAAGTGCACCTCGAGCCGGGGCAGAAGCTCGGCAAACAGTTTCAGGCGGCCACGCGCGTCAAGGCGCGGTGGGTCGTGGTGGCCGGGCCGGGCGAGCGGGACGCGCAGCAGGTCGCGGTCAAGCACCTCGACACCGGCAGCCAGGTCACGCTGGGGATCGCAGAGCTGGGAGCCTGGCTCGCCTCGCAGTGACAGAAAGAGATTGAGCTTCGTCGCGAGGGAGACGATGCTTTCTTCGCCGCCCGAGGGATCGGCGCGGAACTTTTCGCCCCGGAGAGACGTCACACGCTCATGCGCCGCGCGTTCTTCGCCGTTGTCGTGCTCACGTTTCATGGGCTGGGCTGCTCCACCCCGGGTCCGGTGCGCGAGACGCGCGTCGAGCTCGAACCCGTCGTCATCGGTCCGGACACCAACGGCACCGTGCGCGCGCTGGGTGCGGTCGGCATGTTCAAGGACGCCTCGCAGGCCTACACCAATGGCAAGCTCGAGGCCGCCGCACGCCGCTTCCTGGAGCTGTGCGAGGTCTTCCCCGAGTCGCCGCAGGCGCCGCACGCGCGCTTCAACGCCGGCATCGCGCTGCTGCGGCTCGGAAAGCTCGGCGAGGCCGAGAAGGCGCTGACCCTCGCGCGGGAGCTGTTCGTCGCGCGCGGCACCGCCAACGACGTCGCCGACGCCGACCGACAGCTCATCCGCTGCTACGAGGAGCAGAAGCGCTGGGACCGGCTCATCCCGGCCGCGCAGGCGCTCATGCAGCGCGTGAAGCTCGGGGTCACCGAGCGTATCGAGATGGAGGTCCGGCTCGGCGTCGCCAAGTACGAGCTCGGGCGCCTCGCGGAGGCGGAGCGGTGGCTACGGCGCGCGCTGGAGGGCCATCGGCAGAATCTGTCGGTGCCGAGCCTCCAGGGCAACGCGTACGTCAGCCGCGCGCAGTTCCTCATTGGCTCGGTCTACGGCGAGCTGTTCACCTCGGTTCGGTTTCGGCTGCCCGTCGAGCGCATGCGGCGCGACCTCTCGGACAAGTCGAGCTTCTTCCTCAAGGCGCAGGCCGCTTACCTCGGCTGCGTGCGGCTCGGGCACCCGAAGTGGTCGGTGGCCGCCGGGTTCCAGCTCGGCAAGCTCTACGAGGACTTCTACGACGCCATGATGGAGGCAGAGGTGCCCTCGGACCTCTCGGCCGAGGAGAAGGAGATCTACTTCGCGGAGCTCAAGAAGAAGATCAAGCCCATGGTCCATCGCGCCATCGACGTCTATGAGCGCAACCTCGCCATGAGCGACCGCCAGCACGACGGCGCCGAGTGGGCCAAGCGCACGTCCCTGCAGCTCGAGCGCATGCGGGGCATCCTGCGCACCGAGTTCCGCGACATCCCCGATTGACCTGGCCACCTGCAGGGGCTAGTCCGCCGAGAGCCGGCGCTCCGAGAACGCCCACGGCACCCGGGCGGCAGCCTTCTCGAACCACGGTACGATGCGACGCACGGTCGTCCCGCGCAACGCCATCGCGCCCACCACGAACGGCTGGCGCGGTCGAATCGCGGGACACGTCGCACACTGCGGATGCTCCGCGGAGCGGCCTGCGACGTGGAGCCCCCGCAGACGCCGCATCGGCTCGGAGTCCCAGAGCGCGGCGAGCGAGGTCGTGTGCAGGTCTCCGATGGGCTCGCCGTTCCCAGCGATGTGGTAGCAGGGGTAGACGCGACCATCCCACCGGACGAGCAGCGGGCCGCGCCACAGGAGGTGGCACGGGTTCTGGCGCAGGTGGCCGTCGGGCTCCACGACGCGATGCTCCGGGAGACCGATGTCCTCGGTCTTGACGCGCACCTCGTCGACGCCGGGCACCGCGCTCCAGAACCGCATGAACGCGTCGACCTCGTGGGCGTTGTGCCGCATGCGGATGAGCTGCACGACCAGCACCATCGCGCTCTTGCGGAGGCGCTTCTCCATCGCGAGCGCCTGCACGTTGGCGACGACCTTGTGGAGCTGCCCCCCCGTGCGATAGCGGGCGTAGGTCTCGGCGGTGACGCCGTCGATGCCCACGATCAGGTGGTCGGCTCCGCCGGCGTCCAGCAGCCGCGCTCGGCGCTCCGCGTTCAGGAGTGTGCCGTTGGAAGACAGGACCGTGGCCACCCCGAGCCGCCGGCAGGCGGCCAGGAGGTCCGTGATGCGCCCGTCCAGGAACGGCTCGCCCAGCCCGTAGAGGTAGACGTGGTCCCCTCCCAGACGGGCGAAGTCCTCGATGAGCGGCCAGAGCAGCGCGTCGGGCAGGTCTTCGTTGGGGTAGTCCGCGCCCGTGCGAGGGCACATGGGGCACAGCAGGTTACACCGCACGGTCGTCTCGATCATGAGCGCGGTTGGCCCGGGGACGGCGTGGGTCTTGGCGGTCACATACGCGTGGATGAGCTTGCCGCGCGTGGTCAGCGAGCGCAGCTGACGCGCGGGGTTCACGCGTCGTACCAGGTCGGCTTCCAGAGCTTGTTGACGCCGGCGAAGCCCTCGAATGTCTCGATGCCGCGGACGTGGTTGAGCATCTGGTTGCCGAGCACGCGGCCGATGGTGAAGAAGAACCACCAGTGAAGTCTGCGCCGGATGGAGTGCGGCGACATCATGCGGCTGAAGTAGCGCAAGGGGCGCTTGGCGACGAAGTTCTGCTGGCACCAGGTCGTCCAGTGCGCCACCTCGTCGCGCGAGAGGTGCTCGGTCGGCATGACGGGACAGAACATGTCGTATTTGGCGAAGTCCGTCTCCTCGAGCCAGCCGTTCTTGACCGCCTCGTCGTACATCGGCGTGCCCGGAAACGGCGTGAGCGGGTGGAAAGCCGCGAAGTCCACGTCGATCTCGTGAGCGTAGGTGAGCAGGTTGCGGATGGACTCGGCCGTGTCCTGACGCAGCCCGGTGATGAAGGTGCCCTGGCGGAAGACCTCAGGGTACTTGCGCTTCATCAGGCCGAAGGCCTCTTTGGCGACGCCGTAGCCATAGCCATGCTTGTTGAGGAAGGTCAGCCCCTCCTCGGCAGGACGCTCGACCCCGACGAGCACATGCCGCAGCCCGGCCTTCACCATCGTGTCGAAGACGCCGAGCTTCTCCTGGTGGAGCACTTGATCGAGACGCGTGAAGGCCCACCAACCGAGCTGATACTTGCGGCGGATGATCTCTTCGCAGTAGGCCTGAAGCCACTCAGCGTCCACGTTCCAGGTCGCATCGACCCAGAACAGGTACCGCACGCCGTACTTTTCGTACAGCAGCTCGGTCTCGTAGACCATGCGCTCGACGGACTTGGACCGATAGCTCGGCTTGTGGACGACGCTGCCGTCGGCTTGCTTGTGGTGTTTGGCCTCGACGGCGATCCACGAGCAGAAGCGGCAGGTGTCCACACAGCCACGGCTCCGCTGGATCGTGGCGGCGCGCGGCCACAGCAGCCCGAACGGCGCGTAGCTCTTGAGGTTGGCCAGGTCGTATGCCGGCACTGGGAGCTGGTCGAGGTCGTCGACGTTGGGCCCGATCTCGGTCTCCAAGAGGTGGCCGTTGGGACGACAGACGAGGCTCGGCACCTGCTCGAGCGGGTGCTTGCCGACGAGGCTCTCGAGCAGCGACTGGAGCGGGAGCTCGCCCTCGTAGCGGAGGACGTAGTCGATCTCCGGGCACTGCTCGATGGACCACTTGGGGAGGTGCGACGAGAGGTGGCCGCCCGAGATCGTCACCACGTCCGGCAGCGCCTCCTTGGCGAGCTTGAAGCCGCGAAAGGCCTCATGGATGTAGCAGACCTTCTCGCCGATGCAGAGCACGTCGGGCTTGCGCACCCGCAGCTCCTCTTTGAGGGAGGCCCAGCCGATGCGCGACGGGCAACAGTCGAGGATCTCGCAGTCCGCCTCGGGTACCTTCTCGCGCACCCAGGCCGCCAGGGACGGATAGCCGAGCGGGAGCAGGAAGTTGTCGGACTCGTTCAGGATGGGCCAGTAGTGCCGCGGCGGGCGAAGAAAGAGGATCTTGATGCGGTCTCGGCCCCGGAGGTCGGCGTGATTCATCGGGTCGTTGTACCACGGTTGTCGGGCGCCGGTTCCGCTTGGCTGGATCCCACGATGGGAAGACGAACAGCCGGTGGCCGATTCGACAGATTTTGAGAGTGTGCGGTACACGGTTGAGCGGGAGCTTCGTCTCGCATCGCTCCTGCATCGCTTCTGCGGCGAGTGCGTCGGTCTCTATGCGGGGACGACCCCCGCACCCCCGGATTTGGGCCCTGCGAACCCATTGGCGACGCGCGGCCCCCAATCGCTCAGCTCGAGGCTTGACACTGGGGTGCCGCGCTGGCACGCCCCGTCGGCATGAGCGCGCTCCGCACCGTCCATGTCCTGCCGGACCACGTGGCCAACCAGATCGCGGCCGGTGAGGTCGTGGAGCGTCCCGCGAGCGCGGTCAAGGAGCTCGTGGAGAACGCGCTCGACGCGGGCGCCACGCGGGTCCGGATCGAGGTGGAGGACGGCGGGCGCAAGCTCATCCGCATCGTCGATGACGGCTGCGGCATGACGCGCGAGGACGCCGTGACCGCGCTGCTACGACACGCGACCAGCAAGATCGCCGCGGCGGAGGATCTCACCGCGATTGGCACCCTCGGCTTTCGGGGCGAGGCGCTGCCCAGCATCCGCTCAGTGTCGCGGTTTCGCCTGCGCACCCGCACGCACGACCACGACGAGGGCACCGTCATTCGCGCCGACGGCGCCGAGGAGCCCGTCATCGAGCCCATCGGCGCGCCTCCGGGGACGGAGATCGTCGTCGAGGAGCTCTTCTTCAACGTGCCGGCGCGGCGCAAGTTCCTGAAGCAGCCGGCGAGCGAGATGAGCCGCATCGCCGATCTGGTCGATCAGCTCGCGCTGGCCTGGCCCGGCGTCGGCTTCGTGCTGGTGCACGGCGGGCGCGTGATGGCGGACTACCCGGCCGAGGGTCCCAGCTCCCGCGGCGCGCAAGGGCGCATGCTCGCCGTCTTCGGGCGCGAGATCGCGCGACGACTCTATCGGGTCGAGCTCACTATGGGCGCGCTGGAGGCTCGCGGTTTTCTGTCGGAGCCCACGCTGCAGCGTCCCAATGCGACGATGCTGCATCTGGTCGTCAACGGCCGACCGGTGCGCGACAAGGTCATTCAGCACGCGGTCACCTCGGCTTACGGCGAGATGATGGACCGCGGGCGCTACCCGGTGGGCGTGCTCGAGCTCTGCGTGCCGCCGGAGCTGGTGGATGTGAACGTGCATCCGGCCAAGGCCGAGGTGCGTTTCGCCGAGACCGGGCAGATTCACTCGGTTGTGCAGCGCGCCATTCGGCTGATGCTCGCCGCGGCGCCCTGGGCCCGACCGGGGGAAGGCGAGGCCGACGTCGCCACGGCGCGACCGCTGCTGCCGCCCATCGTGGAGACGGCGCTCCCGCAGACGCTGCCCCTGCGATTTGCCGAGGACGAGCGCGAGCCGACCGTCCCGGATCTCTCGCCGCCATTACCGGGTTGGATCACGACCGCAGCACCTCCGGTCGCAGCGACGGCCGCGACCTCGCCTGCCATCGCTGCGCCCGACACGCCCGAGGCGCCGGGCTTCTTCATGCGGCTCGAGTACATCGGACAGGTCGGTCGCTGTTTCTTGGTCTGTCAGTCGCCGAGCGCGCTGCACCTCATCGACCAGCACGCCGCGCACGAGCGAGTCAGCTACGAGCGCCTGAAGCGCGCCTGGCTCTCAGGGAGCATCCCGTCGCAGCGCCTCCTCTTCCCCGACCAGCTCACGCTCGAGCCGGCGCTCGCGCGCGCGGCGGAGCAGCACGCGGAGGTCCTCCAGCGCATGGGCTTCGACGTCGCGCCGTTCGGTGCGCGGGACTTCGTCGTGACGGAGGTGCCCGCCATCCTCCAGAGCAAGGGCGCCAACGCCGTGCTCGTCGAGGTGCTCTCGGACCTAGCCCACGTGGGTACCTCGCGGGGCGTCGAGGCGCGGCTCGAGCACCTGCTCGCCACGCTCGCCTGTCACGGCTCGGTGCGCGCGGGGGACAAGCTGGAGCCGGAGGAGGCGCGGTCGCTCCTCAAGCAGATGGACGGCGTCGAGCTGCGCGCCAACTGCCCGCACGGCCGCCCTGTGCTGGTGAGCCGGCCGTTCGACGAGGTCGCGCGCTGGTTCGGGCGCACGTGATGCGCCTCATCGGCGTCGTCGGGCCGACCGCGAGCCGCAAGTCGGAGCTGGCGCTGGCGCTCGCGGAGCGCCTTGGCGGCGAGCTCGTCTGCTGCGACTCGGTGCAGGTCTATCGTGGCTTTCGCCTGGGCTCTGCTGCACCCACCGCGGCCGAGCGCGCGCAGGCGCCGCACCACGCCTATGAGGTCTTCGAGCCCTCCGATCCCGGCGACGCGGCGCGCTATGCCGCTCTGGCGGACGAGGCCATCGCCGACATCACGGCTCGCGGACGGCTCCCGATCGTCGTCGGCGGGACCGGGCTCTACCTGCGCGCTCTGCTCGATGGACTGGCCCCTGTGCCCGCGGTTTCACCGGAGGTGCGCGTGGCGCTGGCCAAAGAGCTCGCCCAGGCCGGCAGCGAGCCGCTGTTTGCGCGTCTACAGGCGCTGGATCCCGCGCTCGCGGCGCGCATCCAGGGCGGCGCGCGCAACACGCAACGCGTCCTGCGCGGGCTGGAGGTCGTGGTCGGGACCGGGCAGCGGCTCTCCGATCTGCAGCTGGCGCAGGTTCGAGCCGGCCCACGCTATGACACCACGCTCCTGGCGCCGCGCTTTCCGGCCGAGGTCCTGGCGCGACGAATCGACGCACGGGTCGAGGCCATGCTCACGGCCGGGCTCGCCGAGGAGGTTCGCGACTTGCTCGCCGGTGGCGCGCCGCGTGACTGCCGCCCGATGCGCGCGCTGGGCTACCGCCAGATGGCGGACTACGTGATGGGGGACTGCACGCTGGAGGCCGCCGTGTCCGCGATGAAGCAAGGCCATCGGCACTACGCGCGCCGTCAGCGCACGTGGTTCCAGTCGGTCAAGGACGTCGTGTGGCTGGACGGCACGACCGCTGCGCTGATCGACGAAGCGATGGCTACGGTATCCGGCAGTCGCTGAAGGCCACCGAGCACGCATAGCCCACCGCGCAGCCGTTCTGGCCGCAGGTGCCGAGCCGGCAGGTGTTGCCGTCGCAGTAGCCTTGAGGGCACTGGTTGGTGGCGGTGCACGCGATGTAGTCGCACTGGCCGGCCGTGACGCCCGGCCGCGAGATGCAGTAGGTCCCCGCAGCGCAGTCGTTGTCCTGGTAACAGGCGCGGTCGAAGTAGCAGAACTGGTCCCCGCCGCAGTAGTAGTTAGCGTTGCACTCCGAGTGCTGGACGCAGCGGCCATCGGGCATCTTGGACTTGATCTGCGTGCAAACGCCGTTGGCCTCGCAGCTGTAGCCCGAGCCACAGTCCTTGTGCCGCTGGCAGGCGACGAACTTGACGCACGCGCCGCTCACGCGGTCGCACTCGTAGCCGGCGCTGCAGTCGAAGTTGGAGAGGCAGACGTTGCGCGCGATGCACTGGCCGGCGGCGCACACGAGGCCACTCGGGCAGTCGAGGTTGGTGTAGCAGGTCGAGTCGAGCACGCAGACGCCGTTGGTCGCGCACGCGTAGCCGGGGCCGCAGTGCTCGTTGGCGTAGCAGCCACCGTAGTTGGGCGTGCACCAGCCGTAGTCGTTGCAGTGCTCGTCCGCGTAGCAGTCGACGCTGTAGTAGCAGGAGCGCGCGGAGCGGGGCGCGCCGGGCAGGCAGCCGGCCATGACCGTGAGCGCGGCGAGGGCCGCCATGCTGCTGAGCGTGAGCTTGTGATTCGAAGTCGTCATCCGAGCCTCCAGCGCGATGATTGGCCCAGGAGCCTAGGCTGTCAATGTTGCAGCACCGGCCCCGACTCGGGTTGGACGCAGACGAGGGGCGCTTCTTCAACGGCGGGCCCGTGTTATGCTGCGCCGGCTGGAGGCTCGGTATGGTCGCACACGCTGTCTTGGTGGTTTCTCTTGTGCTCGTGGTCGGCTGCGTGGAAGAGGCGCCGACCATCGTGGACCTCACGAAGCTGAAGAACACGACGAGCACCATCGGCCCCTACCAGGTGACGGCGACCGTCGTCGACGCACTGCGCGTCAAGCGCGTCGAGCTGCACTACCGCGTGCGGCCCAAGGGCGACGTGGGCGTCAAGATGACCGAGATCGCGCCCAACGTGTTCCAGGGCGCTATCCCGGGGCAGCCGGTCGGCTCCGTCATCGACTACTGCATCGTCGCCACGACCGAGTCCGGTGACGGGACGAAGCAGGCCTTCGACCCGGCCAAGTGCGTCGAGGCACCCTACAGCTTCACGATCGTGCCACCCGCGTGATCTCCCGGCGCGCGACCATCATCGCGGCAACGGCGGCGATCGCCATCGTCACGCCCGCCGTCATCGCCGCGGCGCTGTTCTCGGGCCGCGCGCCACCGGCGGAGGACTCGCCGACCTGGGTGGTCACGCGCTTCACGGCGCACCTCGAGGCCGGCCGACACGCCGACGCGTTTGCCCTCTTCGACTTCGAGGACAAGGCGCAGTTCCTCCTGCCGGACCTGTGGCCCGCGGGTGACGCCGAGGATCGCGCGGCGATGGTGTCGCTGCTGAAGGACCTGCTGTTCACCGCGTTCGCGACCGCGCGCGACGCCGGCTTCTACGCCGACGGCACGACGCTCGCTGAGACGCGCGTGGCCGCCGACCACGCGATGGTCGAGGAGACGCCCAACCCCACAGAGGGGCGCGCCGACGAGAGCATCCGCTACTGGCTCAAGCGGGACCGCGGCCAGTGGCGGATCTACGATCGCACCTATCGGATTGGCCGGCAGAGCTACGACGCCCGCGGGACGATGGACCAGGTGCGAGGCAAGATCGCCGCGCAGCTCGGGCACCCGCCCACGTTGCGCGAGGTCGCCAAGAACGCGCCGACCTGGGTCGGCAAGCTCCGCCGGCGCCGCGTCGAGATCGATCAGTAGCTGGACACGGCCTCGTAGCACGCACGCACGCGGCGGCAGTAGCTCACGAAGCCCGGCAGCGCATCCAAGGTGAGCGCCTGCGGTCCGTCGCAGAGGGCAGCCTTGGGGTGCGGATGAAAGTCGACCAGCACCGCGGTCGCACCGGCGATGAGGCCCTGACCCGTGACGTGCATCACGTCCGTGAGGCCATCGGGGGCCAGGTCCATGCGGCCCACCGAATGCGAGGGATCGATGCACACGGGCAGCCGCGTCTGTCGGCGCACGACGGGCACGTGTGCGAAGTCCACGAGGTTGCGGTGCGGGTCACCCAGGTGCGACTTCACGCCGCGCAGGCAGAAGACGATGTTGGGGTTGCCCTCGCTCGCCACGTACTCGCACGCGTTCAGCGACTCCTCGAGCGTGATGCCCATGCCGCGCTTGAAGAGCACCGGGAACTCGTGCTGCTGGCCGACTTGCTTGAGCAGCTCGAAGTTCTGCGCGTTGCGTGTGCCTATCTGCAGCATGACGCCCGTGGGCTTGCCCGACAGCTCGAGCGCGGCCTGGATCTCCTCGACGTGGCGCGCGTCGGTCACCTCCATCGTCACGACCTTCATCCCATGCCGGCCGCACGCCTCGAACAGCCACGGCAGGCACGCCGCGCCGAGACCCTGGAAGTCGTAGGGCGACGTGCGCGGCTTGTAGACGCCCATGCGCGTCGTCACGAGCCCTGCGGCCGCGAGCGCCTGGACCATCTGCTCGACGTGTTCGAGTGTGTCGACCGCGCACAGGCCGGCGATGAGCTGCAACTCGCGATCGTCGAAGCGCACGCCGTTGTAGGTGAACCCGTTGGTCCCCTGCGCTGCCGCATGTCGGCCGATGATGCGGTACTTCGTCGAGACGCGGAACACGGCGCGGACCTCGGCGAGGCCGGCCATCACCTCTTGCGAGACCGTGTCCGTGCGCCCGAGGAGGTGCACCTCGGTGATGGCGTGGCTCTGGCCCTCGTAGCGATAGACCTTGGGCGTGACCCCTGGCGTGCGCGAGGCGAGCGAGATGACCGCGTCCACGGCGGCTTGAGAGGCGTTGGGTTCCAGCGTGACAATCATGCGCGCGGCGTAGCACGACGGAACCGCCCGCGTCGAGTTCGGCTCAGGTTATTTTGCTGTCCACTGAAAGGCCAGCGATAGCGCACCGGGCCCCGCCGCCGTCTTCTGAACGCCATCGACGATCTTGTCGCCCTTGGCCCACGTCGCCGTGAAGCTGCCCGCGATGAGGCTCCCTGCGGTCGCACTCCCGGAAGTCAACTTCAGCGTGCCCGCGAACGCCTCATCCATCTGGACCCCGTTCTTGTTCACGATGAGTCCGACGATCAAGCTCGCCCTACTGGCGACAGTCTCGGTGGCCGGATCTGGGACGGCGTACGTTCCTGGCCCAGCCACGCCCACGGCCGTCAGGCTGACGTACTTCAGGTTCTCCTTGGCGTTCCCGCCGTCGTGGCAGGTGAGCAGAAAGAGCGGGACCTTCGGCGCCGGTGGCGGACCCGAGGGCCCTGTGCTGAGACCGACGAGGGCGTCCTTGGTCCCCGTCGTGCACGTGAGCGTCGCGTCGGTGGCGCCGTCCCGAATCACCGCGACGATCTCGCCCGCACCCGCCGTGGGGATCGGAGGAGGACTGACCGGCCCCGTCACCACGTCAGCCCCGGCGGCCGGCGGAAGGTCGCTGCTACTCACAGCGTCGGCGCCGGGCAGCTTGCCGGCTTGACACGCGGCGAACGTGAGCCCCTGGGCCAGACACTGCGGCGACGACGCCTGCTTGAGCGTCGTCCCGCACACCATGGGCGTGTTCTGCGCGCAGCCCAGGTAGGCGTCGATGACGCTCTGGTTGTTGCACTTGGCCACGTTCGCCTCGCAGGTGCTCGTGCACTTGGCCACGTCTTTGATGGGCTCATCGGGGCACTTCAACGCGATCGACTTCTCGCAGGTGGACTGGCAGGTGCCTCCGCTGGAGGTGGTTGGACCCGACGTGCTCGGGCTGGTCTCACATCCAAGGGCGACGACGCCGATTATCAGATGACACAGGGCAAGAACGACTCGATTCATGAGGAGCTCCAAGGGTACGAGTGATGGGGTGACCAACCGGTCGGCCGAACGTTACCAAGAAGCTCCACACGGCTCCACGACTCTTTATAGCTTGGGTAAACAATTCCTACCGGGGGTCAGTGCGCCCCGACGTTCGAGTCAGTTCGCCCTAGTATTCGACCGCGTCTGCGGTAACGCGCAGGACCTCTTCGAAGGTCGTCTGCCCGTCGAGCATCCGGCGAATCGAGCACTCGCGGAGCGTCATGAGCCCCTCGTTGCGTGCCGCCTTCAAGATCTGCGGCCCGTCGGCGCGCTGGCTGATGAGCTGGCGGATCGTGTCGGTCACCGGCATCAGCTCGAAGATGCCAACCCGCCCCATCAACCCGGTCCCGCGGCAGAGGTGGCAGCCTTGGCCAGCCATTACGCGAAGCTTCGGCTCGGAGCCGTCGGGCACCACGATACGCAGCGCGGCGCACTCCTCACGCGTGAGCAGGCGCTCGGCGCGACATCCCGGGCAGACCTTGCGCACGAGCCGCTGGGCGACGACTGCGATGAGGGTGGTCCCGACGAGGTAGGGCTCGATCCCCAGATCCACGAGGCGATTGATGCTCGCCGCCGTGTCGTTGGTGTGCAGCGTCGACATGACGAGGTGGCCCGTGAGCGCCGCTTGAACGGCGTACTGCGCGGTCTCGGCGTCACGGATCTCGCCGACCATGATGATGTCGGGGTCCTGCCGTAGAATGGTTCGGAGCGCGCTCGCAAACGTGATGCCCGCCTTGGGGTTCACGGCCGTCTGGTTGAACTGCTCGATGACCATCTCGATCGGGTCCTCGATGGTGACGCAGTTGACCTCCGGCGTGGCGCGCTCCCGCAGCGAGCTGTACAGGGTGG
>SXOX01000062.1 GCA_005776585.1 Pseudomonadota bacterium | reverse complement strand
GCACGCTCGTCACGTGAGCCATGACCTCCGCCTGCTCTTGTTGCGCCACGGTACTACTGACGCAAACGAGGCCGGTCTCTTCCTGGGCCAGACCGACGTCGCGCTCAACGCGCGCGGCCGCGACGAGGTCCGCCGACTCGGGGCACGGCTGGCCTCGGAGCCGGTCGACAAGCTCGTCTCGAGCGACCTGCGGCGCGCTCGCGAGACGGCTGAGGCGGTGGCTGCGCAGCAGTCGGGAGCGGTGGCAGTCGTCACGGAGCCGGCGCTGCGCGAGATCCACCTCGGAGACCTGGACGGGCGAGTTGCGCGCGAGGTCCATGCGCAGCACCCGGAGCTCATGGCTCGCTGGCTGGCCGACCCCGCCAACGTGCGCTTTCCGGGACCTGGGGGTGAGACGCTCGGAGAGGTCGCAGCGCGCGCCTGGGAGGCCATCGAGCGGCTGCGGGTCGCCCACCCGGGCGGCACCGTCGCGGTGGTCAGCCACACGTTCACCCTCTTGACCATCCTCTGCCGCGCGCTCGACCTCGACCTGTCGCGGTTTCGCCAGCTTCACCTCGACCGCGCGAGCGTCACGGTGCTCGAGTGGAGACGCTTTGGACCCACGCTCGTGGGACTGAACGACGTGGGCCACTTGAGGCCCTGACTTTGTCGAAGACGGACGCGCCAACCACGTCCAGCTACCACTTCTCAGCGCAGGTGCCGCTCTTGCACTGCACACTCGGCGACGGTGCCGCGGCATTGCAGGTGTACTGCGTGCAACCCAACGCCTTGGCGCGCGCCGCAAGGGCCGTGATCTGCGCCTGCGTGACGCCCGTGTTCACGGCCAGCTTCCAGTGGCCGAGGCCCGCGGTGCAGGCAGCGTCGAGGTGATGGCAGTCGGCGTCGGTGCCACACGGGTTGTGCTCGGGGCTGACGAGCGCGTCGAACATGGCGTAGAGGCCGTCGCAGGTGCCGATCCCGGAGACGCACCCCACACCAGCGGAGCCGCCGTCGATGCACGGTCCATCCGCGGGGCATGGCGAGACGTTCCAGCACCCGAGGGAGTTGCAGCCCGTGACGGCGGTCGCTCCTTGCCACGCGATGCAGAGCGCCTTGCCCTTTGGGCAGCCTGGGGGACCGGCGGGCCGCCCGGTCGTGTCGCACAGCGGCTGCGGGTGGCCAGCATCGACGAACGCGGCGGCATCGGCCGCCGTCTCGGGGGCGTTCGGTGACGGTTGATCGGAAGACGACAGCACCCCGTCACCGATGTCACTGGCCTCGGCGCCGGAGTCGACCGCGAGCAGGCTCCCGGGCGTGGACGCGTCCCCGCAGCCCAACAGAAACATCCATAATATCGAGGTGTTGCGTTCCATGAGCCTCCCGCGGCGAGCCGCGCTCACGGTAGTCACCGCTCCCGGAAGCGTCAAGGTCGTGGTATGGTCCCACCATGACGCGTACTCTCGTTCATCGTACTTTTGTGCTCATCGCCCTCGGGATGCTCGGCCTCGCCTGCGAGAAGGCCGCCTCGGCCGATGGGACCGACGCCGCCGGCGGGACCTCGGGAACACTCGACACGGGTATTACGACAACGCTCGACGGCGGCACCGCGGACTCGGGTGGGAGTGCCACGGGCGCCGACAACGGGAGCGTCATCACGCCGGACGCGCCGCTGGCCTTGGACACGACCGTCCCGGATGCGCCCCCAGCCGACCTCACGCCGATCACTCCGGAGACGACTCTCGACGTGAGCACTGCGGAGGTGAGCACTGCGGACATCGGCGACGCTGAGAGCCCGACGGAGGTCACGCCAACGGACGCCGGCGGAGCGCCGGACGTGAGCGCGACCGACACGGGTGACCAGGACGCAGCTACCGCGCCCACGGTCAAGTGCGGAGGCGATGCGCCTGCGTTTCCGACTTTCTCCAAGACGTGCGCCAAGGCGACCGACTGCTTCCCCGCGTTTCACCAGGTCAACTGCTGCGGCACGCGCGTCGCGGTGGGACTGGCGACCGCGGACAAGGCGGCTTTCGACGCCGCCGAGGCGACCTGCGAAGCGCAGTATCCCAAGTGCAAGTGCGCCATTCAGCCCACGCTCGCCGAGGACGGCTTCCTGGCCATGGACGGAGAGGGGACGGTCGGCGTGCGCTGTGACGAGGGGCTCTGCTCGACCTTTGTCACCACGGCCAAGCTCGACTGCGCCCAGTCGAGCGGCAAGCCGCAGCCGTTCAAGCTCTGCCAGGCGAACAAGGACTGCACCTACGTGCTTCACACCGTCGACTGCTGTGGCTCGCAGCAGGCCGTGGGGTTGACGAAGGTCGCCAAGCTCGGATTCGAGAAAGCCGAGGCCATCTGCGGACCCAAGATGGCGATCTGTGATTGCGCGCCGAAGCCCGTCGTGGCCGAAGACGGAGTCAGCGCCGGCGAGGGCCTCATCGCCGTCCAGTGCGAGGCCGGCGCCTGCATGAGCTACATCAAGCAGTAGGCGAGTAGTGGCCAAATCCTGACCGCCCAGTGGCCATCTCCGGCCACCCGCCTCGTTGCACGTGTGCTACGGTCCGTCCGAACTCAGCACGGGGCTGCAACGGCGAGAGGGGGAGAAGTGCGAACTTGCATTCTGGCGACGGTGCTCATTATGGCGGTCGGCGCGTGCTCGAAGAGCAGCGATGAGACAGCGGCGCACACCGCGGCGCACACGACCGATACCGCGGCGGTCGATGTGCCGGCGGCTGACACGGCGGAACCCGCGGGGTGTCGCAAGCTCGCCGACGGACGCTGCGTCGTATCGACGTTTCAGAACCCGCCCGTGCTGAAGCCGAACCCGCAGGGGGTCTACGAGCTGGAGCTGGGGCCCGTCGAGTTTCTGATTGACGGGAAGCGGCACTGTGGACGCGCTTACAATGGCCAGTTTCCCGGGCCGACCATCGACACGCCAGCCGCCGAGGCCGGCAAGAAGCGACAGGTCCGGGTCAACCTCAGGAACCGGTTCACCAAGAAGTCGATGCAGTCGCTGAACGCGAAGGGGTGCACCTGCAAGGACTCCGCGACGGGCGCGAGCTGCGAGCCCAGCCATGGCGGCCACGGCTCGACCTGCGCGTGTACCGATCCCGACGGCAAGGCGTGTCACCTCTTCGACTTCAACGTCACGAACCTGCACGCCCACGGCTCGCACGTCCGGCCGGATTTCGCCAAGGGCGGCGGATGCACCGAGACCGACGGCCTGAGCTGCCGCACCTGCACCGGGGACACGAGCACCGGGACGCGCGAGTGCTTCTTCTCCGACGACGTCATCAGCCGCGTCGAGGCGGGCAAGGGCGTCCAGCACCGATGGGACATCGACGAGGACGGGACCCACCACGAGGGGCTCAATTGGTATCACCCGCACATCCATGGAAGTACGGCCATACAGGTCGCGTCGGGTGCGACGGGAGCGTGGCTCGTGCGCGGCCCGCTGGACGCGTTGCCGGGGCTCAAGAACGCGGCCGAGCGCGTCTTCCTCATCAGCACTCCGCCCGTCACCTATACGCCGCTTCCGGACGGCCAGAAGTGCGACGAGGACCACATCACCATCAACGGCTTCTACACGCTGGGCGACACGGCCCAGAAGCAGACCAACCTCGTCAACGGGCTGCGTCAGCCGCGACTCGTGGTACCTCCGGGCCAGATCGAGCGGTGGCGGTTCCTCCACGGCTCGTTCCTCGACGAGATGACGATCGCCGTCTTCAAAGGCAAGGACTCCGACTGCAAGAGCCTGGCCTTCGAGGACGGGCCGGTCGCGTTGACGCAGATCGGCCGAGACGGAATCACCCTGCCGAAGCCCGCTGACGGCAAGGACTGGCCGTTTGCGCCCGGATACCTGTTCTTGTCGCCCGGCTACCGCATCGACACGCTCCTCGACGGCAGCAAGCTCAAGGACGGCGACACGCTCTGCGTGATGTCGAGCCGGTTTCTCCAACAGGACACGACTGGAAAGACGGAGATGGGTGTTGGACTCCTGAAGGCGCCGACGATCGACGAGATCGTGCAATCCCTCGTCAAGGGTGACCTCATCACCATCGTGAACGTCGCGGCGAGCGCGGGCACGGCGACTGAGACGCAGATGCCGGATCTCGAGGCCGTCGCGAAGCTCGCGCCAAGCCTCTCGCTCCAGGGCGGGGCCGTCGATGGTCTGGCCAGGTGCAAAGAGGCGCAGGCCGTGACCGACTCGACCAAGATTGACCAGGTCACGGCACTCTGGACCATCTTCTACGAGAGCAATGGCACCGACTTCTGCTCCTGCCCCGACCACAACATCAACTGCAAGAACTTCGAGAAGACCGACCGCTCGCGCTACGCGTATGACCGGGTCTTGCCGGTCGGCGCGGTCGAGCACTGGCGGCTCGTCTCCGGCTTCGATGGCCACCCGTTTCACATTCACATCAACCCGTACCTTGTCTGCCCGCTACCACCGGCCGGGACGGATCACCCGAACACCAAGGGCCGGCTGTTCGAGCCCCCGTTTGCGCACTGGCGCGACACGTATCTGGTCAACCTCAATCGCTCGGTCGACGTGCTGACCGAATACAAGACGTACACCGGCGCCTACGTCTTTCACTGCCACAAGCTCAACCACGAGGACCACGGCATGATGGAGCTCATTCGGGTGTGTGACCCGAAGACCGAGTCGTGCGACACGCTCTGCGATGGCGGGCCATGTGAGTGGGATGCCTGCCGGCCTGGCGACAACGACTGCTTGCGCGCGGTCACCGGGGCCCGCTGCATGGTCGACCCCTCGCAGTGTCCCGAGGCGGCGCTGCGATGTACGCCCTGTAAGGCGTCGGCGCCGGTGTGCCCGCCCGAGTCGTACTGCGCTGCAGAGGCCAGCCCTGACGGTCAGAAGCGGTGTCTTCCGGGCTGCTTGGAGAACGCGCACTGTCCCGCGACACACGCGTGTGACAAGGGCAGCTGCGTGCTCAAGCCGTGCCTGCCGCCGTGTGGTCCTGGCAAGGCGTGCAACCACGGCGTCTGCGAGTAGCCTGGGCTCAGCGCGCGGCGCTGGCCACCCCGAGGACCGCTGAGCGCATCGACTCCAGGTGGGTGATGAACAGGCGGACCTTGGGTACGTCGGCGAGCAGTCGAGGAACCGCGACTTGAAACGGGACGTCGCGGCCCACGAGGTCCTCCAGGACCGGGACGAGCGGCTCGCGCCCGAGGCCGTCGGGGACCGCGCCATCGGGGACCCAGGCGATGCCGCGGCCGAGCTGAGCACACTCGTGCAGGAAGTGCGCGTCGGTGCTCGCGACCGCAGCGTTGAGCGGCATACGTGCGCCTCCCAGCGTGGTCAGGGCGGGCTCGAGGTCGTCCGGCGTGACCCAAGCCAGAACGGCGTGCGACGCGAGCGCGTCGAGCGACGTCGGGGTGCCCCGCGCGTCGAGATACGCCCGGCTCGCCACGAGACGCTGACGGATGACGGTCGCGGTGTGGACCTCCCACGCGCCCGCGGGCCGGCCGTCGCCGAACCAGGCCACGACGTCGACCTCGGAGAGGTTCGCGCTGAGCGGCGAGTCCAGGCTGCGCGCGTGCACCTGCACCTCGGGCCAGTTGGACTGGATCAGCGCGTAGAGCATCGCGATGGGCATCGGCGGCAGGCCTACGGGCACCACGACACGCACCCGCCCCGTGGGCCGCCCGCCCGTGTCGCGGATGGAGCGGAGGAGCGCGTCGAAGTCGTGCTGCATGACGCGACCGGCCTCGGTCAACAGACGGCCCGCCTCGGTGAGCACGACGCCGGTGCGATTGCGGTGCAATAACGGCACCCCCGCGCGAGCCTCCAGCGCGTCGACTTGACGACGCAAGGTCGTGCGTGACACGCCGAGGCGCACCGCCGCCGAGAGGAAGGAGCCCTCGTCGACGACGACCAGGAGCGCGCGCAGCTCGTCGAAGCTCATGGTCGCGACGGTAGCACAGCTTGGGCGTCCCCGAGCCTCGCTCGGTGAGCCGACCTCTTGGGCGCCCTTCCCACAGTGGGGTCGATGCGCTAGGTTCCGCGCGGTCGCGCAGCGCAGGAGCACCCATGGCCATCCAAGACATCGTTCGGTTCTTCATGCCCCGTGAGACGCAGTTCTATGACTTTTTGGAGCAGCAAGCCGAGCTGGCCTACGCCGGCGCCAACATCCTGGCCCGGTTCACGCAGGAGGGCGCGACCGCCGAGGCGGTGCGGGAGGCCGTCCAAGCCGTCGAGCACAAGGGCGACGCGGTGGTCCACGCCATGGAGGAAGAGCTGGCTCGCACCTTCGTGACGCCGCTCGACCGCGAAGACCTCAAGCAGCTGTCCAATGAGCTGGATGACGTCCTCGACCTGACCAATGGCGCCGCGCGCGCGTGCGTCCTCATGGGGGTCTCGCGTCCGACCGAGGACATGGTCGCGCTCATCATCAAACTCCGCGAGTCGACCGAGGTGCTCGCGCAGGCCGTCCCCAAGCTGCGGAGGCATGCCTACTCGGACCTCGTGACCGACAGTCGCACGCTCCGCAAGCTCGAGAAGAGCGCCGACACCATCTACCGCGAGGCGGTCCGTCGGCTCTTCCACGATCCGGCGATCGACGCCAAGACCCTCGTTCGAGACAAGGAGATCCTCGACGACCTCGAGAAGGCGATCGACCGCTGCGAGCACGCCGCCGAGACGCTCGCCCACCTCGCCATCAAGCACGGCTGACGCAACGAGGGCGGCACCATGCTCACGCTGTTCATCATCGTCGTCGTCGTGGCCATCGTCTTCGACTTCGTCAACGGCTTTCACGACGCCGCCAACGCCATCGCCACGGTCGTATCGACTGGTGTGCTCCACGTCCGGACCGCCGTCATCCTGGCGGGCGTCTTCAACTTCGTGGGCGCCATCATGGGCACAGCGGTCGCCAAGACGATCGCGGGCGACTTCACCGACCCCAAGCTCGTGACGCTCTCCGTCGTGCTGGGAGCGCTCATTGGAGCCATCGTCTGGAACCTCATTACCTGGTGGTGGGGCATCCCGTCGTCGTCGAGCCATGCGCTCATCGGGGGGCTCTGCGGCGCCGTCGTCGCCAAGTCGGGCTTCGCGGCCTTCAAGTGGGGCGCGCTCGGCAAGAAGGTCTTGATCCCTCTGGTCGTCTCGCCGCTATTTGGCTTCGCGCTGGCCTTCTTCGTAATGGTGGGCCTGGTGTGGATCGTTCGTCGGTGGAGGCCAGACGTCGTACATTCCGCGTCGCGGCGACTTCAGCTCGTCTCGGCGTGCTTCATGGCGCTCTCGCACGGCTCCAACGACGCTCAGAAGTCGATGGGCATCATCATGCTCGCCATCCTGACGTTCCTTGGCGCCGGGGGCACCCTACCGACCTGGGCGCTTCCCCACGCGCCCGGCGAGGTCCCGTTCTGGGTGATCGTCTCGTGCGCCCTCGCCATCGGCGCGGGAACCATGGGCGGCGGAAAGCGCATCATCAAGACGATGGGCACCAAGATCATCCGCATCAACCCCCTTCAGGGCTTCGCGGCCGAAACGAGCGGCGCGGCCACGATCCTGATGGCGAGCAGCCTCGGCATCCCCCTCTCGACGACCCACTGCATCAACGCGTGCATCATGGGCGTTGGCGCGTCCAAGCGCATCTCCGCGGTGCGATGGGGCGTCGCTGGGAACATCCTGTGGGCCTGGGTGCTCACGATTCCAGCCAGCGCCGCGATGGCCGCGGCGTGTGTCCTCCTCCTCGAGGTGTTCGTATGACGCGGCTCGGCACCGTGCTCGCAGCCGTGGCCGCCTTCGCAGTTATTGCGGTCGGGTGCGGCGACGAGCCGCTGCCGGGAGGCACGCTGCCGCCGCCGGACACGTTGATACAGAGCGCAGACGCAGGCGCCGACCTCGCTCTCCCCGCGGCCAAGGACAGCGGGTCCGAGCTGGACCTGAGGGCCGCGCCCGACCTGCACGACGCTGGAGCGGACGTCCCGACCTGCAAGCCCATGGGCCCCACGTGCGGGACCCTCACGTCTCTCGGCAATCCCACGCAGTCCAAGTCCGCGTTTCCGCTCGTGCTCGTCCATGGCATGGGTGGCTTCGCCAAGCTCGGACCGGTCGACTACTTCGTCGGCGTGCCCAAGGACCTTCGCGAGCGCGGCTTCCAGGTGTTCGTCACGGTGACCGACGCGCTCAACGGCTCGGATGTGCGTGCCGGTCAGCTCGCCGCTCAGGTCGACCACATCCTGGCATGCACGTGCAGCGCACGGGTCAATCTCATCGGGCACTCGCAGGGCGGGATCGATGCCCGTGTGCTCGTCGACCAGCTCGGCTATGGGGACCGGGTCGCCTCAGTCACCACAATCGCTTCGCCGCACCACGGCACCCCGATGGCCGACCAACTGCTCGCGCTGGCGCCGACGGCGAGCGATCCCCTCATCGACTTCATCGCCGGCCTCGTCACCAGCGTGTACACGCACCCGCTCCAAGACCCCAACTTCCGCGCCGCGCTCACCTGGTGCTCTGCCGCGGGTATGAGCGCCTTCGAGAAGGCCCATCCGGCCGATCCGCGCACGCGCTGGTACAGCTACGGCGGGCGCGCCGGACTTTTGAACGCCGGTGGCCCGCTTTGCGAGGGCGCCGAGCTGCCGAACCCGACGGAGCACGTGGCCGTCTCCGCCGCGATGCTCGCCGGCTTCACGGCGCTCGGGGGCCTCAAGGGCGTGCCCAACGATGGCCTCGTGACCATCGAGGGCGCGCGCTATGGCCATTTTCGTCGCTGCCTTCCCGCCGACCACATGCTCCAGATCGGCCTCGCCGCGGGGAGCGCCGTCGGGCTCTACGATCATCTGGCCCTCTACCGCGAGATCGCGCTCCATATCGCCGACGAGGGATTCTAAGGCCCCGGTAACTTGTTCGGACGGGCCATCGTCGAGTACAATCGCACGACGTGAGCCCGCCGACTGCCACTGAGACCGGCCCCGCCGAGGGCGTGACGCTCGGAGACCTGGTCGAGGTCGTCCGGCTGGCGCTCTCGGACGCGCCCGAGGCATCCTCCAATGCGCTCGCGGCGCTGTGCCATGGGCTGCGCGAGCGTGACGCGCCTGGCGCGCTGGCAGCGTTGGTTCGCCGGCTCCGGCTCGAGCCGTTCGAGATCCAGACGCTCGTCGTGCTGCTGGCCTCCCATGTCGATCCGGAGATGCCCCGGCTCGTCGCGCAGTCGGGGGTCGACACGTTCTCGCGGGCCATCACCGTCCGCCTGCGGGTGGAGCGCCTGTGTGCGACGCACGCCGACCGAATCGCCGCCCGTCGCGCCTTCGCCTCGGGCGCGCCGCTGCTCAAGCACCGCCTCATCAGCCTCGGCAAGGTCGAGATCGGCGCCGCCGAGACGCTGCTGTCCCGGCGTGTGGAGCTCTCGCCGTCGACCTTACGCTACCTGCTCGACGAAGATGAGCTGCCGGAGCGCCTCGCCCGCTTCGCCCGGCTGGAGTCGCGGCACGTCGACCTCATCAACGTGGTGCTCCCCGGAGACACGCTCCGTCAGATCGTCGAGCTCGTGCAGCACCACGCCGGCTATCGCGAGGCCATTGGTCGGTGGGGCTTCGACAAGGTGCTCCCGTACGGCAAGGGCCTCATCTTACTGTTCTCGGGACCGCCGGGCACCGGAAAGACGCTGTTTTCCCAGGCGCTGGCCAGCACGCTGGGGCGTCCCGTGCTCTCGGTCAACGCCGCGGACCTGCCGACCGAGGACGGCGTGGACGCCGCGCTCGCGGATCTCTTCGCCGAGGCCACGCTGCGGGACGCCGTGGTCTTGCTCGACGAATGCGAGTCTCTGCTCGGCAAGGCCGACCGACGTAAGGGCATCGCGTTTCGCGCCGTGGAGGACTTCGAAGGCATCCTCGTGCTCACGACCAATCGGCCGGAGGCGCTCGACGACGGCCTCGAGCGCCGCATCATGGTGCACGTGCCCTTCGAGCTGCCCGATCCCACGCTCCGCCGGCAGATCTGGGAGGTGCACCTGCCCCCGGACGTGCCGGTCGCCGAGGACGTCGATCTGGCCACGCTGTCGAACCTCTACGACTTCACGGGCGGCACCATCAAGAACGCCATCCTCGTGGCGGTCAACCGCGCCGTGGCCAAAAGCCCGTCCACGCCGCAGCTCACCCAGGCCATGCTCGACGCCGGCTGCCGCTCCCAGCTGCGCTACTCGCTCGAGGAGCTGACCGTCCGCACGACGACCCATCTGCGTCTGTCGGACATCGTGCTTGGGGAGGATGCCGACAAGAAGGTCCGCGAGATCATCGCCGCGTGCCGCAATCAGACGTTCGTGATGAACCAGTGGGGCTTTGGGAAGAAGCTCGCGACCGGCAAGGGCATCACAGTGCTCTTCGACGGGCCGCCGGGCACCGGGAAGACCTTCTGCGCCGAGATCATCGCCGGAGAGTTCGATCGGCCGCTCTACCGGGTGAACCTCCCCGAGGTCGTATCGAAGTGGGTCGGCGAGACCGAGAAGCACATCCGCGCCATCTTCCAGCAGGCGCGCATCAGCCACGCGATGCTGCTCTTCGACGAGGCCGACTCGCTCTTTGCGCAGCGCTCGGCCGAGACCAGCTCCGCCACCGATCGCTACGCGAACATGGAGGTCAACCTCCTGCTTCAGGAGATCGAGCGGTTCCCGGGGGTGTGCATCCTCACGACCAACTTCTTCGGCTCGCTCGACAAGGCGCTCGTGCGCCGCATCCAGTTTCGGGTGCCCTTCGAGGAGCCGGACGCCGATCAGCGGCGGCGCATCTTCGAGTGCCTGCGCCCGGCGGAGGCGCCGTTTGCCGCCGACGTCGACTTCGGTCGGCTGGGGACGCGATTCGAGATGAGCGGCGGCATGATCAAGAACGCGTTGCTGCGCGCGGCGTACTGGGCCGCGGATGCGGGGACCGAGATCACCGCGGCGATCTTGGACGACGCGTGTAAAGACGAGCTTCAGGCAGCAGGTCGCGTCACGCGGGAAGGCCGCTTCGGGCCGAGCCCGCGCGCACAGAGGAGGGGACCATGAGCACACGAACGCAAGCCCACGAGCACGAGCGCCAGCAGCGGCGCGAGCGGCTGGACCGGCATGAGGAGCTCGAGCAGCGGGCCCTGGAGCTGCTGCGCGACTTCGCGACCGCGCCCGAGCAGCTGGCGCACTGGATGGCCGAGGCGGATGCGGCCGGGCAGCTTTCGGCGGCCGATGCCGAGCGCTTGCTGGCGGAGCTGGCGCGCGTGGGCGGGCCGTCTCTGGTCGCCGGCCTGCGCCCCGGGGGGCTGGCGCGTCGCTCCAGTGGCGGTCTCGTGATCCACGACGCCGACGTCGCGCGAGCGGCCAAGACCGAGCAGACCGCGCATGGTCTGGCGTCCAAGCTCGGGCTGTCGCTGAGCGGGTTGGCGATTCACGTCGACGACGCCGGTCACGAGCACGCCGCGGCGGTCGGAGCGCGCGGTGTCATGGAGGAGGGCGCCGTCTATCTCAATCCGGCGACCTACGATCCGAACACAACGTCCGGTCAGCGTCTGCTCGGCCACGAGGTCGCGCACCTCGCCCAGCGCGCGCTTGGCGCGAGCGTGGGCTCCACGACCGCGTCTCCGATGATGGCGGAGGTCGAGGCCTCGCAGATCGCCAGCCGGTATGTGGCGGGCCAGGACTTGGGGCCCGTCACGGTCCCGCTGGGGGCCTTCGCGCAGGCCGCCGAGCCGACCACGGCGCCTGCCGTTGGGACCGAGGCCCTGTTGGACGAGACCAAGCTCCAAAAGGCCCGCGCCTTCTACACGAAGAACGTCAGCCTCTGGCCGCCGGCGCAGTTCCAGCGCGTGTCAGCTGCGCTCGTGATTGCGACGAAGACCAGCGCGGATGACGAGTTCCTTCAGGCCGTGGCGCGGTTTCAGTCGAGCCATAGCCTGACGGCCGACGGCATGGCCGGCAAGGGCACCCTGTACGCAGTATTCTCCGGCGCCGCCATGAACCGCGCCTATACGATAGCCGACACCATCACGAGTCAGTACGAGGGCGGTGGCTACGCGTCCATTCAGACGAAAGACGTTGGCGTCGTCAGCTACGGAAAGCACCAGGCGACTCTGTCGTCGGGCAACCTCACGAAGCTCGTGGAACTCTATCTGCAGAAGGCCAAAGCCATCCAGCCAGTCAGCCAGAATGCGACGACTCTGGAGGGCTATCTTCCGAAGATGAAGGGAACGGCCGCCGAGAAGGAGGCGCTCCGGTCCGATTCGGCCTTCACGGGCGCACTCGTCGCGGCGGCCTCCGAAGAGGCGATGCAGCAGGCCCAGGACGAGTACTTCAAGGAGGACTTCTGGAAGCCGGCCGTTCAGATGGCATTGCAATACGGGATCACGTCTCAGCTCGGCTGGGCCACCGTTTACGACTGCTTCATTCAAGGCGGCGCGGAGACCTGCCTTGGGCGAACGCAGACGGAGCTCGGCGGGATTGTCGGCGCGTCCGTGCCCCGCGACGGGCAGCAACACGTCATCACCGAGCAGGAGTTCCTCACGACGTTCAACGCCAAGCGGGAGGGGCGGCTGGAGGACATCGCCAAGAAGCGCGACTCGGAAGGCAAGACCGCCGACGCCAAGATGCTGCGGAGCTCGAAAGTGCGCCCTCAGGCGTTTTCGGAGCTGGCGACCGCTGGCAATCTCACGATGAATTCGAATGTCGCCGGTCAGAACAAGCTCGAGATTGGCACGTATGGCGGGAAGCGCACGCAGGTCGACACACCGGCGCAGGTCACGGCGGGAACGACCGGTGGCACGTCAGGCTCGCCATCGACGCCCGGTGCAAGCCCGGCTGGAACCACGGCTCCCCCGGCAGTGGTGGCGCCTGCGTCGGAGACCGCACGCGACGTGCTGCACCGCTTCGCAAGCTACATTCCGATGACGTCTCAGTATGTGAATCTCGACGAGACGGGACTCGGCGCCTACCTCGCGTCGAGCGGGTCGACAGGTCAGGCAGACAAGATGAACGCCATCTTCGATGGGCTTTACGGGACCGATCGGGACGACGTCGCGTACGCAACGGCGGTGGCGCTATCGGACGCCCAGCTCCGATCCGTGCCCGCGCCGGTGCTGGAGCGGCTCATGCGCGAGCTGTCCGGTGGGCTCGAGACGCCCAGCGAATCGCAGCAGAAGGCACGGATCGAGGCGGTCCTCGGGACCTCCACGTCGGTACCTGGAGCCGTTGGCACGGCGCCCGCTGACGCGGAGAAGCAGCTCGTCAAGACGCTCTACCAGACCGGTACGACGAACGCGGACGCACTGACCGACGCCGTTTTCTACCATCGGCATCCCGAGCGCGTGCAGAACGGCCAGAGGCAGCCCATCGGAGCGGGTGACACCGCGCTCGTGACCGAGTGGCGCACCATCAAGTCCTCCGTCGTGCAGCCGGCCCTGACCGAGATGCGGCAGGGCACCTCGGGTGGGACCACGCCGACGACCGGCGGCTCGACGACTACGCCCGCGCCTGCGGCCGGCGGCGGTACCAGTACGCCGGTGGCGGGTCCGACTGGAGACGTGCGGCGGTGCAACAACGGTCAGGCCATCCTGCGCGACGAGACGGGCAAGGCCGTCGATCCGCCGCGCATGGTCCCCAATGGAGTCTACGTGCGCGTGCTCGAGACGCGCATGGTCAACAACAAGGCGCTGGTGCGCGTCTCTCAGCTCGCCTCCGCCGACGCGACCTCGGGCACCGAGCTTGGTTGGACCAACGCCTCCAACCTCGTGGCCCTGGTGCGACCCGCGCGTCCCTCGAGCGCTGCGACCCAGATGGCCGCGCTGCTCGCGCAGGCGCAGTCCGATCACGGCGACATGGGTGGTGCCTGCTATCGCTTCGTCAAGCACTACATCAAAGACTGTGGCGGCTACGGTGACATCCTGGACATCTATCAGGACGAGCGCTTTGAGGGCTATCAGGTGTCTGCCAAGCACTTTCACTCGGCCGTCCAGGCGCATGGCGCGGCAGCCATGGGTCTGGAGCAGGTCAGCGGGCTTCCGATGGATGCGCCGGCGGGTACGCTGCTCATCACCATCGGTAACGGACAGATCAACCTCAGCACGGTGCACGGCGATATCGCGGTCATCGAGGGCGTCAAGGATGGCGTCGTCGTTTGCTACAACGACGGGCGCATGAAGCTCTCTGCCGACCGCGACGCGTGGACGTCGGGCAAATACCAGGGCGTGCTGCTCGGAATGTACAAGCCCGTCGCGCGCTCCGCGGTGCAGGCCAAGGGAGAACTGCGCGGAGACGATCCGCAGCACACGGCGGCGCAGGGCGTCTCGGGGAGCGGCTCGGCGCTTCCGTACCTTGGCGCGATCCAAACGGCGTTCGGGACACACGACGTGAGCACCATCCGCGCGACGGTCGGCGGAGCGGCGGCGGAGGCCTGCGAGGACCTCGGCGCTCAGGCCTACGCCACAGGCGAATCGGTGGCCTTCAAGGACGCGCCGTCGCTGCACGTCGCAGCGCACGAGGCCGCGCACGTCGTACAGCAGCGCGCTGGTGTCAGCCTGTATGGCGGGGTCGGCAAGTCCGGTGACGTCTACGAGCAGCACGCCGATGCGGTCGCCGATGCGGTCGTGCGCGGCGACTCGGCTGAGGGGCTGCTCAGCCAGATGGCCGGACCCATGCCATCGGCTGCGGCGCCCGGGGCCGTTCAGAAGCTCGATGAGGCCGGCTGGGACCGGCAGATCCTCCGCAACGCCGAGCGCGCCGCACAGCAGCAGCAGCAGGAGCGGGCGCGGCAGGCCCAGCTTCAAGCCGCCATTGCCGGCGTGGCCCCGACGACGCTCTCGACCATCGACGACTTCGTTCGCCTCGTGCAGCGCTTCGAGCAGGCCTATCCGCAGTGCGCCACGGACTGGCAGCTGTGTGCGACCATGCTTCGCAAGCTGACCGCCTACAACACGAGCCAGTGGAATCAGCTCGTCGCTGACCGGGCAGACACGAGCCGGCCTTGGGTCCCGCCGATGAACGCGGCCGACTATGTCGCGCTCGACGGCCGGAGCGGCATCCTGCTGCCCACGCCCGGAGGCAACATCGACGTCACGCACGTGCTGACGGGCATCGATTCGATGAACTTCCCGCACGTCGGCGTGGCGATGCAAGCGGCTGCCGTGGCGATGAGCGGGACCACACTGGAGGGGCCGATGGCCGCGACGTGGAGTGGCGATGTCGGCAGCGCGCTCGCCGGCTTCGGCACGCACAATCGCTCCGATCTGACCACGCGCGACGATTACTACAACTCGTTTGCCAGCTCGGATGACATGCTCGGCGACATTGATGGCATCGCTCTCGGCGGCGTCCCGAACGTGGCTCCGAACGCGCCGCTGTCGCAGCGGCTGTCGGCTTACTACGGGCAAGGCGCCTCAGCCACTGGGGCGGGGACCGTCGAGCGCCGTTTTGCGGCCTTCTGTACGCGGCATGGCTTCACAGTCACCGGGAGCGGCACCGCGCGCACGCTCGACTCGGCGACCCGGACGCGCATTCGGGACCAGATCAACTCGTTTGCCTGGCTCTTCTGCGTCAACATCGATCGTACTTACGCCGTCCGGCCCCGCCCATATTCGCCGGCGGACCTTGACTGGTTTACCACGCACTTCGTCAACTGGGTCGAGGCGGGACTGCGGCGCGAGCCGTAGCAATCGAGCGCCTCGTGTTTGCGATGGACTGAACCGTCGACTTCTGCCAAGAATGGCCGTCGGGACCTGGCCCCCAGTCGCGTCGGTCTAGGAGGAGCGCATGAAGCGAACCGCACTTTGGCTGTCGATCCTTGCGATCGCGGTTGGCACCTCGACGTGCGAACGCGCACCCGAGCCTGCGCCCTCAGCACCCGCATTCGGTCTTTCTGATTCCGTCACTCCCATCCTAGGGACACAGACGGCCGCACTGCTCACGCCCGCCAATTCCTGCTGTTGCCCAAACGCGACTCCCGGGTGCGACGTCGACGCCTGCTCCACCTGCGTCTGCGCGCTGGATCCCTACTGCTGCGACCACGCGCACGACGCGCGCTGCGTCGACCTGGCCCGCGGCTCCTGCGCCGCCAGCTGCCCCGCCTGCGGGGGGGGCGCGCCTCCCGCGTGCAGCATCGTGACCACGTGCGCGGCGGGCGGAGTCGGCGCCTGCGACGACAAGAATCGCTGCACGACCGGGGACCTCTGCGACGGCGCCGGCGTCTGCGCCCCGGGCCCGAAGCCCAACTGCAACGACCAGAACGCATGCACCAAGGACGTGTGTCAAAAGGCCAAGGGGTGCCTCCACACCAACAAGGCGGACGGCTCCGTCTGCGCCGCCGCGCACGCGCAGGCCAGCTGCGCCGGGGGTGCCTGTACGGTGTCGTCGTGCGCGCCGGGCTGGTTCAACGTGGACGGCAGCGCCGCCAACGGGTGTGAGTACCCGTGCGCCGGCTCGCCGGCGACGCCGGAGACCTGCAACGCGGCAGACGACAACTGCGACGGCACGGTCGACGAGGGCTGCGCTCAGAGCTGCGCCGGGCCCGAGCTGCCCGACGACGGCATCGACGCCGCGTGCGACTCCGTCGAGCACTTCCTCTCGAGCGCCAACAAGCTTGCTCTGGCGCAGACCTACCCTGCAGGCGCGTTCAACATCGGCGTCTCGGGCAAGTTCCGGATGGGCATCCTCGGCCCCATGAACGTGACAGGCAGCGTCGCCCGCACAAGTGCCGGAGCGCCCGTCGGCTGGTGTGTCACGGGAACCAAGGCGCTGGTCAAGATCGGCGTGCTGAGCCTTACGAGCGTCGAGGCCACAGTCTGCCGCGCGCTGAACGGGACAGTGACGGCCACGATGGAGGCCCAGGCCAAGATCGGCACCGGTACGCCGTTTCCGGTCACAGGCACGTTCACGATGGACGCAAACCTGTCCTTGACGCTCTCGGCCGACTCCGTGCCGCTTGCCACGGGGCTCACGTTGACCAACGCGACGCTCGCGACCAGCCGGGCGTTCGCCTCGGCGTACCCGTACCGGCTCGCCATCACCGGGACCTCGGTGGTCGGGCCGTTCACCAGCACGCTCAGCGGGACCCTCTCGCAAGCCAGCGCTGGCGCGCCGGTCGTCGCGTGTCTGACCGGAGCCTCGTCGGCGACGGTCGCGGGACTCGCCCTCACGAGCGTCTCGCTCACCGTCTGTCTCAGCGGGACGGCGGTCACAGGCATCACCTACTCGGGCACGCTCGCCTTCGAGGGCCAGCAGCTCGCCTGCACCGGGTCTCTGTCCTTGGCCATCGACTGGGTCCTCACCATCGAGGTCCCGGTGCTCACGCTGCTCGTCCCGGGCGCCGAGATCCACAACGCGGTCTTCTCGATCCCCAAGTTGGCCCTCAACGCGTCGCTGTCGGGCTCGGCCGTCCTCGGTGGCGTGGGCCTCGGTCTCGACCTCAACGTAAGCGGCTCTTATTCGGTCACGGGGCCCCTGCACCTCACGCTGGCCCAGGCCTCACTCGCGCCCTGGACGCCGTTCGCCGGGTTTCCTCTGAGTTTCCCCACCTTTGGCGGGACGCTCGATCGCATCTCCGCAGTCTGGTCCGCGTCGCTCGGCGGCTTCGGCAACCCGGTCAGCCTCGGCGACATCGACCTGAGCAACGCGATTGGCACCGCACACCTCTCGCTCGAAAGCGCGTGGTCCGTCGAGGTGTCGGGCCATGCCAATCTCGGTCCCTTCAGCCTCAACCTCTCAGGCACGCTCTCCAAGGCCGGTCCCACCGCGCCAGTCGAGGGCTGCCTCACCGCCAACGGCTCGGCCACCGTCAACGGCATCCCGCTCACCAACACGACGGTGACGGTCTGTGTCGGCCCCACGGGTGTCGAGAGCATCGCGCTCTCGGGCACGATCGTCTTCGAAGGCACGACCACGACCTACTCGGGCACGCTCGTCGTCGGCCCGCCGTGGACGCTCACAGCCTCGCTGACGGGCGTCTCGCTGGGCACGTTGCTCACCTTAGACAGCCTCACCCTCACCTTCACCGAGAACGCGACGACCATCGCGCTCTCCGCGCAGGCGACCGTCGGGTCGGGGGCGCAAGCGTTGCCGTTGACGGTCTCGGGCAGCTACACCAAGACCGGGCCCATCAACCTGACGGCCGGGCTCACTCCGGGTGAGACCTGGGACGCGATCCCCGCCTTCGGCATGGAGGTGACCGATCTGACGGGCACGCTCACGCGGCTCCAGGGGAACTGGAGCGTGTCGGTCACCGCGGCGGCCGGTGCGACGACCAACGCGACGTTCGCGACGGGCATCCGGCTCACGAGCGTGGGCCTCTCGGCGACCTACGCCGGCGCCACGGGCGCGTGGTCCTTCGCGCTGTCGGGGTCGATGAACCTGGGCCTCTTCGGCACCTTGACCGTCACCGGTACGCTCAGCCAGGCGTCGGCGACTGCGCCGGTCATCGGGTGCCTCGGCGTCACAACCGACACGACGCTGGCGGGCGTGGTCTTCGACGACGCGCACGTCGAGGCGTGCGTCACCTCGGACTTCGGCTGCGGCGTCGGCGCGCCCAACAACGGCACGTGCGTCACCGGGAACTTCGGCGCCGACATCACGCTGCTTGGCACAGCGTTCGACGTCGATGGGACGTATACGTTCGGAATCGCCCCGGTCGTCACCTTCACCGTCAGCGACTGGGAGCTCGCTCCGGGACTCGTGTTGGACAGCGCGACGCTCACCATCGACAGCGCTGGTGGCACCAAGATCGGCCTCGACGCCACGACGCGCGTGGGGACGGGCGCCTCCGCGGTCGATCTGTCGCTCTCGGGCGACATCGACACGGCCGGTGGCAACTGGACACTCACCGCGGGCCTCGCGCCCGGCGAGACGTGGGTCATCGAGCCCACGCTGGGGCTCGTCGTCACCTCGGCCACGGGCACCGTAAAGAACCGCAACGGCGTCATCACGGTCACGCTCACGGCCTCGCTCGGCGCGTCGCTGGAGCTGGTCCCGGGGCTCGTGCTGACCAACGCGTTCGCCGCCGCCACGCTCGACACCGAGGGGGCCTGGATTGTGTCCATCGGCGGCGACTTCACGCTCGACTATGCTCTCGGCGTCGAGACCATCGCAGTCATCGCCACCATCGACGACTCGGGTTCGTTCGTGCTGGAGGGCTCGCTCGGCACCGATCTCGAGCCCATCCCGTCGCTCGGCTCGAACCTCGTCGTCGAGGACGTCACGGCCGCCATCGCCGTGGACACGCAGGCCGGCACCTACACGGTCTCGCTCGGCGGTGAGGCCAAATTCTGCACCTTGATGCCGTGCACGCCGGTTGAGTTCATTCGGGTCTCGGTCGAGGGTGCCGTCATCGTCGGCCCGACGAGCGGCCTGTGGTTCCGCGGCACGCTGAGCAACCTCACGGTGCCCATCCTCGGGGACCTCACGAACCTCGCGCTGCTCATCTCGACGGTGCCGCTCCAGAACTTCGACCTGTTCAACACGCCGGTCGACACCTCGGACGACCTCGATGTCAGCGACGGCCTCTCGCTGTATGTGGAAGCTCCGACGCCCATCCCGGTCGGCACCGACTACCAGCAGGTCATCTACGGCCTCACCGTCAGCCTCAACTCGCTGTATGTCTTCGCGACCGTGCCGCTCGGATGGGACATCATCCAACCGTCGGATGGCTTCCCAGAGGTCAAGCGTCTCTCGGTTGACAGCATCACGCTCTCCGGTGAGCTCTCGGGGCTCAGCGCATTGATCCTGCTCTCGGGCCAGGCGACGTTCGAGCCGGCCAATCAATCCTCGCCACTCGTCGGTACGCTCAGCATCGGCATCGGTGTGGGCGAGCTGGTCTATGTCACCGCCGAGGCGTCGTTGACCGGTCGCTGGCTCGACTGCTTTGGCCTGACCGGCTTCGCCATCCAGAACCTCGGCTTCACGATGAGCATCGCCGTCTCCTCCACGCCGCCGTTTCCGGAGTCCATCGGCTTCACGGCGGACATCTTCTGGAAGAAGTACGGCAACTGGCCCAACGAGAACGTCTGGCCGATTCCGACGGAGGGCTCGGAGTTTGTGGACGCTCCCGACAATGTGGCTCAGTTTGGCGGCACGTTCTACTTCAACATCGTCCCGACGCCCTCGGGGCTGTGCCTTCTGGGAGCCTGTGCGCCCCTGCCCACGTTCCTGATCCGGATCGACATCCAGAACTTCGAGTTCCCAGGCGACCTCGCCAATCTCTGGAACACGTGCTTCGTGGCCTTCCAGTCGTTCATGCCCGGCAACCTGCCGACGGTCTCGCTCCCGCCCATCGACACCTCGCCGTTGTCGATCAACTTCAAGAAGATGGAGATCGTCGCGTCGACCCACAACCTGGACGACCTGTTCGACCTCACCTGGCGCTCCGGCTTCAAGGCGGAGATCGAGCTCGAGATCGGCACGACGGATCTCACGTTCACAGGGTTCGCCGACACCAGTGGCGTCGACCTGGAAGGGCGCATCGAGCCCATCAATCTCTTCGGCGCCGACTTCATGCAACTCGTGGGTGACCCGTACAAGAACTACTACCAGCTCAACGGCGGCACGATCTCGATACCCGACGATGACAAATGGAACATCAGCGCCGGGACCATCGAGGGCTGGGTCAAGGGCACGGGCTTCGGGAGCGCGGATTTCAGCCACGTGCTGGCCAAGAAGGACGATGGGACCGATGGCTTTACGCTGGGAGTCGGCAACGTCTCGGGCGGGAAGGGCAAGGTGTCCTTCCGAATGCGCAAGGGCGGCACGTCGCAGACGGTGACGACCACGGAGGCGTCCATCCAGAGCGGCCAATGGCACCACGTCGCGGTGGTCTACGGCGGAACCAGCGCGTCCCTCTTCGTCGATGGCTTCAAGAAGGACACGACCGTCAGCGGCACACCCACGAGCCTTGGCACCAACGCGAGCACCATCGTGCTCGGGAGCGGCTTTACGGCGATTGACGACATCCGCTACTGGAAGGTCCAGCGCACGCCCGCGGAGCTCAAGGGCGAGTCGCGCGTGCTGCCTATCGACTCGTTCCAAGACACGAGCCTCGTCGGTCGGTGGGAGGCCAACCTCGACCTGTACACCGATGACGGCAAGGCGCACAACACGCGCCTGTTCGACTCGGGTCCGCCGTTGCATGGCACGCTCAATGGCGGCGCGACCACTGAGCTGGAGCTCGCCGACAACGACCTCTACTTCAAGCTCGCGCTGCGGGTCCCGGGCTCCAAGGGCAGCGAGGACGGACCGGGGATCTGGGCCCAGGCGGGCGTCATCATCGACATCCCGTATCTGCTCGAGCTCTCGTGTGGCGCTCAGGTGCTCATTGGCGCGGGCCACGCCGGCGGCTCCATCTACTCGCCAGATTTCGACCTCTTGCCCACGCCGTTCGGCACCTTCGTCCTGGGCGGCTACGGTCCCAACCTGTTCCCGGGCGACTTCGACGACGGCCTCTATGCCTCCATCGACCTGCTCGCCGGTTCGTTCGCAGCCACGGGCAAGCTGGCCATCGACGAGCCCGATGGCGAAGAGCAGATCCTGGGCGGCGCGGCCATCAGTTACCTGTGCCCACCCAACAGGACCTGCACGAGCTTCCTCGACCATGTGCTCAAGGCCAACGGTGACATGGATCTCACGGCGGAGCTGCCGCTCGGGCTCGGAGACATCGGCATTCGCGGCGACTTCGACGTCGAGCTCAACAGCCCCAACTGGCACATCTACGTCAACGGCTCCCTCGTCGTCTTTGGCTACACGTTCTTGTCGGGCTCCATCAGCATCAACAGCGAGAAGATCGAGTGTGAGGCGCTCGTCGACTTTGGGATCTTCGGCACGCTCTCCTCTCTCGTCTCGCTCGACATGCTCATCTGGGAGCTTTGCGCCAGCACAGTCTACACAGCCCAGGCCGACGAGAATCACTCGAACGTCTTCGACTGTGGCGTCTCCGTCTGCATCGGCGGGCCCGGCTTCCCGCTCACGCCAGGCTTCGGCTGCGGTCCGTTCTGTATCGGCGACTCGCTGTGCGCAGAGGGCCAAGTGTGCATCTTCGCCGTCTGCTCCGACCCGGTCGGGCCCGGCGGTGCGTGTGGCAAGGACATCCACTGCCTCTCAGGCGACTGCGGGTGCATCGAGATCGATGGGCTGGGCGTCAACGTCGGGCGCTGCCTGCACAAGAACGATCAGCCCATTGGCAGCGAGTGCGTCGCCGACTCGGAGTGCGCCTCGACGCGGTGCAGCTCGATCCTGTGTACCAACGGCACCTGCGTCTGCGACGAGGACACCGACTGCAACCCGAACCAGTGGTGCAACTCGGGCGTGGACTTCACGTTGAACACCTGCGATCCCGACAAGCCGGATGGCGAGACCTGCAACCGCAACGCGAAGTGTCTTTCCGGTCACTGCTCGGAGAACAACGACCTCGCCACCTGCGGGCGGTGCTTCACGCCGGACTCCAAGGCCGTCGGGCAGGACTGCTGGGTGGACGGCGAGTGCACCACGAATCGGTGTGGCCACGTCTGTGGCGATCCCTTCCCCGGCAAGTGCAAGTGCAGGCGGGACACCGACTGCAACGAGGCCGTCGAGTATTGCGCGACGGACGCCTTGGACGACAACCTCTGCCACCCCAAGAAGGCCGATGGCGTCAGCTGTTCGTCCTCCAATCGCTGCCTCTCGGGTCACTGCTCGACGGAGTCTGACCTGGATCCCTGCGGGTACTGCTATACGCCGCGATCGCGCGACGTCGGACAGAACTGCAAGGTCGACGCGGAGTGCATCCATGACCAGTGCGGCTACGTCTGTGGCGCGCCGGGTACCGGCAAGTGCAAGTGCGACGCGGACACGGACTGCGATGTCGTAAACGAGTACTGTGGACTCGCTATCGGTGGCGACAACCTCTGCCACGCCAAGAAGGCCGATTGCGAGGTCTGCGACGATGGTCGCAAGTGTATCTCCAACTACTGTACCGCGAGCGTAAGCGGCAAGTGCATCGTCCCCGATGGTAAGACGATTGGTCAGTCCTGTTGCCACAACCAAGAGTGCGTCACGGGACAGTGCGGCGTCGATGGCGTCTGCGTGTGCGAGACGGACGACGACTGCGCCACCGACGAGTATTGCGCGGAGCCCCTTGGTCAGCCGGCCACATGCGAGCCCAAGAAGACGAACGGCGAGGGATGCTCAGGACCGCCCGAGTGCATTTCGGACTACTGCAACTGTTTCATCTGCCGCGGTACCGGCAAGGCCAAGGGTGCAACCTGCTACAGCAACGCCGAGTGCACGACGGGTCACTGCACGAACTCGGTGCTCTGCGACCCGGGCGTCTGCGGGTGCGATGGCGAGAACGACTGCTCCAACACCGAGTACTGCGAGTCCGAGGTCGGTGGCGATCATCTCTGCCACGCCGAGAAGGCCGACTGCGAGACCTGTGACGACGACCGCAAGTGCATCTCGAACTACTGCACGGCGAATGTGAGCGGCAAGTGCATCACTGTGGGCTCCAAGTCCATCGGCCAGAGCTGCTGTCACAACGACGAGTGCACGACCAACCAGTGCGGCATGGACGGGCTGTGCGTCTGCGAGGTGGACGCCGACTGCGCCGACGACGAGTACTGCGAGGAGCCGGTCGGTCAGGCGGCGACCTGCGAGCCCAAGAAGTCCGGTGGCAACGGCTGCTCGAACAACGGCGAGTGCATCTCGGACAAGTGCACGTGCGGCTACTGCCGGCCGGTCGACCGGAACCTGGGGCAGTCGTGCTACTCCGGCGCCGAGTGCGTCTCCAACCACTGCAGCGCCGCGACGTGTCTCATCTCCGGAGAGTGCCGCTGCAATGACGACGGCGACTGTGACTCCAACGAGTGGTGCAAGGAGCCGCTGGCCGCGGACAACACCTGCGAGCCCAAGGGAGGCTACTGTGACCCCTGTGGCGCGGACCACGAGTGCCTCTCGAGCTATGTGTGTACGAGCGGGTCCTGCATCGTCGAAGGCTCCAAGACCATCGGTCAGTCCTGCTGCGAGAACGCGCAATGCGTCACCGGTCAGTGTGGGACCAACGATGTCTGCGTCTGCGAAACGGACAGCGATTGCGACAGCGACGAGTACTGCGTCGAGCCGGTGGGCCAGCCCGCGTACTGCGAGCAATTGAAGTCCTCGGGGGAAAGCTGCTCGGGCCCTGGTGAGTGCATCTCGAACCTGTGCGTGTGCTTCATCTGCCGCGCGGCCGACCAGCCCTTGGGCGCGCGGTGCTTTGCCGGCTCACAGTGCCTGAGCAATCACTGCAGCTCTGTCACGTGCTTCGAGGGCGAGTGTCGGTGCGACGACGACGGCGACTGCCCCGGAAGTCAGGAGTGCAAGAAGCCCTTTGGCGGAGAGAATCACTGCGAGTAGCCGTCGTCTAGAAGTCGACACGCGCGCTCTTCCGCGCTAGCCTCGCGCCATGTTCTCGCCTCAATCGCTTCAAGTCGCCTACGTCGTGACCATCGTCGGTCCCGATCAGCCGGGCGTGCTCTCTCAGATCTGCGATGTCGTCACCGAGCGCGGCGGCAGCATGGCCGATTGCCGCATGACGCGCCTCGCGGGGCGCTTCACCGGGATCCTCGTCATCGACGCGCCCACGTCGATCAGCGCCGACGACCTGGATCTCGCGTTCGATCCCGTCCGCCAGCGCGGCATCGTCCTAGACGTACGGCCGCTCGGCCCCGGGCTCGCTGTCGGCCAGCACGCCTTCAACACGGAGGCCTACATCATCTCGTCGGCTGGCTCCGACCGCGCGGGCATCCTGCGCGACGTGACGCAGAAGGTCGCCACCCTCGGAGGCAACTTCGTTGAGGCGACCATCACGGTGGTGCCCAAGCCCGGGGGCGTCGACTACGTGCTCACGCTCGAGATCGATGTGCCGAAGCACGTGTCCTACGACTTCGTGAAGGCCGCCATTCGCGAGATCGAGCTCGGCTCCGGCAACCAGTTCGTCGTTACGCGCGCCGCTCCCGACGTCCCGGGCTCCTGAGCATGCGCGCAGCCATCATTCGCGCCCATGGCGGACTCGACGCCATTGCCGTCGAGTCGCTCGCCGAGCCCGACCGCCGACAGGGCGAGGTCCGCGTCGCCGTCCGGGCGTGCGCGCTCAACCACATGGACCTCTGGGCCCGCAAAGGGATCCCCGGGTTCACGTTCCCGCTGCCGCTCATCCCCGGGTGTGACATCGCTGGGGTCGTGCTCGAGGCCGACTCGGACGCGGGCCTCGCTGCTGGTGACGAGGTCGTCTTGCAGCCGGGCCTCTCCTGCGGCCGCTGCCTCGCGTGCCTCTCCGGTCGCGATCCGCTGTGCCGCGCCTACGGCATCCTCGGCGAGACCCGCGACGGCGGCTGCGCCGAGCAGATCGTCGTGCCGCGCGCCAATGTCTTTGAGAAGCCCAAGAACCTCGGCTTCGCGGACGCGGCGGCGTTTCCGCTCACGATGCTCACCGCGTGGCACATGGTCGTCTCGCGGGCGCAGGTGCGGCCGGGCGAGGTCGTGGTCGTCCACGCGGCCGGCTCCGGCGTCGGCAGCGCGGCGGTGCAGGTCGCCAAGCTCTTTGGCGCCACGGTCATCGCCACGGCCGGTGGTGCCGAGAAGTGCACGCGCGCCAGCGCGCTCGGAGCCGACCACACCATCGACACGCGGGCCACGCCGGACTGGACCGCCGCGCTCAAGGGCCTCACGCGCGTCACGGGCGGCGTCGACGTCGTCATCGAGCACGTTGGCGGCGCGCTGTTCGAGCAGTCGCTGCGCGTGCTCGTCCCGGGTGGGCGGCTCGTGACCTGCGGCGCCACCGCGGGCGGCAAGGTCGAGCTGCACCTGCAACGTCTGTTCTTCAAGAACCTCTCGGTCCTCGGCTCGACCATGGGCAGCAAGGCGGAGCTGTTGGAGGTCGCCGCACACGTCGCCGCAGGTCGGCTCCGACCCGTCGTGGCGGCCGTCCTGCCGCTGTCCGAGGTGCGCGAGGCGCATCGGCTCCTGGAGAGCCGCGAGGCGTTCGGCAAGGTCGTCGTCGAGGTCTGACACGTATTGACCGCACCGGCCGGCAGGCCCATTCTACGCCGCCGCGACGGCTGGGCGCGGGAGGAGCAGCATGAGTGATGAAGTGATTGAGGTGGTCGAGAATAGCGCCGAGGCCGTTGCGACGCCGGTACCGGACCCGGTCGCGCTGCCCGAGCTCGACACCGAGGAGGCGTTCCAAGGCCTCGTCGAGGCGCTGCTCCAGTCGCGGCCGATTCGGCTCGGCGAGACGCTCGTGGGCACCATCTCCGCCATCGAACCCGAGCACGTGGTCATCCGCCTCGGCAGCGAGGGCGTCGGCCGCGTCGATCGGAGCGAGTTCATCGGGCCCGACGGCGTCCAGCACGCCGCCGTGGGTGACGAGGTGGTTGTGTTTGTCGACGCCAAGGTCGAAGGCCAAGAGGCCGAGGTGTGGCAGCTCAGCAAGGAGAAGGCCGATCGGCTGCGCGAGTGGGACCGCCTCTTCGACGCGTTCAAGAACAAGACCGTGCTGGAGGGCGTCGTCACCGGCCTCGTCCCCAATGGCCTCAGCGTCGACATCGGCGTTCGCGCGCTCGTCCCCAACGCGCTGATCGACGTGCGCCCGCCGCGCAACCCCGCCCGTTTCGTCGGGCAGAAGCTGTCGTTCCGCATCTCGCGCTTCGATCGCAAGGCGGGAACCATCGTGCTGTCGCGCCGGGAGCTGCTCGAGGCCGAGCTTTCCCAGCTGCGTGCCAAGACGCTCGAGACTCTGCGCGTGGGCGCCACGGTGCGCGGGACCGTCAAGAACCTCACGGACTACGGGTGCTTCGTGGACCTCGGCGGCATCGACGGGCTGCGGCATGTCACCGATCTCAGCGGGGGGCGCGTCGGCCACGCGAGCGAGGTCGTGCAGCCCGGCCAGGAGCTCACGCTCCAGGTGCTCCAGATGGATGCCGACGGTGGCCGCGTCAAGCTCGGCCTCAAGCAGCTCACGCCGGATCCGTGGCTCGATGTGGACCGCCGGTATCGCAACGGGCAGCGCGTCTCGGGTCGGGTGCAAAACCTCGCCGAGTTCGGCGCTTTCGTCGAGCTCGACGGGGGCCTCGAGGGCCTCATCCACGTCAGCCAGCTGAGCTGGACCAAGCGCGTGCGCCACCCGAGCGAGGTCCTGACCAAGGGCGCGGCGATTGACGCCATCGTCTTGGAGATCGACAAGACCGGGCGCCGCATCGCGCTCGGGTACAAGCAGACGCAGGCCAACCCGTGGGTGCAGCTCCAGGACGCGCACCCGGTCGGCTCCCGCGTGCGCGCTCCGGTGCGCAGCGTGACCAACTTCGGCGTCTTCCTGGGGCTCGCCGAAGGCGTCGACGGCATGGTGCACGTCTCCGACCTGAGCTGGGGCGGGCAGGTCAAGGATCCGCGCGACGCCTACAAGCCCGGGGACGAGGTCGAGGCCGTCGTGCTCAACATCGACGTCGAGGGCGAGCGTGTCGCGCTGGGCGTCAAGCAGCTCGAGCGGGACCCGTGGTACGACATCGAGCACCGCTTCCCCATCGGGCAGGTCGTCGAGGGTCAGGTCATCAAGCTGCTGGAGTTTGGCGCCATCGTGCGCCTCGAGGAGAACATCGAGGGGCTCGTGCACATCTCCGAGCTGAGCGACGAGCGCGTCGAGTCGGTCGGCGCCGTCCTCAAGGAGGGCGAGACCGTGCGCGCCAAGGTCATCAGCCTCGTACCCGAGCAGCGCAAGATGGGCCTGTCGGTCAAGCGCGCCCAAGAGGTCGAGGCCGTCACGGAGCCGGCCCCCGGAAAGAGCGCGCCACCGAAGCGGCTCACCATCGGTGACCTCATCAAGGAGAAGATGGGCAACGCCACGCTGCCGCCGGGCAAGCCGCCCACGGCGCCGTAGCCTTGCGGGCTACTTGGCCTTCTTGAAGAACTTATCCAGGCCGAAGGGCCACTTGATCTCCATGCTCAAGCCGCTGCCACCGCCGGACTTGCCGCCACCGCCGGGCTCCTTGCCCGACCGCATCTCCAACAGTCGAAGCTCCCGCAGCGCTTCCGTATAGTTCTGCTTGAGCTTGACGGCGGTCTCCAGGTGCTTCCGCGCGAGGTCGAGCTTCCCCGCCTCCTTGTAGTAGCGGGCGACGTAGTAGTTGCCCTCGGGGTTCTCCGCGTCGGTCTTGATCGCGGACTCGAGGAAGTACTTGGCCTCAGTCATGCGCTCGGACACCGGGAGTGACGTGTCCATGAAGACCGACCATCCCAGGTCTCGCTGATAGCGTGCGTTCGTGGGCTCAATCTCGAGCGCCTTGCGGAAGAAGGGCACAGCCTGGTCCCACGCGCCCTTGCGCATGAGCAGGGTGCCCTTGTGATAGAAGACCTTGGCCGCCTCTTGCGGATTGGTCCCGAGGTCCGTGGGGTTGGCGCGCAGGAGTTCTTGCGTCGAGCGATTGAGGATGCCCGACGGGTGCGGCTCCGACCGCGACGAGTGCGTCAACGGCTTCTTCCGCCGCGCCGCCAGCTCCGCGCGCTTCGAGTCGTCCATCAGCGTCGCGTAGGCGTCCGACACCGCCTTGAACGCCTGCTGCGCCTTGGACTTGAGGTCCGCCGCGTTGTGCTTGGCCAGCCGGTCGGGGTGAAGGAGCTTCGCCAGGTCGAAGTAGGCCTTCTGAACGACCGCCTTGCTCGCGTCGTCGGGGATCCCCAGCACGTCGAAAAAGTCGCCTTCCTCGGCGGCTTTGGCTTTCTCCTCGATGAGTGCTCGGACGTCAGGAAGACCCACGTCGCCTCCTCGCTGCCGGTGTTGTCGCCCACTGGCCGGCCCGATTCGGCCGGGCCCACCGGTTCATCCTAGGACCGCTTGCGCGGCGTAGCAACCGCGAACTGGTGTCACGTGCGAGGAACGCCACCGCGCGCTGCCCAGAAGGCGTCAAAGTCGGCTTGGGCCCAACGCTCCTCTGTTGAGGGCAACGCCCCAAAGACGACGTATCGCACACCGTGGCGCTCGAACGCAGCGAGGACCTGGCGCGTGAGCTCGTATTGCACGGGATCACGCTAGCCAGAAAGCCGCGGGGCGTAAAGACGAGTCCGACTCTTGGGGCACGGCCTTCGTGGTCAGGGATTCAGTAGCGATTGCCGCACCGCCGGCCCGGAGGTGACGAATCGCTGGCGTGGGCTTGACCCGCCGTGCCGGAGGTCGTCTTGGTCATGCAGGCTCAAGTTCCCGCTGGCGTGGCCAAGGCGCGAACTTTCGGTCGATGGCGGCACTGACTGCACGGGAGTCGGCGGCCGTAGCGGCACCGGACTCGGCGGCGGAGGCAGAGGCAGCGGCGGAGACGCCGGCTAGGCCACAGAGCGCCCTCGACGGCTACCACGCGACGGGCGCCCCGTACTGAGCGAAGACCGGGTCCGTCGTCACCACCGTGAGCTGCTCGAGCTGAGCCTGGGCGATGAGCATCCGGTCGAATGGGTCCCGGTGCGGGCCCGGCAGGCTTCCGGCTCGCAGCGCGTGGGCCACGGACACCGGCAGCTCCGTCATGCGCCCCGCGCGCAGGTACTTGCCCAGGTCGGTGAGCAGGCCCTCCGCTTCGGGGAGCTTGCCAATGCGGTATTTGGTCGCCATCTCCCAGGCGCTGGCGGAGCTCACGTACACGACGTGGGTCGGTACGGCGATCACCTCCCGTGCGCGCAGGCTGAGACGGTCATCGTCGTACAGCCACCAGAGCAGCGCGTGCGTGTCGAGGAGCAGCCTCACTCGCCTGCGCTCCAGGCGGCGAGTTCATCCTCTGGCAGTGGATCGAAGAAGGCGTCGCTGATGTGGATGTCGGTCGACTTCGCCAAACCCGGTTGGCGCGGGCGATGGTCGTCCACGATGGGCACCAACCTGACGAGCCGCCTACCCGCCCGTGCGATGACGATCGGCTCCCCAGCGACCGCGCGGTCGAGCAGCTGGGAAAGCTGCCACTTCGCCTCGTTGACGCTGACGGTCGACTCCACCACCGAGGTGGTTGAGCCTGTCTTGGCCGATTCGCCCATGGGTCCCTCCTGGGCGCACGCTAGTGGGCTGCCGCAGGTTGGTCAAGCGAGTAGGCCAACCGCGCACGCGGGTCGAAGGACAGAGGCAAGCCCAGCCGCATTGACCACGCGCGCTGGCGCACCTCATACTGCCGCGCGGACGGAGGCCCACTCGTGAAGCTCGTGCACTTCTACCTGTTCGGAAAATCCTGCTGGGGCGCGCTGCAAGACGATGGCGAGACGCTCCAGCTGCTCGAGGGCAACCCCTTCGACGGTCAGCTCACGCCGATTGACCGCACGCTGTCTCTCGAGTCCGTGCGGCTTCTCCCTGCGTCGTCGCGACCCTCGAAGATCGTGTGCATCGGGTCGAACTACCGGCTGCACTGCGAGGAGATGGGCAAGCCCGTGCCCGCGGTGCCCATCCTGTTCATGAAGCCGCCGTCGGCATTGGTCGCGCACGGTGAAGCGATCAGGCTGCCGCCAGAGCTGGGACGCGTCGACTTCGAGGGCGAGCTGGCCGTCATCATCGGCCGGCGGGCGCGCAACCTCTCACGCGACGCGGTCGCCGAGCACGTGCTGGGCTACAGCATCCTCAACGACGTCTCCGCGCGCGAGCTTCAGCGCTCGGACGGCCAGTTCACGCGCGCCAAGGGGTTTGACACGTTTTGTCCGCTCGGCCCGTGGATTGCGACGGACCTGGATCCGCACGACCTCGAGCTCGTCACGACCCACGACGGCGTGGTCAAGCAGCGTTCGCGGACCTCTGACATGGTGTTCCCGGTCTTCGACCTGGTCGCCTTCATCAGCCGCCACATGACGCTCGAGCCCGGCGACGTCATCTCGACCGGCACGCCGAGCGGCGTCTCGGCGATTGCTCCGGGCGACGAGGTGAGCATCACCATCGAGGGCATCGGCACGCTCTCGAATACGGTGGTGCCCCAGTGAGCGCCTCGCCCGACATCAAGGCGTGGGTCGCCGAGGACGCCGACCTCCTCGCGCGGCTGCGCACCAGCATCGGGTCGGCGTTTCGTGGGAAGGCCGAGGCCGTGGAGCTGGCGCTGGTGGCGCTGCTGGCGCGCGGCCACGTGCTCTTCGAGGACGTGCCGGGCACCGGCAAGACGACGCTCGCGCGCAGCATCGCGATGAGCCTGCACTGCCCGTTTCGGCGGATTCAGTTCACGAGCGACCTGCTGCCCGGCGATGTGCTGGGCGTCTCGATCTGGCGCGAGGACACGCGCACCTTCGAGCTGAAGCGCGGGCCCATCTTCGCGAGCATCGTGCTGGCTGACGAGATCAATCGCACCACGCCGCGCACGCAGTCGGCGCTGCTCGAGGCCATGGCCGAGACGCGCGTGACCATCGACAATGAGACGCACGACCTGCCAACGCCGTACATGGTCATCGCGACGCAGAACCCCAAGGAGATGCACGGCACGTATCCCTTGCCCGAGAGCCAGCTCGACCGCTTTCTGGTTCGGCTGCGCATCGGCTACCCAGAACAGGACATCGAGCGCGACATCATCCAGCGGTACGGCTATCACGATCCGGTCAGCGAGCTCGTGCCCGTGGCCTCTGCGGACGACGTCATTCGCTGGTCGCGTCGGCTCGAGCACGTGCGTGTGGACCCGGCCGTCATGGACTACGTCATGTCCATCGTGCGGCTTACGCGGACCGCGCCGCAGTTCGACCTCGGCGTGTCTACCCGTGGCGCCATCTCGCTCTACAAGGCCGCTCAGGCGCGCGCGTATCTGCTGGGGCGGCCCTATGTCGTTCCCGACGACGTGAAGGTGCTCGTCGCGCCGATCTTCAGCCACCGCGTCGCGCTGCGTGCCCATCGGGATGGCGGCGCCTCCGGCCGCGACGAGGCCGAGACCGTGCTGTTGGAGCTGGTCGATCAGGTGCCGGTGCCGCGTTGAACGCTCCGGCGTTGAACGGTGCCGTGCGGAACCTCGGCGCCCCTCCGCGGACGCGCCGGCCGCCACCGTGGCGCCGCAACCTCAAGACCACGCGCGAAGGCAAGATCGTCATCTTCATCACGCTGGGCCTCGGCTTCGCCGCCATCAACACCGGCAATAATCTGTTGTATCTCGTGCTGGGCCTGCTGCTGTCGCTCATCACGCTCTCGGGCGTGCTGTCGGAGCAGGTCATTCGCGACGTGACTGTCCGGCGCGTCTACCCGGGCGCCATCCACGCCGGCCGCGAGTGCTTCCTCGCCGTCGAGCTCGAGAACCAGAAGCGCCGCATCGCGTCGATCTCCTTGGAGGTCGAGGAGGTCTTCGAGGACCCGACGGTCGTTCAGGCCGCGCGACCGGGCTACGCGCTCGTGCTGCGACCCGGTGAGAAGAAGCTCGTCGTCCTGCGCACCATCTTTGCCCGGCGCGGTGTGCACCAGACGCGAGGCCTGCACCTCGCCACCCAGTTTCCCTTCAGCTTTTTTCGCAAGTGGCGGCTCGAACCGCTCGAGGACGTCATCGTCGTGCTGCCCGCCATTCGCCCCGTGCGCAGTGAGGGCCTCTGGTCGCCCGCGGAGGGCTTCCAGGTGAGCTCGGCGCGCGAGGGACGCGGCGAGGACTATCACGGCCTCCGCGAGCACCAGCCGGGAGACGATCCGCGAGACATCCACTGGAAGACCTCGGCTCGGCAGCGCCGGCTTGTGACGCGCGTCTACGAGGAGCCGGTCATGCGTCGCGTCGTGCTGCTCGTGCCCAACGTGGCCACGAGCGAGGGCGTGCTCCCCATCGCTCCGCCGGGCACCGACAAGAAGCGCCTGAAGAAGAAGCGCGGTCAGCCCCAGCCGCGGGTCCACCCCGAGGTGGAGGGCGCCATCGCCGAGGCCGCGAGCCTCGCGGTCGCCTACATCGCCGCGGGCTGGGCCGTCGGGGTCGAGACCTACGACGGCCGCGTGGAGGCCGAGGGCGGTCCGGGCCACCTCGTGCGCCTGCTGGAGCATCTGGCGCGCGTGCCGGTGCATCCCGCCGACAGTGAGACCCGCCTGCTCGTCGCCCATGCCGCGGGCCAGGAGACCGTGCTCGTTCGCCACCCTGACCAGCGCCACGTCGCGGTCGGCTCCACGACACGCATTCACGAGGTCCCGCAGGCCCCATGACCTTCATCCGGCTGCATGACCTGATCACCTACCTCGTCGTCGGCACGAGCTTCCTCGTGCTGTTGCTCTCGGGCGAGCTGGCCACCGGCTACTGGGCGGTCGTGGCGCCCTTCGCGCTGCTGTCGGTGCTCGTCGGCGGCGTGGCGCATCGCGAGTCCCCGTGGGCGCAGCCCATGCCCTGGAACGTCGTCGTACTCGTGGCGCTCGCGGGCCTCGTCGCCGCGGGCCTCGCGACGGGCGACTGGCTGCTCTACGCGCTCTACTTCACGACCCTGCTCGTCATCGCCAAGCTCTTTCAGCGCCAGACCGCGGCGGACTATCAGCAGCTCTACGCGCTGTCGTTCCTGGTGCTCATCGCTGGCGCGGTCGTCAATCCCGGTCTGTCGTTCGCGCTGTGCTACCTGCTCTACGTCATCTTTCTGTCCTGGGCGCTGCTGATGCTGCACCTGCGCCGAGACACCGAGCGCCTCGCCGCGCTGCTCGGGACCGGCTCGACGGAGGCGGACCTCGTGGCTGCACGCGAGCGCGTCCGGGCGTTGTTCACGCCCCGCTTTCTGGCCAGCACGAGCGCGCTGGCCCTTCTCATCGTGTTCATCTCGGTCGGCGTCTTCTTGCTGTTCCCCCGACTGGGCCTCGGCTTCTTTGGCCAGCACCTCAACCGCGGCGCGCAGGTCTCCGGGTTCTCGTCGACCGTCGAGCTCGGCAATTTCGGCACGATGAAGCAGGACCAGACGGTGATCATGCGCGTCGAGCTCCCCGAGGTCGCCGATCCGGTGCCGTATCTGCCGCTCCGGCTCCGAGGCATCGCATTTGACACCTATGACGGCAAGCGCTGGAGCAAGTCGCATCGCGAAATTCGTGACGTTGTTGAGCAGCTCGACGACTTTTGGCGCATCCCCGACACCGACCGGCTGTGGCCGGAGATTCGCGCCGCGGGACCGCTGCTCATGCGGGTCTATCTCGAGCAGATGGAGATTGGGCGCAAGACCATCTTCGCCGAGAACCGGCTGCGCTGGGTGCGCGACCTGCACAATCCGAGACTCACGATCGACCCAAGACGGCGGACTCGGTTTCACTGGGATTCCGAGCACGACGTCATCTACACGGGCGCGACCAAGGGACCGCTGAGGTACGAGGTCAAGAGCTATCGCATTCCGCGCGAGGCCGAGCGGCTGCGCGAGGCGGGGACCGAGCTCGACGAGGACTTCGACCTCAAGCGCTACACGAAGCTGCCGGACACGCTCAACCCGGACATCGTCGCCTTGGCCGAGCGCGTGACTGCGGGCCAAAAGACCGACTACGACCGCGCCATCGCCATCGAGCAACACCTGGTCGGCGAGTACAAATACAGTCTGGCCGGTGGGCACGACGACGCTGACCCGCTCTCAGACTTCCTGTTCAGCAAGAAGGCGGGCCACTGCGAGTATTTCGCGACCGCCTTCGTGGTCCTCGCCCGCGCCGCGCATGTCCCCGCTCGGCTCTGTGGTGGGTTCTTTGGCGGTCAGCACAATCCGGTCGGCAATTACGTGGCCATGCGGCAGGCGGACGCACACTCCTGGGCCGAGGTGTATTTTCCGGGCACGGGCTGGGTCGTCTTCGAGCCCACGCCGCCCTCGGGCGCGCTGGCTCCTGAGGACACGGGCTTTCTCTCACGCCTGCGGCAGTACATGGATAGCCTCCAGCTCGCCTGGTACAAGTGGGTCATTCGATGGGACCTGGAGGCGCAGCTCGGCATGCTCCGCGAGCTCGGCCAGAAGCTCGGCGGCGCGTTCGACTTCCTGACGCCGAGCTTCGGTCGGTCGGGCCTCATGCGGGACGTGCGCAACGCGGTGAAGGGCACGGCCGTGTTGATCGTCGGTGGCGTGCTTCTAGTCCTCATCGGCGGCCTCGCCGGCTGGCTCTGGCGCCGCCGTGGGCGCTCGGGAGTGGCGCGTCCACCGTCGAGCCGCGAGCGAAGGCGCGAGCTGGCCCGCGCACGTCGTTGGTTTCACGCCCTGTCTCGCGTCGCGCGCCGGCTCGGCGTCGAGGTGAAGGCCGGGACCACGTCGTCTTCGGTCGTCCACGCGCTGCGCCACGCGCACCCCATGGCCGCGGAGCCCGCCACCGCCGTCGTGCGCGTCTACGAGGCCGTCGTGTTCGGCGACGAGCGGCTCGAGTCGAGCGCCGAGGCCCGCTGTCGCGAAGCCATCGCCTCCTTGAAGCGGCTCCACGTGACGCGCGCAGGCTGAGCGCATGGGGGCCCTCTACCGCACCATCGCGCGGCCGTGGCTCTTTCGGCTCGACGCCGAGGACGCGCACCTCTTCGTGATGCGCCGGCTCGCCCGGTGGCGGCTCGGACGGGGGGTCGTTGCGCGCTGGTGCCGTCCTGACCCGAGGCTGGCCCTCGATCTCGCCGGGCTCCGGCTGCCTGGCCCCGTCGGTCTGGCCGCGGGCCTCGACAAACAGGCCGAGGCCATCCCGGCGTGGGCCGCGCTTGGATTCGGCTTCGTCGAGGTCGGGACCGTCACGCCGCGTCCGCAGCCCGGCAACGCGCGCCCGCGGCTCTTTCGGCTGCCCGAGGACCAGGCGGTCATCAACCGCTTCGGCTTCAACAGCGACGGCATGGAGATCATCGCGCGCCGCCTCGAGGCGCTCGGCCCGCCGCCCATCCCCGTGGGGATCAACCTGGGCAAGAACAAGGACACGCCCAACGAGCGCGCTCGCGACGACTACCAGGCCCTCGTGGAGCGGTTGGGCGGGCTCGCGTCGTATCTCGTGCTCAACGTGAGCTCGCCGAACACGCCCGGGCTGCGCGACCTCCAGGCGCCCGTCGCGTTGCGCGCGCTGGTCGAGACGGTCGCCACACGCACGACCGCGCCCGTATTCGTGAAGCTCGCGCCCGATCTCGACCCCGACGCGCTGCGGGACACGGTCACGGCCGCGCTCGACGGCGGCGCGCGTGGGCTCGTCGTGGCCAACACGACGCTCTCGCGCGACGGCCTGCGGAGCCCGGAGACGCTCGTGAATGAGGCCGGCGGTCTCTCGGGTGCGCCGCTGCGGGAACGCGCCCAGGCCACACTGCGCTCGGTCTCGGCGCTGACCCAGGGCCGAGTGCCGCTCATCGCCGCGGGCGGCATTGCGACCGCAGCCGACGTTCGCGAGCGCCTCGCCGCCGGCGCGACGGCCGTGCAGGTCTACACGGCACTCATCTACGAGGGGCCCCTTCTTGTCCGACAGCTGAATCGGAACCTGTCTTACAGCTTGGCGGCAGGTTGAGCCATGACGGACGTCACGACGGCTCGCGAAATGGATCGACGACGCGCACCGAGCCATAGAGCCGACCGTGCTGGAAGTCCTCCGAGTAGAGCACGTCCAGCCCGTGACACTCCGCGTACGCCCACAGATGTGCGTCGAACCAGGAGAACCCGTAGGCCGAGACGCCCATGAGCGCCGTCCGCACGACCGGCTCGGTCGGATAGAGGACGTCGGTCGTGGCCAGCAGGAGCTCGACCTCGGCGCGGGCCTCCGACATGGACAGCAGCGGCGCGCGCGGCGGACGCGCACGAGTCGCAGCGGCGACGAACTCGACCAATGCCTGGTGCGGGATCTTGACGGAGCCGTCTGCGACTCCGCGCGCTACGAGGGCGGACGCAATGCGCTGCTTGGCCGGAGCTGCGGCGTCGCGTCTGTAGACGAGGACATTCGTGTCTAAAAGCGCGGCCAACGGAGCCTCTCTTCGTAGAGGTCTTCGCGTGTCCATCCTCGGTCGATCATTTCGTCGGTCGGCGACGTCACTGCGGCAAGAAAGCGAGCGTCTGCTTCGCTCAAGAGCCGAAGACGCGTTTCCCGGTCGAGCCGCGCGCGGGCCGGTAGCGGACCTGGACGGATGCGGATGACGTCACCTGCGGCCTCGAAGGTGACCTCATCCCCTGGTCGAATTCCGAACTGAGTCGCGAGCGCCTTGGGAATCGTCAGCTGGAGCTTGCTGGTGACCTTCGCCATAGCATCCTTGCTAACACAAGGACCATCTCCTTGCAACGCGCGCGCGAGCTCAGTGTTTACAACCGCCCCACGCGCCGTCACCATGCGCCGATGCCCACTCATCCCAGCATCGGCATCCTCGGCAGCGGCTCGTGGGGCACGGCAGTCGCCCACGTCATTCGGTCGAACGGCCACCCGACGCTGCTGTGGGGGCGCGACCGCGAGGTGCTCGACGCCGTCGCTCGCCAACGGGTCAACCCACGCTATCTGCCCGAGCACACGCTCGCCGAGGGCATCGAGACCACCACCGAGCTCCACGAGGTCGCCACGCGCTGTCAGCTCATCTTCGTGGTCGTGCCCACCAAGGTCCTGCGCGCCGTCGTTTCGGAGCTCTCGGCGTTCCTGCATCCCGACCACCTCCTCGTCTCGTGCTCCAAGGGCCTCGAGAGCGGCTCGGCGAAGCGGATGACCGAGGTGCTGCGCGAGGAGACCTGCTGCCTGCGCGTCGGCGCCATGAGCGGGCCCAACCTCGCGGCCGAGGTCATGCGCGGCGATCCGGCGGCCACGGTTGTCGCCTCGCGCTACGAAGAGGTCGTCGCGCGCGCGACCCGCGTGCTCATGGGCCGCCGTTTCAGGGTCTACGGCAACCACGACGTGCTGGGCGTCGAGCTCGCCGGCGCGATGAAGAACATCGTGGCCATCGCTGCCGGGGCCTCGGCGGGCCTGGGCTTTGGCGACAACACGCTGTCGCTGCTCGTGACGCGCGGCCTCGCCGAGATGCGCCGTATCGGTGTGCGCCTCGGGGCCGACCCGATGACGTTTGCGGGCCTCGCCGGCGTCGGCGACCTGATGGTCACCTGCGCCTCGCCGCTCTCGCGCAACCATCAGGTCGGCGTGCGGCTCGCGCGAGGGCAGAGCATGGACCAGATCCGCGCTGAGATGCGTCAGGTGGCCGAGGGCGTCAGCACCACCGCCGTGGTGCACGAGCTGACCCGCAAGCTCGAACTGCCGGCACATATCACCCGCGCCGTCTACGGCCTGGCCCACGAGGGTCGACACCCTGAGGCCGTGCTCGGCGAGGTGATGGCGGTCGAGGCCATGTACGAGGTCGACCAGCCCATCGCCGCGCGCTGAGGGGGTCGCTCAGCCGAACCGGACGGAATAGATGGGCGGCAGATTGTGCGCGACGGCCGTCCAGTGGTCGCCGCGGTCCTCGCTCACATACAAATTGCCCGTCGTGCTCCCGAAGGCGACCACACCATCCTGCTGCGCGAGCGCGTGCCGATAGACCACGTCGTAGGCGTGCTCCTGCGGCAAGCCGGCGCGGAGCGGGGTCCAGTTGTCGCCACCATCCTCGGTGCGCGCGACGAAGAGGCCGCCGTCGATGGCCATGCGCTTCTGGTCGCTGTGTCCCGGCAGCAGCCACGCGGTGCGGCCGTCGTGCCCATCCGCCGCGACGGGGAAGCCGAAGTGCACGCCGGAGGTCGGCGCGCTCACCTTGCGCCACGTCGCGGCGCCGTCGGCGCTGTAATAGACACCATTGTGATTCTGCTGCCAGACGTGGTCCGGAGCGCCCGCGCACAGGTCGATGGCGTGTGTGTCGTGACCCCACTCGGCCTCGGGCTCCGGGGTGTGGTCGAGCACCATGCCCTTGTTGCGGCTGCGCCACGAGGCACCTCCGTCGGTCGTCTCGATGACGCCGGCGGTCGAGACGGCGAGGAGCACACGGTTGGGATCGCGCGGGTCGACCGCGATGGAGTGAATCCCTGGCGCGAAGTCGCCGCCCTCGGACGCTGGCGTGCCAAACCACTTGGTCTCCGCATTGGCGTCGCCCGCGGAGAGATCCCCGCCGCGCGACTCGTGGTCCCACAGCGCGCGGTTGAGCGCGAAGGAGCCGCCGCCGTCGCGGCTGATGAACAGGCCGCCCGGGATCGTGCCGACATACACGCTGCCGCCGGGACCGAACGCGATGACCCACAGCTTGGCGAGGGTCGCGGCCTTCGTCGAGATGCGCCAGCCGACGCCGAAGTCGCTCGTGGCGTCCTCGTACATGTCCTGCGCGATGTAGCGAGCCCCGGCGGGGTAGGCGATCTGTGCGGTCGCGTCGACCCAGGTCGCGCCGTCGTCGTCGGAGTGCGAGAGCTTCGCGCCCCAGTGGCCATGCCCGAGCAGCGCCCACAGCCGCCCGGTGTAGGGGTCCTTGGCGACGTAGTTGGAGCCCGCGCCGCCGTGCCCCGACAGGCGCGGCCGCCACGTGCCACCGACACGCTCGACGATGAAGGTCCCCTTGCGGGTCCCGAGTAGTAGCCGTGATGCCATGCGCTAGCCTCCGCTGAGTGCTTGAAGGATGTGGACCGCGTCGCCCGGCGCGACGGGGTCGGTCAGCGCGCGGCGGTCCTTGAGCATCCGCGTGCCGATGAACAGGTTGACGTGGGTCCGTAGCCGGCCGAGCTCGTCGCAGAGGTAGAACCGAATCCCCGGGGCGAGCGCCTCCAGCGCCTCGACCACGCCTGCCGCCGTCTCCGCCTGGACCTCGAGGACGCGGCCGTCGAGCTGCGGGAAGAAGCTGAAGAGGTGCCGAGTCAGGTGAACGCGAATCACTGGGGTCGGTGTCCCTTGGCGCGAGCCGGAGTCGACGGGGTGATCGCATGACTGAGCGGGGCTGGCAAGTCGTGGCTTCGCCAGGGCCCCGTATCGCCCTTGCCTCTGGAAGCGTCCTCCAACGGAGGAAGCTTTTGCTTTGTTCTTTCCTCCGTTGAAGACTACTGTTGCCCTGTGGACCAGGTCATCGACCAGCTCATCGCCGACTTCCACGAGCGCCCGCTCCGAACACTGACGCGCAGGGACACAGCACTTCCCTGGGTGGCGAACAAGATCGACTCCGTCATTGGCATGCGCCGGACGGGCAAGACCTCGCTCTTGCATCAGGTCATGGCCGACCGAATCGCAGGCGGGTGGGCCAAGGAGCAGCTCCTCTACCTGAACTTCGAGGACGAGCGTCTCCTCCCGTTCCAGACGGAGGACCTGCAGCGGATCCCCGATGTCTACTATCGACGCGATCCGACGCTGCGAGAGCGTCCGTGCGCATTCTTCTTCGATGAGATCCAGCGTGTTCCTGGCTGGGAACGCTTCGTGCGGCGCCTGCTGGACACGCTCGACGCGCACCTGTGCATCACAGGCTCGTCCGCACGCCTCCTGTCCCGGGAGATCGCCACCGAGCTCCGCGGCCGTGTGCTCGCGACGGAAATCTGGCCCTTCAGCTTCGGCGAGTCGCTCACCCACGCCGGGGTCGACCTTCCCGGTGCGCGTCGGCCGGGAGCGCGTCATCGTTCGGAGCTGGAGCGGCGCTTCCGGGACTGGGTCGTCGCGGGCGGATTTCCGGAGGTCCAGGGCCTGGATGAGGGGCTTCGGGTCCGCGTCCTGCAGGAATATGTCGACGTGGTCATCTTGCGGGACGTCGTGGAACGTCACCGTGTGCCGTCGGTTGCCGCATTGCGTCAGCTCGTCCGTCACGTGCTCAACAACCCGGGCAGCCTTCTCAGTGTTCACCGGATCTACAACGACCTTCGGTCTCAGGGCCACGCGATCGCCAAGGGCACCGTCCACGAATACCTGAGCCACCTCGAGGACGCGTTCTTCTGTCACCTCATCCCGATCGACACCGACTCCGAGCGCGTTCGCGCCGTCAATCCGCGCAAGGTGTATCTCGCGGACGCCGGGCTCTCGACCGCCTGCGCGCGTCGCCGCGAGCCCGCCTGGGGGCATCTCCTGGAGAACATGGTGTCCGTCGGCTTCCGCCGGATGGGCCTCGAAGCGCGGTATGTCCGGACGGCCGCAGGGCTGGAGGTCGACTTCGTCGTCGAGCATCCGCTGCGAGGGGATCTTCCCCAGGTACTGGTCCAGGTCTGCGCCGACCCGACGGCCCCCGAGACGCGCGAGCGAGAGGTACCCGCGCTCGTTGCGGCGTTGCGTGAGCGCGCCGGTCGGGACGCGATCGCGCCGCGGGCCGTGATCGTCACGCTGTCCGAGGAGGGGAGCATCGATGCCGCGACCGGTCGGATCCCGATCGTGCCTGGCTGGCGCTGGTTCCTGAGTGAACCGTGGGACCTGGTCGCGCCCGTGATGAACGATGCGGGCTAGCCCGGATAATTCACGAAAGGTACTTTTGGTGAGAGGCGTTTCGGGGTAAAGTGCTTGTGTTGAAAGAAAAATCCCAGCACTTGGAGCCCCGGAACGCCGATGACAGCCTGTATCCCACAGCTTGGCTTTG
>SXOX01000061.1 GCA_005776585.1 Pseudomonadota bacterium | reverse complement strand
GCGTGCTAGCGTTCTTCGCTCGGCAGGCACTTCTCGAGGTCGGCGCAGGTCGCACGCTGCACACAGGCGACCGTGGGCTTGTCGAGCGGGTCGGTCGCGCACTCGGAGAGACACTGCGCACGTCCACCGCGGTCTCCGCACTCGTCGAGACGGCGACAAACCGCATGGCAGGGAGAGCTCGCCGGGAGCCGCTGGCGTAGCTTGCCGAGACAGGCCTCCTTCCCCGCGGCGTCGCACGCGCCCCCGATGATGCAGCACGTCGCGCCCGCCTGCCGAGTGAGCGTGTGCTCGCCGCCAGGGACCTCCAGGTAGACGGTGTGCTGCCCGTCGGGCCACCGCACGTCGAGCCAAGCCACGCCGTCGCGCGGACCCAGCCCGAAGTGCAGCGCGTCGTCGTGATGAGAGATGTAGCTCGAGCCCGCCAGGATGGGTCGTCGCGACACGAACGCGTTCTGCTGCAGCGTCACATCCGCGCCCACCGCGAAGTGGTTTTGCCCCGGCTGACGGAGACGGACCGCGATCCAGCCGTTCGCCATCTGGTCAGGCAGCTGCCGCGGAGTTCGGTTCTCCAGCAACAGCACGTGACGAATCGGCGTATCTCCGACCGGGATCGCCGAGACCTCGAGGTCGCGATCGACTCCGACGAGCATGTCCAGGTCGCCGTCGCGGTCGATGTCCCCGAGGGCCAGACCCCACGCGTTGGTGCTGCTCTCGAAGCTCGGTCCCGAGGTCGCGCTCACATCGACGAGCCGCTGCTGTGGTCCGGTCCCGTCGTGGCGATAGGCCGCCAGCAGCCCCGGGCGCACGACGCCGCGCTCAGCGTCGGTCAGATCGCTGTAGGAGGCCGCGGTGACCACGTCGAGGTCGCCGTCGAGCTCCAGGTCCACGAGCCCCACGCCCCAGCCGACGGTGTTGGCGCTGGCGTCGGTGCCGCGATCCATCCAGACGGAGCGCACGTCCTCGAACGCGATGCCGTCGGGGCGAACATAGAGCCGATCGGCCGAGGCGGTCGTCGAATAGAGGTCCAGGAGCCCATCTCCATCGATGTCGGCGACGTCGACGCCCATGATGGACGACGGATCCACCTTGAGGCGCTCCTTCGAGCGATTCACGAAGGCCCCCCCGGCCAGCTCCGGCCCGAGCAGCAAGAGGTCGTCGCGGTGATCGTCGACGATGAAGGCGTCCGTCCGGGCGTCGTCGTCGAGGTCGACGAGGATGGCCATGAACGTCTCGCCGTCGGGCCGAAGGCCAAAGCCCCAGGCTTGCGTGACATCCGTAAAGTGCCCACCATCATTACGAAACACGACGTCGGGCCGCCCTTGGTAGCCGAAGCTCCCGACGACGCGTCCGTCGGCTCCCTGGCAGAGGTAGAGGTCGAGGTCCCCATCGCGGTCCAGGTCAGCGAAGCTGGCCCCTTCGGCCGACGGGTTGTCCAGGTCCGCCAGACCCGCCAGACCCGCCTGAGCCGTCCCATCGATGAAGCCGTCGGCGCTCGCGAGCAGCAACCGGTTGGCGTTACCGCGGACGGTCACGAACAGATCGCGCTTCCCGTCGTCGTTGACGTCGGCCCAGGTTACGCCATGGGCCCCCACCGGGCCGGCGGGGAGTGCGACGGGCGCGAAGCCACCGCCCTGCTGATTGCGCAAGAGGCGTACGCCGTCATGTTCGGCGATCGTGATGTCGGGCCATCCGTCGTCGTCGAAGTCGAGCAGCGCGACGCCGCGCGCGCGAACGGGCTCCAGGCCGAGCCGTGCGGAGACATCGACGAACTGGATGCCGGCGCTCTCGACGACGGCCGCGTCGTGCGAAGTCGCGTCCGCGGTCGTGCCATCGCTCGGCGGACTCTCCGTCGTGGGTGCCTTCGTCGCGCAGCCCACCAGCAGGGCCAGGATGAGCCGGGGGCCTGAACCTCTGGCACTTCTGCCCCACGGCAGGCGACTCCGGCTCTCGTCAGGCACGTCTACGCGTGGTCGTGCGGTAGGACGTCGCGCGGCGTTCGGAAGTACTGGTTTGGCGAATAGGCCAGGAAGTTCGAGACCTTCGCCAGATACAGGCACGCGTAGTCCTCCAGCTGACCGCCAAACAGCGAGTGTTCGGCAAAGGCCGTAAACGTCTGCCCCCAGTGTGGGTTGAAGGCGTTCTCGATGGTCATGTCAATGGCTCGCGCCTCCCGCACGCAGCGCTTGAGGGACCGCTCGATGCGTCGACAGTCACGGCGCGCCAGCTGCTGTGCGCGGCGCAGGACCCGACCATCGACCTCGGCGCCGCGACCCGTCGGTGGCTCCTCCTTCAGCAGCTCGAGCGCCTCGAGCTGAAGCTCAAGCACGCGGAGCTCCTCGTCCAGTCGCGTGCGCTCCGCCTCGACCGCATCGCGTCGCACGATCTCGGGGCGGACGCGCTCATGCACGAGCAGCATCCGCTCGAGGCCGGGAATCGCCATCGCCGTACGCCAGGTCGTGGCCTTCTTTGAGCGAAGAATGTCGCCGTACATGTTGTCGCCCACGTACAGGACACGATCGCCCGAGGTCCCCATGAGCCGGTCGAAGTCGCGGACGTTGCCGCCCTGATACACGCGGCCGCGCTCCAATGCCGTGACCTCGTGCTGCTCGGGCTGGCCCTCCGGCAGACGCAGCTCGCGGAAGGGTCGATCCTCGGTGAAGAACGCGGGCTTCCCTGCGGCGACGATGACGATGTCGAACGCGTCACGCCACGAGCTCGGACTCGACCCCGGTCCTTCGAGCAGATACCGCATGACCGGATCCGTGTAGTCCCAGTGGCTGTTGGTCAACAGCAGCGTGCGCTTGCCCGACGCACGAATGCGACGCAGCGTCCGACCCAGCTCCGGATCGCGCTCGATGTATTGCCCGACGTCTTTGCGAATGACGCTCTTGAGCGAGTCGTCGGCGTGCACCTGATCGATGCACTCACGAATGTCGTTGAAGAAGCGCTCATAGTCGTTCGGCCCGAGCGTCATGCCCAGCGCGACCTCGTGGAGGTCCACCATCCGCGCGAAGAGCCACGCTTCGGGTACCGCGAACATGGTATCGATGAGGGCGAATCGATCACTCGACATCCGCAGGCGCTCGCGGTTGTAGAGCGTTCTGCGCTCCGCCTTCAGGACCGGCTCGAAGCCGTGGTAGGCCCGCGAGACATGCCGGTGATTGTCCATCTTGAGCAGGTTGCCGTGCTTCTTGTCGACCGACAGTCCCAGCACGGCAAAGTCCGGATCATAGGGCGCATTGCGGAGGACCTCGGGGTAGCCCCGGGTCCGAATCAGCCGATCGATGGTCAGCGCCACCGCCAGGTTCTCTACTGAGACGTGGTACATCGCCAGCGTGTAGTCCATGTCGAAGCCGACGAGGTCGATTCCGCTCAGCCTGAGGTTGCGATTGACGAAGATGCGGCGCTCGTAGGGGACGGCGTCCGGCCGGCACCGGCTCAGCAGCCGCGCCGCTTCGCGCTCAGTGTCGGAGTCGAGCGTGCTCCGCGACAGGGGCACGTCCGTCTCCACCACGCTGCGCGCTGTGTCGTCGTTCATCTCGAAGTGGTCCTTCCGCGGTCGGGCCCGCCCGTCACAGCTCCGCTGGCCATCCGTTCGATGATACGGACCCACGCGACGATCGCCAAGTCCTCACGGCGAAAGCGTCGCGCGAGCCACCCCGGTGCGGCGCGGATTCTCGTGGTCATGGCCGGAGCGTTCTGCTAGGCTGCCGCCGCCGCGCGGGAACGATAACTCGAAAAAGTACCGCAATTCCGGTGGGTTGATTGTCAGGGTTCACGGCGAGGGCAGCGTGACTATCGATTGGGCACCCGAGTCGGGCACGATATTGCAGGCGCGCTATCGGGTTGGGGAGCGTCTTGGCTCGGGCCCCCAGAGCGTGCTCTTCGCGGGCCACGACCTGAGGCTCGGCACGGACGTGGCCGTCAAGGTCCTCGACCCCGAGCTCTTCTCCGGTCTCCACCGGCAGGTGAATTTCCTTCGGGTCAGCCGCGCGCTGGGCTTTCGCCACGAGCACCTGGCGCGGGTCCACGACGTCGTCATCGATGGACGCGACACGTTCGTCGTCTCCGACCTCGTCGTTGGCGCGCAGTCTCTCGATGCGTTCGTCGCGTCACGCCCCCGGCTGCACAACTGGGAGGTCCTCGAGATCTTCCGCCAGGTGACCGCCGCGGTCGGCTGGGTCCACCGCATGGCGGTGCACGGCAACCTCAAGCCAAGCAACGTCTTGCTCGTCGAGCGCCGCGTCACGCTCACCTCGCCGTATCGGCTCCTCGGCCGCGCGTCGGGCGACATGCACAGCGTCTCGTATGTGGCCCCGGAGCAGCTGGCCGTTCCCGAGTCCGAGCGTCCGGAGTCCGACGTCTACGCGCTCGGCCTGCTCCTGGGGCTGGTCCTAGCGCGCACGCACGTGGTCCCCGGGGTTCCCCTCTCGGAGCAAACGGCGGGCATCTCGCCGGCGCTGGACCTGCTGTTCCTCACCGCGACGACCGTCGATCCCGAGCGCCGGCATCGCTCGGTCGATCAGCTGATGGCCGACATGCGGGCCGTCATGCCGTCCGAGCCGGCCGAGGTCACCGCGGTCATCGCCTCCTCCGGTGCCACCGCGCGCCGCGCCATACCCCAAGATGACCGCGAGATCGAAGAGATCCTCGAGTGGGAGGACTTCGAGGAGGCGCCCTCGCCCGTGGCCTCGCACGAGACCTTGAACGTGGTCGAGTCCGAGGTCCTCGAGTGGGCCGACGCGGTGCCGCTCCAGTGGGATGAGGTCGAGGTCGTTCAAGAGGCGCGGCCGCCGGAGCGTCGCGGTCCGCCGCGCACGGTGAAGACCTCGGTGAAGTTCTGGGACGAGGACGCGCCTCCGCTGGACGAGCGGCTCTTCGAAGGCCTCCCGCGCATCGACGCCCTGCTGTCGCCGCGTCCACGGCGGGTCACTCTCCCGACCGAGCCACCGGTCCCCTTGGTCGTCGAGCCTCCGGCGCTTCCGACGACACCGCGGGCGCGCTACGCGGGTCCAACCACGCCACCCGCCCCAGAGGCCGTGGCGCCGACCGCGGATCACGACGAAGAGGGGCTCTCGCTCCTCGCCGACGCGCCGACTGCCGCTGCGCCCGAACCGGCCGCCGGGCCTGAGCCTGCCGCTGCGCCCGAGCCTGCCGCTGCGCCCGAACCGGCCGCCGAGCCTGAGCCTGCCGACCCGGCGCCGTCGGCCGCTGCTGCCGTGCCGTCCGGAAGCAGCGTGCAGCTCGGCTTCTTCGGCACCGCCGCCGAGGCCAATGCCGCCTGGGCGACCCTGTCCGGTCGCTTCCCGGCAATC
>SXOX01000060.1 GCA_005776585.1 Pseudomonadota bacterium | reverse complement strand
TGGGAGTGGCTTCGTAGTGGCGTGACTACTGGGGCAACTAGTCCCTACGAAACGATTACTACTGTCGGAGAATCAGGTGCCGACATCGCGCTCGAGCTCGAGCGGTCGGGCGAGCTCCAGAAGCTCGTCGAGGCCGCACGCTAGCGCGCGAGCACGAGAACGTAGACGTCATAAAGGAAGTGCGTGTACGCGGCGACGGCGAAGCCGCGGGCGGCGAAGAGCGCCGCAAAGACCAGGCCGGCAAGGCCGCGGTACCAGAACGCAAACCACGTGAAGGGCTCGGCCAGGAAGTGGGCGAGCGAGAAGAGCACGCTCGAGGCGACGACGGCAAGGCTCACAGGGAGCACCGCGTCGTCGCGCTTGCTGCCCAACATGCGGGCGAACGCGAGCGCCATCCCGGGGATGAGGGCCAGGCGAAAGACCAGCTCTTCATGGAGGCCCGCACCCGCGCTGATGACGATGCGCGTGGCGAGCGACATCTTCGCGATGGCCTCGCCCGGCCCGAGCAGGTGGGCCTTGTCCATGACGAAGAGGATCGCTGTGCCCATGGTCGCCGCGTAGAGCGCGCACTCGCCGACGAGGGGCAGAAACCAGCGCGGGTGGAACTGCCGCTTGCGGTTCAACGCCCAGGCGCCACCCAGGAAGCCCAGGACGACCACGCCGTTGACGATGAGGTAGCCCCGGTGCCCGAGTCGCTCCATGAGGGTGACGGTGAAGACGTCGGCGCCGTTGAGCGCGTCGAAGCCGACGGCGAGCAGCCCCGCCTGGTAGAGCAGCAGCAAGGGCACGGCGAGCACGAGGGCGACGGGAAGACGGCGCGTGTGTTCGAGGTAGGCCCGCATGGGAGAATCGAAGCACGCGAGGCGCGCGATTGCAAAGTTCGCGGAGCCGAGGGGAAAAAGTCGGGCTTCGGCACGCGAGTTGGACGATGGTGCTTGCAAGCCGGGACGCGCTCGTCTAAGTTCCGCGCCCGCCTATGAGCTACAACCGACACGACATGGATCAGCCCCGTTTCGATGGTCGTCCCGACAGTCGCCCAGACCGTCGTGGACCGCCTCGCCCCCGCAATGAGTTCGACCTACGCCCTCTCGAGGTGTACGTCGACGGCGACAGCGTTGAGCGCGCCATCAAGGTGCTCAAGCGCAAGATCGCTGAGGAGGGAATCCTCCGAGAGCTCAAGCGTCGGCGTTACTTCGAGAAGCCCTCGGAGCGCAAGAAGCGCAAGGACCGTGAGGCCCTTCGCCGCAAGCGCAAGTCCGAGCGCCGCGTCTTCCGCCCCGCGTAGCGTTGGTGTGGGGGACGACCCCCACGCCCCCGAGCTGGTGTGGGGGACGACCCCCACGCCCCCGAGCTGGTGTGGGGGACGACCCCCACGCCCCCGAGCTGGTGTGGGGGACGACCCCCCGCATCGCAGGTGAGCTACGGCATCCAGTCAAACTTGCGTTGGCTTGGAACGTAGACGCGCGTGCGGAGTCGGACTCGGCTACCCTCCGTGGAATAGACGTTGTACCGCGCGATCCGACCGGGGTCCTCGCTTTGGCGTGTGCTGGAGCCGGAGCCCACGATCGCGAGCGTGTGGCCGTCGCGCTCGACGACGAACTGATGCGCCCGGTGCGTGTGGCCATGCAGCAGCAGGTCGAAGCGCAGGCGGTGGAGCGCGGCGATCACCTCGGTGCGGTCCTTGAGCTGCGCCGCGTGCTCGTGCCAGGCGTCGCGCGGGTGCAGGTTGTGGTGCACGAGCGCCACCTTGGTCTTCCGCTCGAGGTGCGGCACCTCGGCCAGGCGCTGCTCGAGGCGGCCAAGCTGGTCCTCGCCGACCCATCCCCAGGCGGTGAACATCGGCGTCTTGTGCGCGCTCGAGAGCCCAACGATGACGGTGTCCCCGAGGTCTTTGACCGCCGGATAGACCCAATCGGCCGGCTGCGACTCCGCGCCGAACAACAAGTAGCCAAAGTAGCTCTCGAAGCGATGCTGGGTCTCGGCCCCGGCGGTGTAGACGTCGTGGTTGCCAGGCACGACCGTGAGGCGCTCATAGCCGCCGAGCGGGCGCAACAGCCGCGCAGCGCGCTGAAACTCACCGGGCAACGACAGGTTGGTGACGTCGCCCGTGACGACGACGTGGTCGAGATCCTGGCCCGTCAGGTCCTCGACCAGCCGCTCACACAGGTCGAGCGGGTGGGCGCCGCGCCGGCCGGTGAGCAGGTTGATGCCGCCGGTGACGCGCTTGTTGAGGAAGTCGCGCAGGGTGACGGACTCGAAGTCGGCGACGTGAAGGTCGGAGATGTGAGCGAGCTGCATGGTCGCGGAGATAGTCCGCGCGCGGCGGCGATGCAAGTCTAGTCCGGGGACGCGAAGACCACGGGCGGTGAGAGCCAGTAGCGACCGCTGTCGTGGTGCAGGTGATCGCGCAGGCCGAGCTGCCGCAACGCCGCGAGCGCGACGTGCACGCGGTTGGTGGCTGCCTCCACCGACATGCGCTCATCGCCCCAGCCCGCGACACGCAGGCCCTCGAGATCGAGCCTCTCGCCGGTGGCCTGCGCCTTGGCTAACGCAAAGACGATGCCGCGCAGCGTGCGCCGCCGAGACAGGTCGACCTGGGCGCCGTTGGGCGGGATGAGCCAGCGCGCGTCGGCGGCGAGGCTGAGCGCGCCCGGTCGCGGCACGACGCTCGGACCCGATGGCGGCACGAGCCGATCCAGCATGCGCAGGGTGAGACGGACGTCGTCTGAAGCGTCGACGAGCCGGCCGGCTCCAAGCGAGCACGTGCGCGCCATCGCGATTCGTCGCCGCACACGAGCCAGATGCTCCTCGGCCGCCTCGCCCCGACCCTCGGAGCGGGCGCGCAGGGCCAAGGCGTGGTCGAGGAATGCTCGGGCCAGTTCCAGCGTCTCCAGGACCATCGGATCACCGACGCGCGCGGCGACGTGCGCGGCGTCGTCGAAGCGATCGCGGGCCTCGGCGACGCGCAAGAGACCGGCCAGGGCGATGGCCTGTCGGACGAGTCCCAGGGCCAGGCTGCGGTCGTCACCCACGGTGCGGAGCACGGCGACGGCGGCCCCATGGAGCTCCAGTGCGACCGCGTCACGCGCCTGCTCGGACGCGAGCGCACCCAGGTTGCTCTGCGCGATGGCCTCGAGACGCCGGTCTCCTGCCAGCCGCAAGCTCGCGATGGCGGCGTCGAAGTGATCGCGCGCCTCCTCGGTCGCTCCCGCCTCCTGCTCGAGCAGCGCGAGGTTGGCCAGGAACAGGCCCTCGAGTCGCACGTCGTGCAGCTCCCGCAGCACGGCGAGCGCCTCGCGGTAGCGCTCGAGCGCCGAGTCCAGGTCGCGCTGATCGTGCTCGAGCGCGCCCAGGTTGCCCAGCAGGCGTCCGACCGCGCGTGCGTCGTCCTGAGCGCGCGCGAGGGTCAGCGCTTCGTCATAAGCCGTGCGAGCCGCGACGGCATCGCGCTTCTGGTGATGCGCGAGCCCCAGGTCGCGCAGCGCCTCGGCGAGCGCGACGCGGTCACCCGACGCGCGGGCCTCGTCGACGGCGAGCGACAAGCACGTCAGCGCCTCGTCCGTGCGGCCGGAGAGCAGCTGAAAGCGGCCGCGCGCACGCCGGACCTGGGCCCGCAGGGAGCTCGGCTCCGAGGCCAGCGTCAGCGCGCGCTCGAAGACCCGCAGTCCGAGCGAGAGCGGGCCCCGGGCCTCCAACGCGGGCTCGAGCGCCAAGGCGAGCTCGAGGCCTCGGTCGTCGGCGTGACCACCGTCGAGCGCAGCGACGAGGTTCTCCCGGTCGGCGTTGAGCGTCGTGAGCTCGGCCAGATCGCCCGTCTGAGCCACGCGACGCGCCCGCCTGAGGCCGCTGTCAGCGAACGTGAGCCCATGACGGCGATGGATCGCCTCGCGCGCTTCGGGACTCAGCCGGTCGAGCTGCTCACGTGCGAAGTCACGGACCGGGGCCAGGAGCGCGAGCCGCGGGGGACCCGGAGCATCCGGTGTGCTCACGATGCGCAGCAGGGACTTCCGCCGCAGGGCGGAGAGCACGCGAATGGCGCCGGTGCCGAGCACGGCCTCCGCCGCGTCGGCGTCGAAGGAGCCCACGAAGACCGAGGCCTGCACGAGCACCTCCCGCTCGTGCTCGCCGAGCAGCGCCCAGGACCACGCCACGGCGCCACGAAGGGAGGCGTGGCGCGACGGCGTCGACGGATCGAGCGATGCGACCGCGTCGAGATGTCGCGGGAGCCGCGCGACGAGCCCGTCGAGGCCCAGGACATCGACGTGCGCTGCGGCGAGCTCGATGGCCAGCGGCAAGCCGTCGAGCCCGCGCACGATGGCGCTGACGCGCGCGGCGGTCGCGGGCGTAACGGCGATCTCGGACCAAGTCGCGCGGGCACGCTCGAGGAAGAGGCGCGCGGCGTCACTGCGGCTGACGTCGAGGTCGTCCTCGGCGGGGACCGGGAGTGGCTCGAGGGCCAGCACCTGCTCCGCGGGGTGACCCAGGGACTCGCGGGAGGTGATGATGATGGCGCATGTTGGGGCCTCTGCCAGCCACAGGCTGACCGCGTCGCGCGCGGCGTCCACGATCTGCTCGAGGTTGTCGAGCGCAAGGAGCAACGGGCCACGGTCCGCCAGCGAGCGGGCGATGCCGGCCGCGGAGCCGCCCGCCGAGGGTGCGAGTCCGAGCGCGGACGCGACGGAGGCCAGCGTCGCCTCCTCGCTCGTCGTCGTCGAGAGGTCCACAAAGACGGCGTCTCCCGCGCCTTGCGTGAGGAGCTCGCGCAGCAAGCGCGTCTTGCCGACGCCGCCGGAGCCAATCACGGAGACGAGGCGATGTCCGGCCGCAAGCTGCGCCTGAAGCCAGGCGAGCTCGACCTCGCGACCGATGAAGCCGTCAGCCGGACCCATGTGCTAGCGGTACGGCATGCGCCGCCGCGGGTCAACGGGCCCGAACCCTACAACGTGAGACGCTGGACCAAGCTCTGAACGGTGGCGGGATCGACCGTGCGCCGCACGGCCACGCCTTGGGCGACCTCGGCGATCGGCAGGATCGGCACGACCTGGCCGATGACGCCCGCGCCGTCGCACCACGCACCGACCGCAGCCAGGCTTCCCGGCATGCCGCCGACGATGAGGCCCGTCCGACACGGCGCCTCGGGCCCGACGTAGAGGCCCATCGGCGTCCCGGCCGACGGCGCGCGCGCCGTGAAGCTCACCTTGCCACCGCCTGCGACCGTGAGGGTGCCGGTGGCCGCGTCGGCGCTCCAGGTGCCTTGGACGCTCAGCCCGGAGCTCCCGGAGCCAGTGAACGCGTCGCCGGCGAGCGTCACATCCGTCCAGCCGGTGTGGGTCGTCACGGTGCTGGCCCCGCCGCACGTGTAGACGCGCAGACGCGTCCCGCTGCGCGCGATGGCGACCATGCCGTCCGTCCCGTCCAGGGTACCGACACGCACCTCCGTCGTGGTGGTCGGCGTCGTGACGTCACAGCCCAGGCTCAACGTCAGAAGGACCGTCAAGGCCACCACACTGCTGCACCGCTCGCTCATGATTGACCTCCGGGGCAATCCTAGCCCAAGCCGTCTACTTCAGCACGTCACCGCCCAGCCACGCGTAGCCACCGAAGCTGACGGGGAGGAGCGCTGGTGCCTCCGCAGGGCCCGCGATGAGCAGCCACGTGTGCCCCTTGCCACCGATGGGCTTGCTCTTCCAGTCCGGGACGCCGTCGCCCGTGCGGTCGAGGGCAAACACCGCGCCCGACGCCGAGAGCGGTATCGCCGGAGACATCTGCCCGTAGGCGAGGGGCGAGCCGAGCGCCGTGAAGGTCGTCGCACCGGGCACCTGGGCAAAAGCCGAGACGGCGGGCGTACCGAGCGCCGCGTGGACGACCGTGACGGCGTCGGCGCCGTTGTCGGGCTCGGAGAGTAGCGTCACCCAGGGGTCGCTCTTCGCCCCGGCGATCAGCAGCATGTGGCGTGACTGACCGGGGAGCGCGGCCTTCAGCGTCCGGACCACGCCGTCGACCGTCACCGTGAGCGTTCGCTCACCGGCGAGCAGCGACGCGACGCCGCCGACGCCGTAGAAGACCGCCGGCTTGACACCATACGCGGCCTTGGAGGTGAAGCTCGCGACGGGAGTCGGCGTGTCACCAGCGCCGTCGGCGGTGACCGTCACCTTGAGCTGCGCGTCCGGCAGGTAGACGACCTGAACGCGCGCCTGTAGCTCCTCGGCGTACGAGGCGGACATGAGATAGTCCTGCCCATGGACACGGGCGAAGGGCCAGGTCGCGTCCTCGACGAGATAGACATTGGTCACCGTATCGCCCGCGCCCTCGTTGACGGCGAACGAGAGGTCGTCCTGGCCGTCGGCGTTCGTATCGAGGGCCACGCGACGCCCGGCCGTCACGCCTAACGTGGTCGCGACCGCAGCCGACTGCCCGAGCGGAGCCATGGTACCGAGCCCGATGCCGGCGGTGCCCTCGGCCGGGATGAGCGTCGCCTTCACCGAGCCGAGCTTCGGCGCCAGGTGGACGACGCGGACCGCAGTCCCGCTCACGAGGGTGTCGTCGGTCGAGAGCGTGGTGATCGTCCCATCCGCCTGCTCCCAGAACACGACGGAGAGGCGCTGCTCGGCACCGATGGCCCCCGTCCAGCTCCACTCGACCTTCGACTGCGGCTCCCGCAGCGTGACGGTGAGCGAACCAGCCAGGACGCCATAGCGCCCCGAGCTCGACTGGGCAGGGACGAGTGATGGCGAGCTCTGCTCGTACCAGGTGGGCACGAGGACCTCGAGGTTGGGCTTGGACGTCAAGTTGACGACGCGGACGTTGGCGAGCTGGTCGTTGGCGTAGCGCCAATAGACCGGGCCGTCCGCCGGAGAGTGGACGCCGAGGCGCAGCCGCCCGTCGAGGCCGCGGGCTAGGATGAGCGACATGCCGTAGTCGGGGAAGTAGCCCACGTCGAAGACGTGATCGAGGCTGCCGTCGCGGTCGAGGTCGACACCGACGTGGTAGCTCCCGGTCTTCGGGTGCAGAATCGAGGTGACCTCACCGAAGCCGACGGCCGTCGCGAAGGGGAGCGTCTTCGGGGTGGCCCCCCAGCTGCCGTCATGGGCCAGAAGGACGAGATCGACCTCGCCAACGCCAGGCACGGCGTGCGTGAGCTGAATCTCCGTCGTCGAATTCTTCGTCTGCTGACCGGAGAAGTCGCGCGTCGTGATGGTCGCGAGCGTGCCGTCGGCGCTACGCACGAGCACCGTCGTCCACTGCGTATTGTAGGGCAGCGGAAGCGCCGCGACGCTGCCGAGGGCGGCGCCCGTGGTCGCGTGGGTCAGCTCGACGTGCTTGGTCCCGGGCCAGAGACCGACCGTTCCACTCGTGCCGAGCGTCGCGACCGCCTCGAGCTTGGGCTGAGGCTCGGCCTCGAGACGCGCGGTGACGGGCACGTCCGTGAGGTTCACGAACCGCCAGCGTGCGAGGTGGTCTGGCGCGCCGACCTGGCGGGTCAGACCGTCGTCGCGTTGCAGGACGACGAACGCGCGACCTTCGGGGGTGCGCGCCACGATGGCCTCCGTCGTGTGGCCGAGGCCCAGCACCGGAAGCGGCATGACGAGGGTCTCACCCGCCAACGCGATGGTCAGCTCCCACGCTCCGGGGCCGACCAGATCCGTGGCCGGACCGCTCTGACCCGCCGCGGGGCTGCCGAGCGTGACGGTCTGCGCGCCGCGCCGCACCGAGGCGCCGAGCAGGCCGGAGGTGGAGGTCGCGTTGGTGACCCGCAGCCGCGCGGCGTCCGCCGCAGGCAGACCAATCGCCGGGAGTCGCAGCTGAGCCGGCGCCGTGACGATGCCCGTGGCGACGACGACCGCAGTCTCGCGCGCGAGCTCCGACACGAGGAGCGGCTGCGCCGACGCCGGAGTCTGCCACGCGAGTGGGCCCTTGGGCACGGTCACCGCGACGCCCTGCGCAAAGCCGAGAGTGGCGGCCACGGGTACCGCGTCGCTGACGACGTCGAGCGCGTCAGCGCCAGCGAGGACGTTGACGAGCTGGACGGTCGACGGGAGCTCCGCCGTCGGCGTCGCCATGGACGAGGTGCTTGGCACGCAGGCGAGGCTCAGGCCCGCGAGCGGGATGTCGCGGTCGATGACCCACGCCGTCGCTTCAGACAGCGCGAGGCCGACTGGTGCGCGCGCCACGCTCGGGATCGACGCTAGCGGCAGCGGCCGCGCCGGGTCCGAGACGTCGAAGGCCCGGATGAGGCCATCGCCCGTAAACCAGAGGCGCTGATCGGCGACCGCCACGGCGCCGACGTGACCCGGCAGCGCGATGGCGCTCAGCGCCTTGGGTGCCTTCGGCTCTGAGACATCGAGCACACGCACGCCGCTGTTGCCGTCCGCGATATAGGCCACGGTGCCCGCCAGCGCGACGTCGATGGCGTGGCCGGGCGTGTCGAAGGAGCCTAGGAGCACCGGCTTCTTGCGGTCGGACACATCGTAAAACTGTACGTCATTGTAACGTCGCGTCAGCGCCAGGACATCGCCCTGGAGGTCCATGCCCTCGAACGAGTGGTTCGTGTGCACCGTCGTGACGATGCTGGGCGCCTTCGGGTCGCTCACGTCGATGACCTGGAGCTCGCCCGTGGTCACGTAGACGAGCCCGGGCCCCACCCAGCGCACCTGGGCCGGTCGACCAGCGAAGATGACCTTCCCTTGCGCGACGGGCGCCTCCGGCACCGAGAGATCGACGACGTGCAGCTCCCCGCGCAGGATCATCGGGTACGTCGCGTCCAGGCCCACGTAGGCGCGGCTCCCGTGCACGGCGACCGACATGGTGGGGAGCGGCATCGCGAGCGCACCAATCACGCGCGGCGCCGGCGCGGCCTCGATGATCTGGAGCCCCGAGACGTACTGGGCCACGTAGACGCGACCGTCCACCGCGGTGACGTCGCGCGTCTCATCGCCGCCCTTCGGGCCGAAGTTCGCGAGCTCCGCCGGTCCGCCCGGCGCCGCGAGATCGAAGCGCAGGATGCCGCCCCCAGCGAGCCAGGCCGTGCTTCCGCTGCGCCCGATGGCCACCGCGCTCGCGCCGGACTTGGAGACGGACACGAGCTTGGGCGCGGCGCCGTCGGAGACGTCCACGAGGTGGATCGTGCGGAAGTAGGTCGCGACCACCGCCGCGATCTGTGTGGTCGGGTCGACGCTCACGTCGCTCACGATGAGGTTGTTGTTCTCCACGATGTAGGTCCCGAGCTTGGTGGGCGCCTTGGGCTCGCTGACATCGAAGAGGTGCAAGCCCGCGTAGCGCGCCGCGACGTAGAGCCGGGTCCCGACGGCACGCACGCGCACGGCCTCGCCGGCGTTGAGCGGCGCGTTGGTTGGGAAAGTCCCGAGCACCGTGGGCGCCGTAGCGTCGGCGACGTCGACCAAGACGAGCCCCGCGGTGGCGGCGGCCACGTAGGCGACGCCGTCGCGGACGAGGACGCTCTGCGCGCGCTGGCCGGTCGCGACCGCTCCAGTCCACACCGGAAGCGTCGGCACCGAGACGTCCCAGATCACGAGGCCCGTCGCACCGTCGGCGACGTAGAGGTGGTGTCCGACGAGCGCGACGCCGGCGGCTCCGACGGCGACGGGGACCCGCCCAAGCACGACCGGAGCGCTTGCCGTGGCGACGTCGATGAGCGTGACGCCGTCTTTGCCATGCGCGACCGCCACGATGTTGGCCTCGACCGCAAGCGCGGTCGCCGCGCCATCGAGCGCCACCCAGGCGATCGGCGTTGGCGCGTGACCCTGGGCGTCGGGTGCGGCGTCTTTGGCGTAGATCTCGAGCCCGAGCGCGGTCGAGAACAGCACGACGTCACCGTGGAGGACGACATCGGTCGTCAGTCGAGCGAAGGCGGGCATCACGACGCGGTCAATCGCGGGCATGCACGGCGGCGGCGCGTCGGTGACGCACGCGGAGTCCACACAGTGCGCGCCAGCAGGGCACGCCAGCGCCGCGCAGCCGGTGAGCGGCTCCGGGCTCGTGTCCGGGGTCGGCGCCGACGTGACGTCGGGTGACGCCGTCGCGGGGCTTGTGAGCAAGGTTCCAGGCGCGTTGGTCTCGGCACAGCCGAGCAGCGTGGCGGTTAGAGCAGCAGCAGTCGTCGCAAGTCGCATCGTGATCCTCCAGGTCCACCGGCAAGGTAGGGAAGACCGGAAGTCACGGCGACTTAAGCTGGCTTAAAGACGACTACGCCCGGCTGTATGGGAACATGCGATCGACGACCCAGGCGAGGATGAGGCCGACGCCAACTGCCAGGCCGCTTCCCACGAGCAGCTGGTGAAAGCGCTCGAGCCCGGCGCCGACGTCGAGCAGCGCGAAAAGGGCGAAGGCGAGACCGGCGATGCCCAGAGCCGCGAGGCCGCCGAGACGGCGCCGCAAATCGCGACTGGCGACCTCGCGTGCCATGTCGAAGCTGTCGACGGTCTTCTCCGGGTCCAGCGCGCCGGCGTCGGTCACGTCGACATTCTCGTCTTTGAGGAACTCGCTGACGGCGGCGACAAGGTCCACGTAGTGCCCCACAGCCGTCTGCGGGATGAAGAACGCGTCGTCGCCGCCCTGCCAGATGAGCAGCCCGCCCGAGTGTCCCTCGCCTGCGGGCATCTTGAGCACGGAGGTGACCTCCGACCACGGCACGATGCGATGCGAGAACGGGCGCAGTGACAGCAGCGCGTGGCTCGCCACGAGGACGCGCCGCCCTGCGGGGCCATGGAACTCCCGGGGGTTGCCCTCGGCGAGGTTCATGAACTCGGTCAGCGCGATCCGCCGCCGGCGAAAGCGCGTGAGCCCAGCGGCCACGCCCGCGGCGAGGCACACCCACAGCGCACCGAGCACGAACTGCCGCGTCCCGCTCGTGGGGTCGGCGAGCAGATCGTCTGGGATCGTGTGCCGGTAATCGAGACGATGCGCCTCGGAGTACAGCGCGACGGCGCCAACGCGATCGCCGCGCGCCTTGGCCAGGCGACCTTGCTCCGACTTGATGTCGGCCAGCAGCGCGATGAACTCCGGATCGCGCCGCGCCGGATCGACGGCGGCGATCGTCTCGGTCGCCGCGGCGAAGTCACCCGCCCGGATCTGTTTCTCCGCGTGCTTCTTGTGGATCTCCTTCATGCGCCGCTCGACCTTGGCGTCCTCGGGCGCGTCGGCGAAGGCCTCGCGCACGAGCTTGACGGCCTCCTCGACCTTGCCCTCCTCCAGAAGTCGACGCGCGGACAGCGAACGGCAGCGAGCCCACAGCGGCTCGGGGAGCGCAAGCTCGGGGTGGATGGCGCGCCGCGCCTCGAGCAAGGTCTCGGTGCAGTCCGTGTTGGCCTGCTCGAGCCGCGCGGCCTTGGCCTCGTAGTCTGCGGCCAGGGGCACGAGCTGGATGCCCTGGAGCCGGCCCGCGAGCTTCTCCAGTAGCTTGGCGTCCTTCTGCAAGGCCTCTGCGCCCAGCGGCTCCTTGGGCGGGTAGCCGAGGTTCGTGAGCTCGCCGGCGACGGTCGTCATCGACCCCAGGCCACCCGAGGTCACGACGCCAAAGGCGAACTTGCGGCGCCCCTCGGCGTGGTCGCCCATCAGCCGTACCACCTCGATCGGCATGACCTCCTGCGTCATGGCCTTGACCGCGTTCGCCAGCGCCTCCTCGCCGACCTTCTGGACGAGCACCGGCCACGTCTCGGGCGGGAGCAGCGAGGGTACCGCCGTCGCCGTCTTCCACTTGGCCAATAGGCCGAGCACCTTCTGAATGTCCTCGACGGCCCACGACGCCATGCCCCGCAGGAGCGACGGCCCTGCGGCGAGGGCAAAGACCGCGGCGTCGCTCTCGGGCACCTTCGAGCTCACCGTCAGGACGAAGTTGACGAGCTCCGAGGGCGGTAACGCTCCGGCTGCCTTGGCCAGGATGCGCGTGACGAGGTCCGCCTTGCCTTCGGGCGGGATGACGTGCTCCTCGGCGACCTTGTAGAGCATGGGTTCGATGGACTTCAGCGGCTCGAGGTTCTGCTTGAATCGCTCGGCGAACGACGCGCGGCCCTTGTTGTCCAGGGTCGCGACGCTCAGCTCCGTAAACCGGGCCGGATCGATCTGCGGCAGGATCCACGCGCCGAGCGCGATGCCCAGCGCCGTGCCGGTGCCGCCGCCGGCGAGCTCCTTCGAGAGCATGGCCGTCAGGTCACCGAGGAACTCGCCACGCGCCTTGAGCGCCGCGATGCGGGACTCACGCTCAGCGTCGCTGCCGGTCATGCCTGTCGAGCGCAGGAGCGCCAGCAGCCCGGTCGTGCTCTGAGTGGCCATCTGATCGAAGTCCACGACCGCGATCGGGTTGACGCGATAGCCAACGACGCCCGCGTCCACCTTGGCCTCGGTGCCACTCTCGAGCCCCGGTACCTTGCCGTTGATGGCGAACTTGTGCGTCGAGGTGCCCACCGACACCTCCGCCGACGGACGAAAGCGGATGAAGACCGTCTTGTCGCGCACCATCACGAGCGCTTCCTTGCCCGGCTCGATGGGCGGCAGCGACGTCGGCTTGCTGTAGACGTGCGGCTCGAGCGTGTCGCCGCCGAGGCGCACCTTCTCCCAGTGGAGCGACTGCCACAGCGCCGCGCCGCCGACGAGGTCCTCGAAGACGGAGCGCCCTTCGGCCAACGGAAGCTGCGACACGCGCACGAGGAGGTCGAGGTCGAGGGCCGCCCGATTCGGCGGGACCGTGACGGTGACCGAGCCCGAGATCCCGCTCGCGCTCACCGTGGCGCTCACCGCCGTCACCTGTGCCATGTCGGCCGCGGCAGCGGTTGCTAGCAGGCTCGCCGAAAGCGCGATGATGATGCTGCGGCGTGGCGCCGAACGTGGGGTCATGGCGGTCTCCCTGAACCTCTGCTCGAGACGAGGGCGGTGCCCCCGATCCCTGATCCGAGGCATTCTCGGATGGTTACTCCCGTGGGTCCAGAATTCCCGACCATCGCTTTGGCCACCGGGCCAGCCACGCGGTCAGGGGACGTACTGGAAGCAGCCGAGCTTGTAGGAGAAGATGTCGTGGTTGTCGACCTCGGAGGCGCCCGCGGTCGCGGCCGTGACGCCCCAGGTGGCGTTGACCATCGTGTAGTTCGGCACCACGACTCGGAACTGCTCGACTCCGTCCAGATAAATCAGGACCTTGCCAAAGTCGCTGATGGCCACACGCAGCGTGTGGAGGCCGCCGTTGTGGATGACGATCGGCGCGTTGATGGTCGAGACCCAGCCGACCGTCGTGACCGTCGGGGACTTGTTGCCCTCGTCGAGCGCCACGTGCGGCACGCCGAGCTCCGTCTTGCCGCCGACGGTGCTCATGAAGGTGTCGATCTCGGCGCCGTAGCCGTCGAGCCCGAAGAAGCCCAGCGACGCGCCCGCGTTGCCAATCGACGTCGGCCCGCCGTTGATCCAGGCGAGCACGAAGCCATCGCCCGCCGTGGACACGCCCGTGTTGTTCAGGCTGAACTTGACCGTCGCGTCGATGCCGAGGGCCGGGTACTTCTTCTTGGTAAAGATGGACCCAGTCTTGTTCTGCTGCGCGGGGGTCACGCGAACGATGCCCTTGGTCGTGTCCTGTACGGCCGAGCCGTTGAGCTGCCAGATATTGGTGTCGAGCGGGCTCGAGAAGTCCGAGTTCACGAAGAGGTCAATCAGCCCGTCGCAGTTGTCGTCGAGGTTATTGAAGCAAACCTCGCTCATCCCCGGGTTCACGTTGGCGTCCAAAGGCTTGCAGTCCAGGGCGTCGATGTAGGTGTCGTTGTCGTCGTCGGAGTCGCACGCGTCGCCGAGCGGATCACCGTCGGTGTTGGTCTGCGCCGCGTTCGAGACGAGCGGGCAGTTGTCCAGGAGATCCTTCACCGTATCGTTGTCGTCATCGTCATCGCAGACGTCCCCAATCTTGTCGCCCTCGAAGTCCTCTTGACCTGGGTTGGCGATCGTCGGGCAGTTGTCCGAGACGTCCTTGATCCCATCGTTGTCATCGTCGTCCTCGCACGCGTCGCCGATGCCGTCCTTGTCCGTGTCCGTCTGGCTCGTGTTGGCCGTCTTTGGGCAGTTGTCGTTGACGTCGAGCACCGTGTCGTTGTCGTCGTCGGTGTCGCACGCATCGCCCTGCCCGTCCTTGTCGTTGTTCGCCTGATCGAGGTTGGCCACGAACTGGCAGTTGTCGGTTCCATCCTTGATGCCGTCGTTGTCATCGTCGTCGTCACACGCGTCGCCCTTGAGGTCCAGGTCGTTGTCGGTCTGGGTCGTGTTGGCGATGGTCGGGCAGTTGTCTGAGCTGTCGACCACGGTGTCGTTGTCGTCATCGGCGTCGCACGCATCGCCCACGCCGTCCTTCTCGTTGTCGGCCTGATTGAGGTTCGGCACGAGCGGGCAGTTGTCCGAGACGTCGGGGAGCGTGTCGTTGTCGTCGTCGGTGTCGCACGCGTCGCCGCCGTCGGCCGCGCCGTCGGTGTTCTTCTGGTCCGGGTTGGGCACGAGCGGACAGTTGTCGAACGTATCGACGAAGCCGTCGTTGTCGTCGTCGGCGTCACACGCGTCGCCGGCCTTGTCGCCGTCGGAGTCCTTCTGGTCGGCGTTGGGCGTGACTGGGCAGTTGTCCCCGCTGTCCTTTACGCCGTCATTGTCGTCGTCGTCGTCGCAGACGTTGCCCTTCTTGTCGTTGTCGGCGTCCGCCTGGTCGGCGTTCGCCAGCAGCGGGCAGTTGTCGGTCGTGTCCGGGATGTTGTCGTTGTCGTCGTCGGTGTCACACGCGTCGCCGATCTTGTCGCCCTCGTTGTCCTTCTGGTCAGCGTTGGCCGTCAGAGGGCAGTTGTCGACGGCATCCAGGATCCCGTCGTTGTCGTCGTCGGTGTCGCAGACGTTGCCCTTCTTGTCGTTGTCGGTGTCGAGCTGATCCGCGTTCTTGTCGAAGATGCAGTTGTCCGTCACGTCCGGCACCGTGTCGTTGTCGTCGTCGTCGTCGCAGGCATCGCCCTGGCTGTCGCCGTCGTTGTCCTTCTGGTCGAGGTTCTTGACCAACGGGCAGTTGTCCTTCACGTCCAAGACGCCGTCATTGTCATCGTCATCGTCACAGGCATC
>SXOX01000059.1 GCA_005776585.1 Pseudomonadota bacterium | reverse complement strand
TACGCGACGTGGTGGATTCGCCAGGCGATCACGCGTGCTGCAGCCGATCAGGGCCGCACGGTGCGCGTGCCGGTCCACGCCATCGAGGAGGTCAATCGGGTCTCGCGGACGACCCGCACGCTGCGCAAGGAGCTGCAGCGCGAGCCGACCAGCGAGGAGCTGGCCATGCGCCTCGAGATGCCGCTCGAAGAGGTGCACTGGTACCAGAAGCTCCTGGATGAGCCGGTCTCGTTGGAGACACCGGTCGGAGACGACGGCAGCCGCAGCCTCGGCGAGGTCATCGAAGGCGACGGACAGGACAGCGCGCTCGAGCTCGTGGGCAAGGAGGACCTGAGCCAGTCGATCTACGCGTCGCTGCGCACGCTCAAGCCCAAGGAGGAGAAGGTGCTGCGCCTGCGGTACGGCCTCGGAGACACCGAGACGCATACGCTCGAGGAGATCGGCAAGAGCTTCTCGCTGACCCGCGAGCGCATCCGGCAGATCGAGGCCGGCGCGCTGCAGAAGCTACGTGCGACTGAGTCGCACTACGAGCTGCGGAACTTCCTGGAGGAGTGAGCCTCGCGCGCCGATGGGCGTGCGCGGTGCTCGGTGCCGTGCTGGTGCCGTGGACGTCCCAGGCCGCCGAGCCTCCAGGCCGGCAGCCGCTGCGCTCGGTGGGGTCCTGGCACTATCAGCTTCAGGCGATAGACGCTGACAAGCTCGCGCAGCACGACGTCGACCTTCTCGTGATCGATGGCCTCGGTGAGCCCGAGAACCCGGTCACGGCCGACCTCGTGACCCGCCTGAAACGTCGACCGGATGGGCGCACACGGCTGGTCCTGGCGTATCTGTCCATTGGCGAGGCCGAGTCCTATCGCGCCTACTGGCAGCGTACGTGGGAGAAGGCGAAGACGCGGCCGGCGTGGCTGATGCGCCGCAACCCGTCCTGGCCCGACAACTACCCCGTGCGCTATTGGAACCCCGAGTGGCAGGAGCTGACGATGGGCCTCGTGACCCAGGTCATGGCGCACGGCTTCGATGGGCTCTATCTCGATCGTGTGGATGTCGCAGACGAGGTCGAGCGGGGCGGACCGGCGCTGGCCGACCGACGTGCGCGGATGGTCGCGTTCGTCGACCGCATCGCGCGGCAGGCGCGTTCGGCGCGGCCAGAGTCCGTCGTGGTCGCTCAAAACGGTCTCCCGTTGGCCGGGGAGCGCGGCTATCTCGACGTCATCGACGGGGTCGCGATCGAGGATCTCTTGTGCGCTGGCACCGGCCGCCTCGTTCCCCGCGCCGCGCAACGCGCGTTGTCGCTGCTCGAGCCCGCGGTCGCGCGACGTGTTCCGCTCCTGAGCGTCGACTACCTCTCCCACCCGAAGGCGCGCGCGCGCTATGTCGCTGACGCGCGCAAGCACGGGCTCGTCCCGTTTTGCGCCGCGAGCCGGCGCCTCGATCGGATCCCGTAGCCCGGCAATCGCACCGCACGGCCTGTACGATTCGTCCTTCGGCGCCGTCCAATTCGGGCCTGCGCGGTTGACCCGCGCGATGTGATTTGGCATGACCGCCGGCACGCCGACAACATGGCGCTGGGCGAAGGAGGAAATGAGATGAAGGACGTGAGGTTTACCAACCGTGCCACCGTGAGTGTCGCTGCGTGTCTTGCGGCGACCGTGCTTCTCAGTGCCGGCGCCGCGTCGGCGCAAAAGGGCCTGTGCGAGGACGTGGACCTCGACAAGGCCAAGGCCGGCGACCTCGCCGCGACGGTCGCTGCAGCCGAGGCGGCCTACAAGCTCCGCAAGGACGAGGCCAAGCTCCGCGAGGCCATCGCCAAGTGGAAGGAGGCCACCGAGATCGCCCCCAAGAAGCCGGAGGCGTACCTCGCGCTCGCCCGCGCCACGTACTTCCTCGGAGATGGCATCCTGCGCCTTGCCGGCAAGGACAAGGAGATGATCCAGACGCTCGAGGAGTCCGTCTACTGGACCGAGCGGGCCCTCCGCGTCCAAAACCCGGACTATCAGTTCTCGGTGTGCGCCCAAGAGCCGTTCATGGAGAAGACCATCAAGACCATCCGCAAGCAGGACATCCCCTACGTCTACTGGTACGCCACGACGCTCGGCAAGTGGGGCCTCGCCAAGAGCATCATCAAGGTGCTTGACAATCGCGAGAAGATTTACGGAATCATGATGAAGGTCCGGCAGATGGATCCCGAGTACTGGTATGGCGCCGCGGACCGCTACCTGGGCGGCTACTTCACCAAGATCCCGTTCCCGAAGGGGGATCTCAAGAAGAGCCAGGCGCACTTCGAGGCGTCGCTCAAGCGGTCGCCCAACTACCTCACGACGCACGTCCTCATCGCCGAGATGCTCGCCACCAAGCTCCGGGACCGCGACATGTTCAAGAAGCACGTCGACTTCGTCCTCGCGGCCAAGGAGGACATCATCCCCGGCCTCGAGGCCGAGGCGGCCATCGAGAAGCAGAAGGCCAAGCGCCTGCTCGACGACATCGACGCTTTGGTTCCGGGCAAGTAGCCCAGGTCGCCATCCGACGATTGACGCGCCGCGTCACAAAATCGTTGTCGGCGGGCACACGGGCGGGTAGACTGCCGCCGCCATGAGGGCGCTGCCGACTCATCTCCCCAAGCCTCGCGCCGAGCACCTCGCCGTGCTGGCCAGCGTCAAGTACGACCTGCTCATCGTCGGGGGTGGCATCACCGGTGCGGCCACGACGCGCGACGCGACCATGCGTGGCCTCAAGGTCGCGTGCGTCGAGAAGACCGACTTCGCCTACGGCACCTCCAGCCGGTCGAGCAAGCTCGTCCACGGCGGGCTCCGCTACCTCGAGCAGATGAAGCTCAAGCTCGTCTTCGAGGGCACCCAGGAGCGCGCCACGGTGCAGGGCAACGCGCCGCACCTCGTCAAGCCGCTCGCGTTCGTCATGCCGTCGTTCGTGGGTGACCGCCACGGGCCCCGCAAGATCGGCATCGGTCTCTGGCTCTACGATCAGCTCGCCGGTCGCCGCCGCTACGGCCGTCATCAACGGTTCGATCGCGAGGCCTTTCGTGCGCTCGAGCCGACGGTGCGCGACGAGGGGCTCGTCGGCGGCGCGCTCTACTACGACTGCATGACCGACGACGCGCGGCTCGTCATCGAGACCGTGATCGACGCGGAGCGTGGCGGGGCGACCATCCTCAACTACTGCCGCTACCTGGCGCCCATCCGCGACGGCGAGGGCCGGATCGTGGGCGCGCGCGTCGAGGACGGCCTCACGGGCACGCAGTATGAGGTTCAGTGCCGCGTCCTCGTGCACTGCGCAGGTCCGTGGACCGACGAGGTCCTCGCCCAGGGCGAGCCGGGCAAGGCGCCCATGATTCGCACCACCAAGGGCGTTCACTTGTGTATCCCGGCGGCTCGCCTGCCGGTGCGCCACGCGGTGGTCATGACGGCGCGGAGGGACCGGCGGGTCATCTTTGCGATTCCGTGGGGACGCGTCACGCTGGTCGGGACGACGGACACCGACTACACGGGCTCGCCGGATGCGGTCGCCGCGACGCGCGACGACGTAGACTACCTGAAGGAGACGCTCGCGCACACGTTCCCGTCGCACCCCATCGGTGACGAGGACGTGATCGCCACCTACGCCGGTCTGCGGCCGCTCGTGCGCGACGACGCCAACTCGCCCTACGACACCTCGCGCGAGCACACGGTGCTCACCTCACCCGATGGTCGCGTCACGATCAGTGGCGGCAAGCTCACGACGCACCGGCGCATGGCGCACGACGTCGTGGTCGCCGCGATGGAGCTGCTCGGGATGCCCAAGCGCCAGCAGCCCAAGTGTCCGACGGCGAAGGCGGCGTTGCCGGGCGCGCAGGGCTTCGACCTCGCGCAGGACGTGGCGCCCGCGGTGGCCCACCTGGTCGCGCGCGGCGCGCCAGACGATGTCGCCGAGTGGCTGGTCAATCGCTACGGCGCCCGCTGGTCGGAGATGGACGGCGCGCTGTCGGAACGGCTCGTCCCAGGCCTGCCGTTCACGGTGGCCGAGGCCGATCACGCCATGGTGTTCGAGCATGCCCGCACGCTCGAGGACGTCCTCATTCGGCGCCTGCCGGTCTACTACGAGGCCCCGGAGCAGGGGCTCGAGTGCGTCGATCACCTCGCGGCGCGGATGGCTTCGCAGCTCGGCTGGGACGCGGCGCAGTCTGCGGCGCACATACAGCGGTATCGAGACACCGTCGCCCGGTCGCGTGCCTGGAGGACGTGAGCACGCCTCTGACCAGCGGAGCCTGGGCGCACGAGCTCTCGGTTGCGCGTCAGGCGGCGTGTGATGCCGCGGAGCTCATTCGCGGCCGCTTCGGCCAAAAAAACGACGTACAGTACAAGACGCCCATCGAGCCGCTGACCGAGGCCGATCTCATCGCCGATCAGCTCCTCGAGGCGCGCATCCGGGATGCCTTCCCCGACGACGCGTGGATGTCGGAGGAGGGCGGCGACAGCAGCCGTCGCCTGTTTCAGGATCGTGTCTGGATCGTCGATCCCCTCGACGGGACGCGTGAGTTCATCGAGGGTCGGCCCGAATTCTGCGTCTCGATTGCGCTGGTCGAGCGTGGCGCTCCTGTCGTCGGCGTGGTCGTCAATCCTCTCACCGGCGAGGTCTTCACCGCGCGCCAGGGCCAGGGCGCCCATCGCAACGACGCGCCCCTACGGGTGTCTGACGCCTCGGTGCCGCAGAAGGCAGACATCGTCGTCAGCAGAAACGAATCGCGTTCGGGGATGCTCTCGGCTTTCGAGGGTCGGCTCCCCTTGCGTCCGCTGGGTGGCATGGCCAACAAGCTGGCCGTCATCGCGGCTGGCCTGGCCGACGGGACGTTCACGTGCCAGCAGCGCTGCCAGTGGGATGTCGCGGCCGGGATGCTGCTCGTGACGGAGGCCGGTGGTCGCGTGACCCGGCTCGACGGGCGGCCGCTGCTGCTGAACCAGCCCAGCCCGACCTTCGAGGGGCTCCTCGCCACGAACGGGCCCCTGCACGACCGCCTGCTGGCCGTCGTGCGGGACCTCGTCGCGCCCTGAGCGCCTACTTCGCCAGATCGGCGTGGAACGTGTAGGGGCCGGTCTCGCCGTCGTCGAAGCCGTCGACCACGAAATACGCTGACTCACCGGCGGCGAGCGTGACCGAGACCTTCTTGTCGCCTGAGATGAAGTCCGCGAAGCCGTCGCAGGTCGCAAACTTGGCCGAGCACGCCTTGGCGACGTACAGGATCTTGGGACCGGCCGCGCCCCCGTCCAACCACGCTTCGATGGTCCCCGCCGAGACCGCCTTGTACGAATATACGACGTCCAGGCCTCCCTCGGACGTGAAGCCACAGCCATCGCTGTCCGCGGTGTAGTCGTTGGCTCCGCCAGCGTTCGTGCCGGAGTCGGCAAACGGCAGCGCGTCAATCCCCTTGGCGGACTCGCAGGTGTCGTTGCCGCCATACGTCGGCGTCACGCATGACGCCTGATCCGCCGCGCACGTCTCGGTCTCCGCGCACTCGCCGCACTGGCCACCGCAGCCGTCGGAGCCGCACTTCTTGCCGTCGCACGACGGCACGCAGCAGGTGACGTTGAGGTTGAACTTGCTGATGTTGCCCTTGTAGCCATCGACGACGACGAAATAGGTCTTGCCGGCCTCGGCGTCGAACGTCGCGCCCTTGGTGCCCGTGTCGACGCACAGCCCGGCGTTGCAGCCGCCCTGGTCGTCGGCGGAGAGCACGAACACGTCGAGGTCCTCCTTGTCGTCGTACTCCGGCAGGTCGATCGTGACCTTGGCCGCCGTCTCCGACTTGAACGTGTAGACGCGCTCTGGCCCCGTGTAGTCGCCACCGATGCAGCCGTACTTGGCGACCTCATTGGTGCTGCCGTCGCCGTCGGACGCCACGTCCGCGAGCTTGTCGTTGCACGCGACGGCCGGGCCGGCGGTGCACGTCTCGACCTCGCAGGCGCCGCTCTCGGCGTTGCAGAACAGGCCCTTCTCGCACGTGCCACACGACCCGCCGCAGCCGTCGTCGCCGCACTTCTTGGCGTCGCACTTGGGCAGACAGCACGCCATCTCCAGGTCGAACTTGCCGACCGTCCCCTCATAGCCGAGCACGACCGCGTGATACGTCTTGCCCTCGAGGATCTGCTCCTCGGTCGAGGTGATGCCGCCGGCAACGCACGAATCGCCATTGCAGCTCCCGTCCTCGGTTGCCAGGACGACCACGTCGATCTTGTCGTCGTAGCCATCCTCCTCGGGCTTGTCGGTCTTGACCGTCAGCGTGATGTGCGCGCCCACGGGCGCGTCGATCTTGTAGGCCATCTCCGGGCCCGGATACACGTCGCCGCTGTCGCAGACGTCATAGAGCGTGCTCGTCGAGCCGGTCCCGTCGAGCGCCTCGCCGGTGAGCTTGCCATCGCACGCGATGGTCTTGACCGACGTACAGACCGGCGCGGGTTTGTCGATGCATGCACCGGCGCCGCCGCAGACCTTGCCCTCGTCGCACGTGCCGCACGCGCCGCCGCAGCCATCGGAGCCGCAGGTCTTGCCGTCGCACTTTGGCGTGCAGCACTTGAACTCGATCTCATAGGCACCCGACTGGCCAGTATAGCTGTCGAGCGTCACGTAGATCGTCTCGCCCTTGCTCACCTTGCGGGTGACGCGATCCTCGCCGAAGTTGCAGCCCGTGCTGTCGCAGGTGGCGCCGGTCGCGGCGTAGCTGAACAGGTCGAGGCTCGAGCCCTCCGTCCCGTCATTGAGGATGGTGACCGTCAGCGAGGTGTCCTCGGGTGCGGTGAACGCGAACGTCACGTCCGGCGACGCCGCGTAGCCACCCGGCTCATCGCCCGGCCCGCACTGGAAGGCGTCGAAGGTGACCTTGCCGTCCGTCTTGGTGTCACCCTTGGCCGTGTCGCCGCAGCCGTGCTTCTTGACGATCTCGCAGGCCACGGGTCCCGTGGTGCCGCCGCCGTCGCTGCCTCCGCTCGTGGTCCCGTCCCCCGTCGTGCTGCCCGATCCGCTGCCGGTCGCGTCGGTCGTGCCTCCGCTCGTCGCCGGCGTGTCGCTCGCCCCGCCCGTGGCGCTATCGGCCGCGGCCGGCGTGTCGGAGCCTGCGCCCGAGCCGCCATCCTGGGCGGTGCCGCCTCCGGTGGTGAACGCGACGTCGGCGCCCGTCGTCGCGCCCGTGGGCGACGTATTCGAGCCCGGCGCGGTAGCGCAGGCGGTCACGAGCCCGCCAAGCAGGGAGAGGGCACTCAAGGTGACGATTCCGATGCGCATCTCAGAACTCCAGGTCAGTGGCCCAAGCGGGCTGTCATGGTCAGGTCGACCGAAGGCGATACGAGCCTAGGCTATACCACGAGCGCCGCGGCTCGCGTCAACCCGCATTCGGTCCAGCGCATCACTCAGACGGCTTTCGCGGGATCGCGGTGCGTTGGATCAGATCTTGGATCGAGAACGGCTTCGCCAGCAGCCGCGCGGCTGGAAATGCGCGCAGGCAGGTGGCGACGTCGGGCTGCGACGGATCCCCCGTGCATACGACCCAGTGGCTCGCCAGGTCCGGACGCACCGTCGCGGCGGCGACCATGAGGGTGCTCGCGGTCCCGTCGGGCAGGCGAAAGTCGCAGACGACCTGATCGATGCGCGGATCGGCCAACGCGGCGGTGGCCTCGGCGACCGTCTGCGCCCGCACGATCTCGATGCCTTGGCCTGAGAGGACATCCTCGTACAGGTCGAGGATGAAGACTTCATCGTCGACGCAGAGCACCCGCCGCCGCGACTCGGGAGCGACGGGCACGAGCACCGGCAACGACAGGATCGCGCGCGTCCCGCCGAGCGGACTCAGCTGAAGCTCGACGTCGCCGCCCTGCCGGCGCGCGATGGCCAGCGCGGTGGGGAGCCCGAAGCCGGTGCCGCGGCCCGAACGCCGCGTCGTGTAGGTGGGATCGAAGGCCGCCTCCCAGAGCGCCTCGGGCACGCCGGGTCCGGTGTCGTCGACGGTGAGCCGAAGCGTTCCACCGTCACAGCTCACGCCCGCCACCACCCGGCGCGGTTCCGCCACGCGCGCGACCGCCTCGATCGCGTTGTCGACCAGCTTCCCATACGCCCGTGACAGCAGGTCGAGGTCCCCGTTGACCTGGACCGCCTCATCGGCGACCTCGCGCGAGAGTACGACACCGGCCTCCGCCGCCGCGGCCGTTCGCCGGCCCAACGCGACTGCCACGACATCCGCCGCCGTCACCGGCTGGACCCGTGGCGGGCGCACGTAGAGCGCCTCCTCGAAGCGATCGACCACGCGGCGGTAGCCGTCCACCTGCTCGGCACACAGGCGAACGTACTCCTGGAGCCGTGCCGCATCCGTAGTGCGCCGCGCGAGCTGGAGGTAGCCCGAGAGCGCGGCCATGGGGTTGTTGAGCTCGTGAAGCACGTGGGCGAGCACATCGTGCGCTGCGGCGAGGGTGTCCAGGTAGCCGTGCCGATCCATGGACCTAGCCTCCTTTCTCGCCGCGGATGGCGTCGAGCTGCGCGCCGATGCGGGCCCGGTCGTCGTCGTCGGTGGCGTGCTCCAGCGCCCGCTGCCAGCACTCGCGCGCCATGCCCGGGAAGCCATGATCGTGGCAGACATCGCCGAGCTGCGCGTAAAGGTGCGACGCCCACATCTCGTCTTGCGCGAGCTCCGTGTGGCGGGCCAACTCGGCGACCTCGCAGATGTCGGACTGAAAGCGTGCGCGCACCCAGTCCGCGATCGCGTCGTGCAGCCGCCGGCAGGCGTCGCTGTCCTCGATCGAGTCATAGACGACCTCGCGAAACAGCGCGCTGCGAAACGCAAAGGCGTGCGTCCCCGGGTAGCGTGACGTGGGGAGCTCGCGCACGAGCTCCCGCTCGACCAGCGCGCGGCAGACCTGCTCGGACTGCGCGATGCCCAGCGCGTCGAGGGCCTCGAGCCAGAACGTGTCGCCGATGGCCGAGGCGACCCGGAGTGCAACGGCCAGCTCCACCGGCAGCTCGGCCAGCTGACGGCGCCGCCCGGCCATCATCGACGTGCGCGTGGCCACACCCGCCGCGACGGGATCGAACGTGCACTGCCCGGAGACGGCGCGCAGATGGCCCGTCAGCGCCAGTCGTTTTACGGTGTCGATGATGAGCCAGGGCACGCCGCCGGAGACCTCCATTACCCACGAGACGAGATCCCGCGGTGGCGCAGCGCGCAACAGCCCGCGTGTCAGCGCGTGCGCGGCCGCCTCGCCGAGCGGCTGGAGGCGGATCCACTCGTCCCACGCGCCCTGAGCGGAGACGTCGGTGCCAAAGCCGACGAACAGGACCGCGGTGCTCTTGAGGAAGCCCTCCGCGAGGCGAATGACGCGCGCCGAGGCGTCGTCTAGGTACTCGATCTGCTGGAGCACGATGACGGCGGGATGGAACCGCGTCGTGATCTCGATGAAGTCGACGAGCGCCAGGTCGAACCGTTCGCGTGTCTCCTTGGGCGGGAGGTCCGCCGGCGCATCCGCGAGCGCGATGCCGGGCAGCCGCGCCAGGACCCGCGCCGTCCGCGTGATGCGCTCGCGGTCGTGCGGGAGCGGCGGGCCGCCGTCGACGAGCGACGCCTCGAGCGTCGAGCGCAGCTTGTCGGTCACCGTCTCGCTGGGCTCGCCCGGCCGGACACCGGCGCGGATGCGCAGCAGCTCCGTGACGGCGCCATACGGGACGAGCAGGTGCTGCTCGCGGCACTCGGCAAAGAAGAAGTGCATCTTCTCGGTCAGCGAGTCGAGGTACTCCCCAAACGCGTTGAGCAGCCGGTTCTTGCCGATGCCGTCATGCCCGGTCACGAGCACCCGTCGCAGCTCGTGCCCCGCGGCCACGCGCTCGTAGTTGAAGCGGAGCGCCGCGAGCTCGTTGTCGCGACCCAGCATGAGCTCTTCGGCGGCCCACGGGCGCAGCGAGAGCAGGCAGCTCGCCGGCTGGTCGGCGCGCACGAACAGCGTCTGGTGCGCGTCGCGGTAGCCTTCGCGGTGCGCGAGCACGAGGTAAAGGCCCGCCTCCAGCTCGACTGTGACCGGAGCGGCACCCAACGTGGTCCCGGCGCCCGAGCCCACGGCAAATGGACCGGCGCGCACGTCGATGAGGCGCACCTCGGCGCCTTCGGGGAACGAGCGAATGGTGACCTTGGCGCGCCCCTTCTTGAGCGGCCCGCCGCGCTCGCCGTCGTTGTAGCGATGCGCGAGGTCGCCAAAGTACAGCATCTCGCGGGTGTCCCCGTCGCGCTCTGCGTTCTCGTACCGCGCCAGGTAGAGCCGAGCGAGCCCCGCGCGCGCGCCGACGTGCTGCGGCTGGAGGCCGAGGACGCGGTGGAAGTCGTTGACGGCCTCGCTGAACGCCTGGGAAACAGACAGGTCGACCTGGCTCCGCTGCTCCTCCAGGGCCCACAGCTCGCGTCGCGCGGGCAGGGGGGCCCAGCGGTGCGTGACGAGCTCCCGTTCGGCGATGGCGAGCCCCAGATCGCGCCGGCTCTCGAGCAGCGCCTTCCAGCGATTGAAGGCGAGCGAGCCCTTCTGGAACTCGGCGTTGGCCATGCGCTGCCGGCGCTCGTTCTCCGCGGAGCCCTCCAGGAACGCCTCGAGCGCCTCGTGGAGCTCGCGAGCGGACTGGAAGCGGGCCGTGGGATCCGGGTTCATGGCGCGCTGACAGATGTCGGCAAGCTCGTCGGGGATGGGTGGGTCCCCGGGGCGCGCCGCAGGGCGGGGAGGCGCGCTGCGCCGCCGCACGAGGTGAAGCGCGCGATCGGTGTTGGTCTCGTGGATGGGCGTCTCGAGCGTCAGGATCTCGTAGAGCAGGACCCCGACGGAGAAGACGTCGCTCCGCCCGTCGATGTCGTCGACGCGGCCAAACGCCTGCTCGGGCGCCATGTACTGCGGTGTCCCGACGACGAGGCCCGGCTGGCTGAGCGGACCGCGGCTCCCGATGACGTGCGCCACGCCCCAGTCCATGACTAGCACCTCGCCAAAGGCGCCGAGGAGCACGTTGTCGGGCTTGATGTCCCGGTGCACGACCCCGCGGCTGTGCGCGTAGTGCAGGCCGAGGCAGATCTGCTGGATGATCTGGACGAGCTTCCGGAGCGGGAACTCCTGGCGGACCCGGCTCTCCCGCCCGCGGATCTTGCGAATCGCGTCGCGCAGCGTGATCCCGGTGATGGCCTTCATCGTGTAGAAGACCTCGCCCGTGGGCGTGACCCCGAGCTCGTGCACCGGGATGATGTTCGGGTGCTCGAGCTGTCCGGTGGTCTGCGCTTCGGCGATCAGCGCGTCGCGCAGGCTCTGCGCGTCGGGATCCTCCGGGTTGTGGACCTTCATGGCCACGTCGCGGCCGAGGTCCAGGTCGCGCACGAGACGGACGGTGCCCATGCCGCCCTTGCCGAGCTCCTGGCCGATGACGTAGCGGCCCTCGGTCGGGCGCGAGCTCACGTCGACGACGTGCTGGCCCTCGAGCGGGCGGAGCTTTACGGTCGTTGGAAAGTCGCTGGCACCAAAACGGGCGAACAGCGTCCCACCCCGCGGGCCCGTGCGCCGAGGCCGCGCCGAGGGTGGCCGAGGCGCGTCCGAGTCGTCGGGAAGGGGCGGCGGGACCAGGTGACCGACGGCCGTGATGGGCAGGAAGTCGCGCTCGGGCGCGGTGATGCGGCGCGTCGGGTCCGACTTGGGCCGATTGACCCCTCGGTCCGAGTCCGGGGGCTCCGGTCTCTCCGTACTCGACTCATCCGTGGGACCGCGTGTCGTCACGAATGCCCAGCGTACCTCAGGGGAATTTGCCTCGCCACCGCGAAACCGCGCCAGGCGCGCGGGGAATCGGGGCTTGCGTCCTTCGGTTGCGGAGACTAAAACCCCGCCATGCACAACGACCTGCGCAGCATGGCTCGACTTGGGATGGGATTGGCGCTCCTGCTCGTGGTGGGAGGCTGCAAGCCCAGCAAGCCGGACGCCGAGGAGCAGCGCAAAGAGGCGCGGGCCCGCGCGACCGCGAGCGAGTCCGTCGCGGCGGAGCGCGCACGGGAGAGCGGCGCGCAGGTGGTGGAGGGCCCCGCCGGCAAGGGGCTGACCGACGAGCAGCGCAAGATGGGGGTGGCGCGCATCGGGGACTTCGTCATCACGCTCGGCGACGTCGAGCGGCAGCTGGCGCAGCAGCCGTCGTTCAGTCGCGCGCGCTTCGCATCCTTCGACAAGAAGGTCGAGTTCCTCAACCACATGATTCAGTTCGAGCTGCTGGCCATGGAGGCCAAGAAGAAGGGCTACGACTCCGATCCCGACGTGGTGCTCGCGATGAAGCGCGCCATGACCCAGAAGTTCACGCAGACGGACCTCCAGGCGCTCGTCACCGTCTCGACCATCGACGAGGCCGAGGTCAAGACGTACTACGAGAACAACAAGCCGCTCTTCATCCAGCCCGAGCGGGTGCGTGCGAGCCACATCCAGTTCGCGACCCAGGCGGAGGCCGAGCGCGTCCTGGCCGAGCTCAAGGCGGCCATCGCGACCGACACGGCTCGCGCCCGCGTCATCTTCGGCGAGTTCGCGCGGCGCAACTCCAAGGACACGGCGACCGCTGGCGTCTCGGGTGACCTGGAGCAGTTTGGTCGGGATGGCTATCGCGACGAGGTCGCCGATGCCACGGGCGCTCCCGGCACCGGCGCGCGTCCGGCGCGGCTGCACGAGAAGCTCGTCGAGGCGGCCTTCGCGCTCGAGAAGCCCAACGACCTCTCGCCCATCGTCCAGACCGACGCGGGCTTTCATGTCGTGCAGCTCACGGGGAGGAAGCCGGCCGTCAACCGCACGCTGGACGACGCGCGCCGCCAGATCACCAACACCCTGCTTCGCGAGAAGAAGGACAAGGCCCGGGACGACTACATCAAGGGGCTTCGGACCAAGGCCAACGTCACCATCGACGAGAAGGCCCTGGAGGGCCTCGACACGACCGCTATCAAGGACGCGCCGCCCTCGCCGGGAGTCATGCCGTTGCCCGGGGCCGTGCCGTCGCTGGCGCCTCTGGCCCCGCCACCGGTCCCGACACCGCCGACGGAGCCCGGCCCGGTCCCTGCGCCGAGCGGCGTGCTGGCGCCGCGCAATCTCCAGCGTCTGGCCGATCCACGGGCCACGCCGACGCTCACGCCCCGCGAGCGCTCCGCACCGCCCATCGACCCCCGAGCGCTGCCGGGGTCCACGCCCGCGCCCTCGCACTAGGACACCTCCATGAAGACTCGCTTCCTCGCCCCGTGCTTCGCTGTTCTTGTCGGGCCTGTCGCACTCGTCGCGCTCAGTGCGTCGGTCGCAGTGGCAGCGCCTCCGGGTCCACCTGGCTACGTGCCGGTGGATCGCGTCGCCGCCGTCGTCGATGACGAGGTCCTCACCGAATACGAAGTAAATCGTCAGTTCATGCCGCTCGCCGGTCTCGGCCACTCGATCCTCGACGAGGGCGAGCGCGAGAAGTGGTTCGTCGAGAAGCGCAAGGACACGCTCGACGAGATGGTCAACACCGTCCTCGTCCTGGCCGAGGGCCGCAAGCTCGGTATCGAGGTCTCGCCGCAGCAGGTCGCAGGTCACCTCCAGCAGATCAAGAAGGAGAACAGCTGGTCGGACGAAGATCTCGACGGATTCGTGCGACAGCTTGGCTTTGCCGGCCTCTCCGCCTACCGCGAGCACGTGGAGAAGGAGATGCTCAAGGCGCAGATGATCAGCGTCAAGATCGGGAGCCGCGCCGCTCCGAGCAAGGACGACGTCGAGCGCGTGTTCCTGCGCGACTACCATGGCGGCAAGGCCCAGGACGAGATCCGAGCCGAGCACATCCTGCTCAAGGTCCCGAACCTCACGACCCCCGACCAGCTGCGGGAGGTGCGCCGCAAGATCGAGAGCCTCCGGACCGATGCGGTCAACGGCACCAAGAGCTTCGACGATCTGGCGCGCGACCACAGCGAGGACCTCAGCGCCAAAGATGGCGGCGACCTGGGCTGGTTCTCGCGGGGCATCATGGATCCGGCGTTCGAGCGCGTGGCGTTTGGCCTCGCAACGGGCAAGGTGTCGGACGTGTTCCAGACGCAGTTTGGCTTTCACGTCGTGCGCGTCGTCGCTCGGCGGGAGGCTCCGATCGACAACCCGGCGCGCGTCAAGCGCCTCATCCAGATGGAGCTCGAGCTCGACAACCGAGTCCAGGGCTATGAGGCGTGGGTCAAGGAGCTGCGGCTCACGCATGCGGTCGAGCTCAAGCTCTGAGCTGCCAAAAATTGGCGAAGTGCTTGACCTCACCAAACGCTTCGCGGTATGGCGCCCCCGTGGTTGACGGAGGACCAGCATGACGGTGCGGCGGCTGACTCGGGCCGATGAGAAGCGGTCCACCTTCCTGACCATGCTCGACAAGGGCATGACGATGCTGCACCTCGACGCCCGCGCACCGGGCGTGGACGTCCCCGCCAACCTGAGCGACCAGTCCCATCTCCGCCTCAACTTCAGCTACAAGTTCCAGCTCCCCATCTTCGACATCGGGCGCACCCTGGTACGCGCAGCGCTGTCGTTCGGCGGCAAGGACTACGTGTGCGTCATCCCGTGGGAGGCCGTCTTCGGCATGACCCATCACAGCTCGGGCGACTACAAGCTCTGGCCGGAGGACATGCCGGAGGAGATGTGGGCGCAGGCGGCCGCCATGGCCGAAGAGCTCGGTGAGGCGCGCTCCGACGACGCCCCGGTGCGCGCGGAGCCCCCCGAGGAGGAGGAGGTCGGCCCGGCCGTGCGCCGCGTTGGCCACCTTCGCGTCATCAAGTAGCGGTCCGAGGCCCGCGTGACGGTCGTCGGCAGCGGCACCCTCGCGTACTTCGGCGTCTTCCTCGTCGTCCCGTTCACGGCCATCGTGCTTGCGCTGGCGTTGCTGGTGCTGGCGCTCGGCTCCCTCGTCGCCCTCGTCGGCCTCGGGCAGAGTGCCTGGTGGAAGGTGGCCCTCGTGCCGCTCGCGGTGTCGCTCGGTGCGCTCGTGCGCCCGCTCCGGCGCCTCTGGCTGCGGGTCCGCATGCCGCAGGTTCTCTCCTTCGACTCTGCGGCGTCCGTCGAGGCCGCCACGGCGGTGGGCCCCAAGGCGCACGGCGTCGCGCTCGCTTGGTCGCTCGGGCTCCCCGTGGCGGAGGGCTTCGTCGTCACGTCCACGGCGCGCCTGGGCTCCCGCGCGTTTCGCTGGCGCCTGGCTCGCCTGCTTCGGACGCTGCCGGGGGAGACCGTCATCGTGCGCAGCTCGTTTCTCGGCGAGGACTGCGTCGAGGGCTCGGGTGCCGGTCGATTCCTGACCGAGCGCGACCTCCCGCGCGACGTCGACGTCGTGCTCGCGGCCATCGACCGCGTGCGTTCCAGCGCGAACGCGGCTGCCGACGTGGCACACCGCCGCGGCGCCGTCTTGGTCCAGCGTTTTTTGCGTTGCCGCGCGGCGGGCGTGGCAGCGTCCGTCGATCCGCGGACTGGCTTCACCGAGCGCGCGCTCGTTCAAGTGACCGACCTGGCCGCGGACGCGACGACGACCTGGGTCCTCGATCGCCTCGCCCGAGTGCCCCCGGGTGCTCCGAACGCGCTGTCGACCGTCGATCGCCTCGCGGCGCGTCACTCGGGTCCAATCGAGTGCGAGCTCGCCTGGCCGGCGTCCACCCAGGACGCGCCCGTCGTGCTCCAGTGCCGGCCGCTGCTCGCCGTCCCGCGGGTCACGACCTGGGTCAACGGCGGCGCGGTCTCTCTCCCCGCAGTCCCCTTGTCGCCGGCCTCGCGCGCCGTCTATGTCGGCCCACGCGGCCTCGCTGCGCGGCTCCGCGACGCGCTCGAGCCCATCGGGCTGCGCGGCCCCGACGATGCGGACGTCCGCGAGCACCTCGACCGGTTCTACTTGCGCTATCGGACCCGCGTGGAGGTCACCTCACCGGTGCGCCTTGGCCGCTTCGTCCTGGGATGGGCCCCCCGACCCGTCGACGGACACGCGCGGGCTGCGCGCGCCTTGGCCCGGCTGGGGTTCTGGCGAAACGCCGTGGAGGCTCTGCACGGCGGCACGCTTCCGGCCGCGTGGTCTGTCGCACTCGAGGCTGGCCTCGAACCACCGGGTCGGCCCGGCACGCCCGAAGAGCTGCTCGACCCGGGCTACGACGTGGCCTGGCCTCCATGGCGTCCGCCTCAGCGACCCCAGCTTCCCGTCGACGCGGTGCAGACGGGCCTCGTCTCCCGCTGGGCCCTCCACTTCGCGCTGCGGCGCTATCACGCGGCGCTCGTCGAGCGCGCCGAGGCAAAGGAGGCGCTGCTGCAACAGCAGCGGCGTCTGCGCGGCTCGCTTCCGACCGCGGACCCCGAGGCCATCACCACCTGGCGCGACCAGTGCGCGACCTCGGCGCCCTCGGTCCTCCACCTTCTGCCGAGCGGACTTCCGGTGACCGATCCGGAGCCCGCGCGCTGGAGTCCGGCCGTCGCGGGCCTCGCGGTCGCCCCGTTGGCGCGTGCGCCCGTGCCCGACGACCTCGCCGGACCGGTCGTGCTGGTCGTCCCCGACGCGCGCTCCCTCTGGGCCCGGCACTTCGCGTCGTGCGCCGGCCTCGTCGTCGAGCGCGGCGGGCCGCTCTCGCATCTGGTCCTGCTGGCGCGCGAAGCGGGCCTCCCGACCGTCATCGGTGCTGCGCCCGTCTGGCTCGACGGGACGCTGGTCCGTCTCAACGGCGGCACGGGTGTCTTGGAGCGCGAACCCCCGAGTCTGTGATAGACACGCGCGTGGAGGTGCGCTGTGAGTCGACTTGGTCTGAGGTCTTTGCGCTGTTTTCTGTCTGTCACGTTCCTTGGTGTCGCGGCGACCGTCGTCGTCGCCTGCGCCACGACGGACACGGCTCCGCCCGCTTCCGGCGACACCGGCGTCGACGCCGTGACCACCGGGTCCGACGGCCTGGCCGGCACCGACGTGAGCCCCTCGGAGACGAGCACCGTGACGGACGCCGTCGCCGACGTGTCCCAAGACGCCACGCCTCCCGCGGACGTCCCGGCGGCTCCGGAGCCGCGCTTCGCCTTCTCCGTCGAGCCCGACGGCCCGCTGTCGGCCGGTCCCTTTCCAAACGACCTGCTTCTCGGTGCTGACGGCAAGGTGCACGTCGCGCCGCTCGAGGCGGATCCGGCCCTCAAGGGGCTGGCCGACCCCGCCGCACTTACGCAGTGGACTGCGTATGCCCGCGAGCGCGAGGGCTTCTCGTCTACCAGCGCCGTGTTCTTCTTCACGCCCGTCGAGCCCGATCTCGCGTCGCTGGAGGGCCGGCTCATCGCGGTTGCGCTCACCGGTCCCACGGCCGGCAAGACGCTTCCGGTCAATCCGTTCTGGGCGCCGAAGCCCAAGGCGCTCGGGCTATTCCCCCGTTTTGGCCACTTCCTCGAGCCCGACACGACCTATGGCTTCATCGTGCTGACCGGGCCCACCGCCGCGGCGCCCGACGCGCGACCCTTCGTCGCTACGCCAGCGCTCGTCGAGCTCGTGAGCCCCGAGGAGCCCGCGCAGCCGACGCCCGCCATCACGGCCGCACGGTCACGGTATACGCTGCTCAGAAACTGGCTCGCCTCGGAGAGCGCCAAGAAGATCGGGATCGCGGCCAGCCACGTGCTCGTCGCGACGCAGGTCACGACCGAGAAGGTGCTCGCCCCCGGTCAAGCGCTGATCGCCGCCATCGACGGCTTTGACGTCAAGAAGGAGGCACCATCCCGCCATGTGCGCTGGGACGCCGACAAGAAGGCCTGGATCGACTCACCGGTCCTCGAGGCGGCTTCGCTCACGGCCACCTACGGCACGCCAAAGGCGCCGCACCTCACGAACCCTGGCAACTGGGGCGGTGACCGGAAGCTCGCAGGGAAGCTCGCTGGGACGTCGGACTACGACGGCGGAACCTTCGTCGGCAAGGTCGCCCGCGTCGTGCACGGGAGCCTCGTCGTCCCCGTCTTCCACGCGGTCTTGGACAAAGGCGTCGCCGTCCCGTCGCGGCTGCGCTTCGACGCGACCGGCAAGAAGGCGCTCTGGGACCTGACCGAGCACGTCCCGTTCACGGTCTACCTCTGCAAGGACCACCTGGTCGACCCAAGCAAGCTCAAAGTCCTGGTCGCAACCCACGGCGGCGGCGCCACGCGCGTCAACGCCTCGCCGTTCGCCGCACTCGCGTGCCAGGCGGGGATGGCGACGGTCGCCATCGACATGCCCTTCCATGGTGGGCGATGGAAGACCGAGCTCGATCTGGCCGCCGCGCGCCTGCTGCCCATCGGCGCCGACGAGCGCAACGCGTTCATCGACACCACCGCCAAAGACGCGAGCCACGTCCCCGACTGGATCGGCGACGCGCCGGGCAACCCCGCCGCAAGCGTTGGGCCGCTATACGCCATCGCCAAGAACGGCGACCCGTTGGTCATGGAGGCCACCACCCTATCGTGGACGGCAGACACCTACACCCTCGTGCGGTACCTCCGCGACGCGGATTGGTCGCAGATCGTGCCCGGCCTGTCGTTCGACAAGGACCACATCTACGCGGGCAGCCTCTCGTTCGGCTCGACCTACACGCTGCCGCTGCTGGCCCTCACCGACGCCTTCCGCGCCGCTGTCCTGTCTGTGGGAACGGGCTACGTCTTCTCGATCAACATGCCGATGGGGCCGTCCAACGCCGTCCAGGCGGCCGGCCTCGTCAAGGTGATGCTCGGCCTCGACACCACGCCCGACGCGCTCAAGCAAGGCTCCTGGAAGGATCTCGGCCTCGCCGTGCACGCGTGGCTGCATGAGCGCGGCGATCCGCTCGTGTACGCGCCGTACGTCCTCCGCAAGCGGAGCTTCACGCGCCCGTTTGCGCTGCTCGGGACCGGAAACTCGTGGGATGAGACGCTCTTCAACCCGGCGCAGATCACCCTCGCGAACGCGCTCGGCCTCGGGACCTACACCTACGGCAAGGACTGGACCTTGGACCCTACGGTTCCCGGGGCTCAGAGCCTGAACGCGCCCGAGGTCGGGCCGTTGGGCGTCAAGGAGAACCTGTCGGTGCCGGGCAACCTGAAGGTCACCGCCGCCATCTTCTACCTCGCGCGGTCTTGCCACGCGGGCATGGTGCAGGCCATGTGTGGCGAGCGGTTTCAGCACCCGTATCCGCCCATCGTCGAGCTGGCAGAGACAATCCCGCACCCTTCGCCCATCTGCGCTCTCCACGGGCAGGCCATCGCGTTCCTCAAGTCGATAACGCAGGCGCCGGACGGTCCCGGACTGATCGGGCCGCCGAAGGCCACCTGTGACGAGGTCTACGGTCAAAACTTGTAACGCGGCGCGTCGCGGAGGTAGCTTCCGCCCGCCGGCACCGCCATTACCGCCGGCGCACGAAGGAGGCTCCATGGCATCACTCCAGGCCGCCAAGGCGGCACCCCGTACCGACTACTCGGCGGCGATGCTGCCGTTCTTCAAGGTGGCCGATCTCATACACTTGCCGTTGCGCATTCGCTACGAGCTCGAGCAGCCGGTGAAGGAGGTCATGATCAATTTTACGGCCGACCTCGACGACAGGCTCCGCCCGGTGGACGCGGCCGAGACGGCGCGTTACGCGCACGTAGAGGCCTCGAACCTGCTGTTCGACCATGACTTCGTGCGGCGCAACGGGCTCGAGGTCCTCGCCAACGGCGACGTCATCTTCAAGTCCGACCTGTTCCAAAAGGAGCAGATCGTGCTCAAGGACGGCGTGCTCAAGTCGCGCGACGGCGCCGTGTTTCGGCTCTTGCGGGGGACGCCGCAGCTCTTCAAGGGCTATCGCGTGCAGCACAACAGCGCGCGCGGCCCGTTCAAGGGCGGGCTCCGCTTTCACCAGGACGTGCACATCGACCTGTTCAAGATGCTGGCGGCCGAGATGACCTGGAAGACCGCCATCGCCAACGTGCCCTTCGGTGGCGCCAAGGGGGGCATCCGGCTCGACCCGCCGATGCACTCGCGCAAGGAGCTGGAGCGCATCTCGACACGATTCGTGTACAAGATCAAGGACATTATCGGACCGCACTACGATATCCCTGCGCCTGACGTCGGCACGAACTCGCAGATCATGGGCTGGATGTACCGGCAATACAGCGACGGCGAGCCAAATCAGCACATGCTCCGCGGCGTGTTCACCGGCAAGGACGTGCGCATCGGCGGCTCCTGGGGTCGGCTCGAGGCCACCGGGCGCGGCGTCTTCTTCACCATCGACGAGTGGCTCTCACGGCATCCGGAGGTCCCGCGGCCCTGTCGCTTCATCGTCCAGGGCTACGGCAACGTTGGCTCGTGGGCGGCGAAGCTCATGGTGCGTGCGGGTCACCGCTGCGTGGCGGTCCAGGACCGCTGGGGCTCCGTGCAGAACCTCGACGGCCTCGACCTGGCCGAGCTCGACCGGCATGTCGACGGCGAAAACAACGTTCGCCATACGGTCTCCGGGTTTCGGGGGGCCAACGACGTCTCCGACGCCGACTTCTGGCGGACGCCGTGCGACATCGCCATCCCTGCCGCGCTCGAAGGGAGCATCACGCCGGACGTCGCCGAGGGCTTGACGTGCAAGCTCGTGGCCGAAGGGGCGAACAACCCCACGACGCACGCTGGTGAGGCCGTCCTGACGCGGCGTGGAATCGACCTCATCCCCGACCTCATCTGCAACTCGGGTGGCGTGACCGTGAGCTACTACGAGTGGGTCCAGAACAACCAGATGTCGCAGTGGTCGGAGGCGGAGGTGAACACGCGGCTCGAGGACACCATCCGGAAGAACTACCGCATGATCCTCGACATCGTTGCCAACGTGGCGCCCAAGGACCGCACCTTCCCAGGGCTCGGCAGCATCCTGCCGCGCGCCGTGAGCGTCCGCGAGGCCGCCATGGTGCTCGCGCTCGAGCGCATCCACGCGCACTATTTTCTTGAAGGCTTCTCGATGTAGTCGGGCGGGAACTCAGCTCCGCCCGGAGACCGTGCTCGCATCCTGCCCGAAGAGCAGTCGCCAGGAGTCGGCCGTCATCGGCGGCGCCGCGGCCTCGATCGCCTTGCCCTTCGCGTAGGCCCGCTCGACCGCGGGGCGGCGCTTGAGGGCCTCCATCCAGCGCTGGACGTGCGGGAACTGCGCGAGGTCCTGACCCATTGCGCGCGCCGGCCGCACCCAGGGGAAGCACGCCATGTCGGCGATCGAGTAGTCCCCCGCGATGTACTCGCGGTCTTGCAGACGCCGATCGAGGACGGCCCACAGGCGGGCCACCTCCCGCCGATAGCGGTCGATGGCGTACGGGATGCGCTCCGTGGCGTAGGCGTCGAAGTGACGAAATTGCCCGGACATGGGCCCCTGGTTGGCCATCTGCCAGAAGAGCCACTGGCTCGCGTCCGCACGGGCGCGCGAGCCCTGCGGGAGGAACCGGCCGAGTTGCTCGGCCAAGTACCACAAGATGGCCCCCGATTCGAAGACCGCGAGTGGCTCGCCGCCATCGTCTGGAGCGTGGTCGACCAGCGCCGGCATCCGGTTGTTCGGCGAGAGCGCGACGAAGGCCTCGGTGAACTGCTCCCCTTGCCGGATGTCGACGGGGACGAGGCGGTAGTCGACCTCGGCCTCCTCGAGCAGAATGGTGACCTTGTGGCCGTTCGGAGTCGGCCAATAATAGACGTCATAGCGTGGTGAGCCCATGTCGGATGCTGAGTCCCGAGGGCCGTCGCCGTCAAGCGGCGGAACCCTCCACGCCGTCTTGGGGTATTCTACGCGCGCTGATGCGCCACCGCGCCAAGGAGCCCGAGCCGTGACCGCCCTGCCCCCCGACGCCGTCCTACGCCGCGTGACCGAGACCCTGCCCGCCGTCGACGTGCTGCTCGTGTCGACGCCGCGCCACTTCTGGCCCTTCGTCGCCGCGGACGACAACTTCGTCGTGCCACAGGCGCTCGTCTACCTCGCCGCGCACCTGCGCCAGAACGGCGTGCGCGTGCAGATCCTCGACTGCATGCCGCTCAAGATGGGCTGGCGCACGTTGGCGCAGAAGGTCCGCGAGCTGCGCCCCAAGGTCGTTGCGCTCGGCGAGAACCACGCGCTCTACGCGCACGAGGCGTTCAAGTGCTTTCGGATGGTCAAAGAGATCGACCCGACCATCTGGACGGTGGCTGGCGGCGCGCACATGAGCCACATGGCGCACGAAGGACTGCTCGATCCGTGCCTCGACGTCGTCGTCCACGGCGAGGGCGAGCTCACCTTCACCGAGCTCTGTCAGAGCATCCTCGGGACCTCGGCCGCCGACACGACAGGTCGACCGGACCTCTCGAACATCCAGGGCATCAGCTATCGCGAGGTGGACGACAACGGTGAGGGGCCGCCCAAGGCGAAGGTCCACAACACACGGTCACGTGCGCTGATCCGTGACCTCGACGAGCTCCCCCTGCCGGCCTACGACCTGCTCCCGATGGAGCTCTACGGCACCTCCAAGTACTTGTTCTCGCCCGGCGGGGCCACGATTCAGCACAGCCGCGGCTGCACGCTGTCCTGCTCGTTCTGCGCGTGGTGGACCATGATGGCCAAGCGCACCGACAACGAGGACGGCAGCGTCACGCTCCAGCCGCGCTGGCGCACGTTCGGCGTGGAGCGACACCTCGAGGAGGTGGAGCTGCTGGCCAAGCGCTACAACAAGAAATGTATGATGTACGTAGATGAGTCCTGGAACATCAATCCGGACTTCAACCTGCGCTACTCCGAGGAGATCCTGCGCCGCAAGCTCGACGTGAAGTGGTTTGGCTTCATGCGCGCCGACGCGATGCTCCGCGACCACAAGACCGGCATCCTCGGCAAGATGGTCGAGGCCGGCATGGCCCACATCTGCATCGGCGTCGAGCGCGCGGAGGACACCGACCTCTCCAACTGGAACAAGCACCGCTACTCCACGTCCCAGACGCGCGAGGTCTTCCGCATCCTGAAGGACGACTACCCGAGCGTCTTTCGCCAAGGCACCTTCATCGTCGGCATCAAGGACGAGTCCAAGGAGTCCATCTGGCAGGTCGCGCAGCTCGCCAAGGACCTCGACCTCGATTACCCCGCGTTCCATCCCGTCACGCCAGTCCCTGGGACGGCCGTCTACGAGGAGGCCAAGCGCGACGCGCACTTCGAGGTGCAGGACTTCAAGAGCTTCGACTGGATGACCCCGGTGATGCGCTCGCGCTACATGACGCGCGACGAGATCGCCTGGGAGATCTACGAGATGAACAAGTCCCTCATCTCGGCGAAGTGGCTCGCCCGCGGCCTCACCGACAAGACGGCCTACCGCCGCTACATGTACACGTGGTTCACCAAGATCGCGGCCAAGCAGGCCGTCGACCTGCTGAGCCAGCGCGTGAACCCCCTCAAGAGCCGCGACTACATGAACCTTGTCAAGCCCACGTGGTACGACGGTTGACGATCGGGCCTGCGCCTCGCACATTGGCGCGGTGGAGCCCAAGCCGCCCATCGACCCGGAAGCGCAGACGCTCCTGCTCACGGATTCGCACGCCCGGTCCACGCTCCTCTTTCCGCTAGAGGAACACGCGGAGCCGGCTCCGTCCCCGCTCTGGCGCCGGCTGCTGCGGCCCGGCCTGCCCGCGCTCATCTTGATTGCGTCGGCGCTGTACATCACGCCACTGCTCGACCAGCCGCGCGCCATCTCCATGAACGACGACTGGACGCAGATCTTCGCGTTCCACGCCTATCTCCACGACCAGGTCCTCGCCGAGCGCGAGGTCCCGCAGCGCTCGCATCTCCTCGGCTCCGGCTTCCCGATCCTCGCGCACCCCGAGTACCCCGTGATGTCGCCCCTGTCGGCCTTCACCTTCACCGCGGGACCCATCCTCGGGGTCAAGCTCGCCGTCATCTTCCTGTACCTGGTCGGCGTCTACGGCACCTGGCGCCTCGCGCGCGTTACGCTCGCTCTCGGACCTGGCGCGGCCGCCTACGCGTCGCTCGCTCTCGCCACCTGCGGCTTCGTCCCGGCGATCCTCCACTCCGGGAACTACCCCGAGGTGCACTTCCTGCTGATGCCCTGGCTCGCCTCGCTCGTGCTGGACCGCCGCGACCGACCGGGTCCGGTGCCGCTGGTCGACGGGCCGCTCGTGCTGTCGGCCTTCGTGGCCGGCACGATGCTCCTCGACGGGCACCTCAACGCCGTCAGCGTCTTCGCGGTCCTCGGGGCGTGGTCGCTGCTTCGCGGCTGGCGCGTGCTCGTGCGCTTCGCTCTCGGCATGGCGTTCACAGCCGGGCTCGCGGCCTACAAGCTCGTCCCGCTGCTGACACTCCTCGAGAGCTCGAGCCGCGCCATCGACCGCTACGCGTCCGTCGAGACGGCGCGCGCGTCCATCGATGCCTTCGTGGGTCTCACCGGGCCCGTCGACGCGTTCGCACTCGGCCCCCTCCCGTGGCTGCTCGTGCTTCCGGGCCTGGTGCTCGGTCGCCGCCACGTCGCGCTCGCGATCCTCTTCGGTCTCAGTGCGCTGCTGTATCTCGGACCGCTCTCGCCGGTCGACGTCTTTCACCTCCTGTGGCGCCTCCCGGTCTTCCACAGCATGGACGCGCCGGCCAAATACTTCGTCTTCTTCGTGGGCCTCTTTGCGGTGCTGCTCGGCGCTGTGGCACTCGACGCCCTGGGGAGCCGATTGCGATGGCCCTGGGCCGGCCCCGTACTCGCGGCGCTCGCCGCCGTGGGCACCGCGCTGCCGCTGGCGCTCGCCAACCGCGCGACGTTTGCCGCCATCTTCACACTCCCCGATCTCCCGCAGCGCGCGCAGCCATTCGTGCAGATGGACGCTCCCACCTTCGAGACCGGCGGCTGGACCGGGCCGCGTGACGCGCGTCCCGACCTCTACGTGCTCTATCGACAGGGCTTTGGTCTCGTGCGCTGGGAGGACAACTTCCGCCTACCGACTGTGACCATCCCCGCCTTCACGCTCAACAGCGATGGGACGACGAGCAAGAACGCCGAGTACCGCGGTGAGGCGTGGATCGACGAAGGCGCCGGCCGAGCCGACGTCTCGCGCATCTCCGCCAATCGACTCTCGCTCCTCGTCGCGTTGTCCCAGCCCTCGGTCGTGGCGGTCAACCAGCGCTGGGCTCCCGGCTGGAGCTGCGACCCCGGCACGGTCGTGCAGCGCGAGGGTCGCCTCGCGGTCGCGCTCAGCGCCGGCAGTGGCGGCGTCAGCTGTACCTACCGCTCCCGACCGTTTCGCATCGGGCGCGTCATCAGTGGGCTGTCGTTGTTCGTCGTCGTCGTGCTTGGCTTCTGGGTCCGCGTGCGGCCCAGCAGCGGGTCGTCGCCGCGCCCCCGCAAGCCGCGCGCCGAGCGGCTCTGGGCCGAGGCGTCTCCGTGAAATCGTCCAACGGGCGCAATCTCTGGGAACCGCCCGCGCTCATGCTACGTTCCGTCTCCGATGGCTCTCCGGACCTCCCGACTCGTTGGCCTCCGTCGTGACCTGAGCCTCGCCGCGCGACGCGGCCTTCGCCTGGCATCGTGGGCGCTCCACGCTGACGGCTGGCCGCCGCCGCAGCTGGCTTCCGGGGACTTCCCCCATGCGCATCTGCGCCTTCGCGTGCCCATCGCGTCGGCGGCCGTGTCCGACCCGCGCTTCGAGCGGGGCAAGCGACACAACCTGCGCCTCGCGGCTCCGGCCTTCGACGGCCTCCTGCTGACGCCCACGCGACCTCTGTCGTTTTGGCGGACCCTGGGCCGAGTCACCGAGGCCGGCGGCTACGTCCACGGCATGGCGCTGCTCGAGGGCTGTGTCGTCCCAGCCCTCGGGGGCGGGCTGTGTCTGCTCTCGAACGCGCTCTTCACGCTCGCCGCGCGCCTGGGCTGGACTATCCAAGAGCGACACGGCCACTCGGTCGCGGTCACCCCACCGACGCACCAACCCCACGTCGCGCTGGACGCGACCGTGGCGTGGCCCCACGTCGATCTCGTCGTCGCGCCCCGGTGCCCGGTGCGCTTGACCGCCACGGTCACTGCCGACCAGCTGGTGCTGTCGATCGACGCGCGCGCGCCGCTCGAGCTCGAGACAGAGCTCGTGATTACCGATCAGAGCGAGACGGTCGCCGCCGATGGCACGCGAGTCTACGCGTGGCGCACCGTCCGCAGCTGCCGGTCGCTGGCCACCGGCGCGTTGTTGTCCCGCGAGGTCATCGCCGTCGACCGGAAGCGCCTCCTCGAGAGCGGCCCCGAGCTGCGCAGCTGCCTCTCCTGCGGCGAGCACACCTGCCGCGACCGCGTCCTGCTGCCCGACGCCACCTTCGGCCGTACGGCGTGAGCCTCTCGAGGTCGCTCGTGGTCGTCCCCGAGCCGACTCCGGCGATGCTTCATGCCCTCGCGCGGATTCGCGAACCCGACGTCGTCGCGCCTTTCGCCCCGCCGGGATGGCTCTTGGCGCTTCGCCCGAACGGTCCCCTGAGCCGTCGCGCCGTGCCGCGTGCCTCCGCGGCCGAATGGCCCACGGCGTCGCTCGCTGCGGAGCTCACCGCGGAGCTCGCGCTCTCGGCCTGGGCGTCCGGCCACGCCGATCGCGTCCTGCGCGCCTCGTTTCTGCGCCGCGTCTGGGCCGATCGCCGCGCGGCGCCGCGCATCACGTCCGACCTGAGCCTCGTGGTTGCGCCTACCCTCGGGGGACGCAGGTCACTGGCGCGCGCGCGTGCACTCGGGGTCGCGACGGCGCTCGTCATGGACCTGCCCGCGCTGCGCCGACTCCACCACGACCTCGACACCGCGTCCGCACGCTGGCCCGAGTCGCAGTTCTTGCGCCGGTTCCGTGCGCCTGCGGGCTGGATCGCACAACAGGAGGCCGAGTGGGCCCTCGCCGACGTCGTCGTCGTCCGCAGCGATCTCGCCGCGCGCCTGGTCGCGCCCGCCGCGGCGTCCGTCGCGCTGCTCAGCCCGCTCACGGCGGTGTCTCCACCCACCCGTCCGGCGCGGCACGTCTTCCTCGCGGGGGGCTCCGCTGCGCGACACGGCACGTTCGAGGTCGAGCAGCTCCTCGCGCTGTGCCCCGAGCTGCGCGTCGGACTGCGCGTCACCGAGGGCACCGAGCCTCGGCGCCTCGTGAGCCACCCACGCGTCACCGTCGTGCCCGGCACGCGGGAGCCGTTACTCGCGGGCATTGACGCCGTCATCGCGCTGGCGTGGACCGAGGCCGAGCCTCGGGAGCTGGCGCTCGCCGCTCGCGCCGGGGTGCCCGTCGTCGCGACCCCACAGGCCAGCGGCCCATTCGTCGGTCACGCGCACCTCGACCCCGGCGACGTCGCTGCGCTCCGCGGCGCCCTGAGCGGCCACGCGCGCGCCGCCCCGCCACCGGCGTGGCTCCCCTGGCAGCCGGAGACGTGACCGGAGCTCCGGGCGGTCCCACGACCGGAGCGCAGGTTTTCTGAAATACGCCCGACTCAGACCGGGTTGATTGGCCCGCGTGAGCGTGCTAGAAGCGCGCGCCTCGCCAAAAGCCCACGTATTTCAGGGCTTTTCGCATGAATCGTCGCCAGCTTGGAGTGCGGGAGGGACACGGTGGACAGCGGGATTCGAGCCATCAACGACCAGGTCAAGGAAGAGTCGGCGTTCATCGACCGCGTCCTCGGCGAGGTCGGTCGCGTCATCGTCGGGCAGCGGACCATGGTCGAGCGCATCCTCATGGGCCTGCTCACGGGCGGACACGTGCTGCTCGAGGGCGTACCGGGTCTCGCCAAGACGACTACGGTGAAGTCCCTTGCCGACACGATCCACGCGTCGTTCGCGCGCATCCAGTTTACCCCGGACCTTCTGCCCGCCGACATCGTCGGCACGATGATCTACCACCCGCAAACGCAGAGCTTCTCGGTGAGGACGGGACCGGTCTTCGCCAACCTCGGGCTCGCCGACGGGAGCAGC
>SXOX01000058.1 GCA_005776585.1 Pseudomonadota bacterium | reverse complement strand
TGCCGCCGTTGGAGATGGTGAAGGTGCCGCCCTGGAGCTCGTCCAGCGTGAGCTTCCCGTCCTTGGCGCGCTTGCCGAGGTCGGCGATGCGCAGCTCGATCTCGGCAAACGAGAGGAGCTCCGCGTTGCGCAGCACGGGCACGACGAGGCCCTTGCCGCCGCCGACCGCTACGCCGATGTCGTAGTAGTTCTTGTAGACGATCGCGGGCGCCGCGCCCTCGACCTCGCGGATCTCGGCGTTGACGACGGGAGAGGCCTTGAGCGCGTCGACCGCGGCCTTGACGAAGAACGACATGAAACCGAGCTTGACGCCATAGCGCTCGAGGAATGCCTCGCCGTGCTCCGCGCGCAGCGCCTTGACGGCGCTCAGGTCGACCTCGTTGAAGGTCGTGAGCAGGGCCGCCTGCGACTGCGCCTGGACGAGCCGCGCCGCGATGCGCTGCCGCATCGGGGTCATGGGCACGCTCTCCTCGGGACGGCGGCCTGCGCCCGTCTGCCACGAGGGCGCGACCGGTACAGCCGGCGGGGCGCGCAGGGCGTCCTCCTTGAGAAGCCGACCGCCCGGTCCCGTGGGCGTGGCGTCCGCCGCCGTGAGCCCGCGCTCGGAGAGCACGCGCTGCGCCGCGGGCATCACATGCGGCGCTCGATCCGCGTCAGGCGCGATGGTTGGAGGACTAGCGACGGCGCCGGGCTCGAGCAGCGCGACGACGTCGCCCACCTTGGCGGAACTCCCCGCAGGCAGAAGGATGCGTGAGATGACGCCGGATTCGGGCGCCGCGATGTCCAGATTGACCTTGTCCGTCTCGATGACGACCAGCACCTGCTCCTTGGCGACCGACGCGCCCTCCGCGACGCTCCAGGCGCCCACGAGCACCTCGGTGATGGACTCGCCTGGGGATGGAATCGTGATCTCGATGGCCAATGCCGCGCTCCTCGTCGTCGAAAGACTGCGCGCCGGGCCACTCCGGCGGCGGGGCGTGTTCATGGCATGAACCGGGGGGAAAGAAAAGCGAGGGGGTGGGCCCGCGCGCGGTCAGGCCTGGGAGGTCAAGGGCACTTGGCCGGGATCGCAAAGAGATACGCCCCGCTGGGCTGTTGGGTGAATGCGGTAAAGGTCGTCATCTTGGTCACTGTGGCGCCCGAGGCCTCGACGAAGGCCTTGAGCTCCGCCTCGGACTTGGGCGTAAACGCTGTACGCGAATAGGTCTGCCCCTGGAGCGTCATCGTAACCGCCGCGCCGAGCACGGTGGGCTCCGTCCCGGCGAAGGCGACTGCGCCACCGCCTGGGCCGAACTCGCGAGCCGCGCCGTCGGCGGTGACGAAAGCGAACCCGGGATTGCCCGGACCGCCCTGGGTCGCGGTGTAGGCCGTGCCGTCCACGTTGAGGGCTGAGCCCGTGAGCCGCCAGTGCGCCGGACGCGCGAAGGACAGGTTGGTCTTGATCTCGTCGATGCGGAGCATGACCGCCTTGGTCGTTGCGTCCGTCGATTCACAGGCCCCAGAGAGCGTGAACACGTAATCTGCGACCTTGGGCTCCGTTGCCTCGAGCGTCGTGGTCGAGCCACCTTCGCCAGTCAGTGTCACGACGATCTTGCCGCCCGTCGGGTCGTAGGTCAGCGCGAGCGTGTTGGAGGTCCCAAGCTTGACGCCCTTCGGCGTGCCGCCGGCCTCATTGAGGCTGAAGGTCGCTCCCGATAAGGCCTGCGTCTCGACCAGCGCGTGGAGACCCTTGGCGGTGGTTGGGCTGTAGACTTGAGCGCTCAACTGGCAGGTCAGGATGTCGGCCGCGACGCCGAAGCCAAAGGTCACCGTCGCGTCGAGAGAGCCCTTGAACGTCGCGCGGTCGTCGCTGCCGTTGAGCTCGCCAAGTCCGAGCTGACCGGCGGCGAGGTCGTACTGCGCTGACGCCGAGCCCGTCCCCTTGGGTAGAACGTCGCGGACGACGAACGCGCCTCCCTCCAGGCCAATCGTCGCGCCACCGTTCTCCGCTAGGCTGAGCCAACGGGTCGCGTCCAGCGCGGCGCCGTCGAAGGTGTCGTTCACGCTGACGCTCGGGCCGGCCGCAACAGACTCGAGTTTGGGCTCCTTGGCAAAACCATCGGCAATGGTCACCGTCGCGTTGACGCACGGCGGCGTCGGGCAATTGTTTTGAGTAACGCAGCCTCCGGTCAGCGTATCGCATCCCTCCACCGTGCACGCGATGCCATCGTCGGCGCAGGGTTTGGGTTGCCCGGGCTTGCACACTGCACCCGTTGGGTTGGCGGCCGTTGGAGCGCTCGTCGTGCACGTGTCTCCCTGCGTACACGCGTTGCCGTCGTCACACGTACCTGTTGCAACCACGTGCTTGCAACCCGTGGTCGCGTCACACGTGTCGGTCGTGCAGGCGTTCTGATCGTTGCAGATCTGCGGCGTGGCGACGCACGCGTGCTTCGCCGGCGCGCCCAGCTCGACCGTGCCGAGGTTGGCGCAGGTCGACGGGTTGGCGCAGCTGGGCGCGGGCGTGCCGGCGATGACGAGCGGCGGAGCGGCGATCGGGTGCTGCTGGGTGCCGAAGAGCACCGTCATGGTCGTCGCCTGAAGGGCCGGAAAGGTGGCGCAGGCCGTCCCCCACGGCTTGACCTTACCGATGAGGTACTGCGTCAGCGGCTGGAGGGGCGGCGGGTAGGTGGCCTTGACCCAGACCCCGGTCCCGAACGGCGCGCCGGCCTTGGTCAGAGAGATCGTGAGGCAGCCGGTGCCCACAGGCTTGCCGAGCGTAGCGCTCGCGACGGCAAACCAGCTCAGGTGCGTGAGCGTGGTGGTCAGGACTCCGCCCGCGTACGAGACGCTCCCGGCCTCGACCCAGGTCCCCGTCGCTGCATCGAAGCGGCGGAAGGTGAGCGACGTATCGCCCTTGGCGATCGCGGCCTCCATCTCGGGCGTGAGCGTGAGCTTCTGGCGCACGACGAGTGGCCCCTCGGGCTGGAGCGCGTTCTCGGTGCCCGCCGCAAACGCCGAGATCGCAAAGCGCGCCATGGCCAGTCCGCCAAGCTCGGCGAGCTCCGCCGGAGGCGCGGCCTGCGCGTTGCCATCGTCGATCGGGACGACGCGCAGCTCGACGGTCCCCGTGAAGGCCTTGCCGTCCGCGCCGACGAAGCCCGCGGGCGTCAGCTCCAGGCCGCCCACGTTGGCGGGACCGGGTGACGGCGTGGGCGCGATCTGGACGCTCGCCACCGGCGGCAGGCTGAGATCGCCCTCGAGCCGCTCCTCGGCCACGACGTCGAAGCGCTGGTGCACGGGGACGGCGCCATCCTTGCGCGCGGTGACGACCACGCTCCCGAGCGGAAGCTTCTCCAAGACGGCCACGCCGCCCTTGTCGGTGCGCGCGGTCACGGTCCCGGCCGAGACGTCCGCGTTGGCGATGGGCTCCCCCATCGTCGAGAGCACGGTGACCTGGAGGGAGCCCGTCGCGGCGGGGGGCACGTCTGCGCCGACGGCGGTGTCGGTCACAGCAGGCACGTCGCCGGAGACCTCGCCCACCGCGGTGGCGTCGGTGCCCGTGTTGGTCGCCGGCGTGGTGGTGTCTTTGCAGCCGAGGGCCGCGAGCGTGGCCGCGAGCACGGACACGAGGAAAAACAGGTGAGTTCGGGTCTGCATGGCGCCGTCCTTGGTCGAGGGGACGAGCTAACTATGGCTCTCGCTGCCGGAGGTCAAGCCTCGCCGCCCACAGCCTCGTCCAGGATACGCTGCTGAACGATGGCGTGCGCCTTCGCGGAGCCGTCCGACGGGCTCGCGCTGGCCTCGCGCCCGAGCACTCGCAGTGGGAGGCGGCCCAGGACGCGGTCGCCAAAGCGCATGCGAATGCTGGTCCACGCGCCGTTGTTGAGCGGCTCCTCCTGGACCCAGACGGTGTCCGTGTCCTCCGCGTAGTCCCCGAGCACGGCCTCGAGATCCGCGCGCGACAAGGGATAGAGCTGCTCGAAGCGCACGATGTGCACATGCGTCGCGCCACGCCGCCGGCGCTCGGCGTCGAGCTCGTAGTAGAGCTTCCCCGAGCACAGCAGGAGCCGGGTGCACTCGCGTACAGGCGTGCCCGAGGTGTCGGCGAGCAGGCGCTGGAACCGACCGTGCGCGAGGTCGTCGAGCGTGCTGACAGCCTCCGGGTGACGCAACAGGCTCTTCGGGCTCATCACCACGAGCGGCTTGCGGAACGGGCGCATCACCTGGCGCCGTACGCAATGAAAAAACTGCGCTGGCGTCGTGAGGTTGACGACCTGCATGTTGTCCTCGGCTGACATGGTCAAGAAGCGCTCGAGGCGC
>SXOX01000057.1 GCA_005776585.1 Pseudomonadota bacterium | reverse complement strand
TTCTGCGACGCCATGATCGCCATCCGCGAGGAGATTCGGGCCATCGAGGACGGGCGCAGCCCTCGAGAGGACAACCCGCTCAAGTTCGCGCCGCACACCGTCGACGTCGTCACCGCCGATGTTTGGCCTCACGCGTATTCGCGCGAGCAAGCTGTCTACCCGCGGCCATGGATCCGCGAGCGCAAGTTCTGGCCGTCCGTCGGGCGTGTCGACAACGCGTTTGGCGACCGCAACGTCATGTGCACCTGCCCGCCGATCGCAGAGTACGGGAGTTGAGCACGCCGACCTCCCGCAATGGCGCACACCGTCGAAGGAGCCCCAAGTGAAGTCGAGCGCCTCGGTCGTCGCCATATTCCTGCTCGTCTTGGCGGCCATTCCAGTGGCTGTGCTGGGTTGGACGCGGCTACTCGGGTCCACGTCGGAGTCTCCGGAGCTTGCGCTCCATCGCCAACGCGGCGACGCGGCGTTCGTGGAGGGGCGCTACGCCGACGCGCTCATCGCCTACACACGCGCGCGCGAGCTGGCACCGACCGATCCCGGGCTGCAGCGTGCGCTGATGACCGCACGGCTGGGGCTCGCGGCCGCAGAGCCCGGCGCCATTGCCGACGGTGACCTGGAGCCGCTTCGGTACGAGGCGCTGCTGCTGCTCGACGTGGACCCTTCGCGCGCCGCGCTGTGGCACGCGGCTCTTGGCAACGTGCTCGTGCGCAAGGGACGACTCGACGACGCACGCGCCAGCCTGGAGGCGGCGGTTCGCGCCGACGCGAGCTCGCCTGTGGCGCACACCGCGCTCGCACTCCTGCTCGTCCGGGACCCCGCTGGAACGACCAAGGCAAAGGCGGCCCTCGAGCGGGCGCTGGAGGCACGACCCGACTACGTGCGGGCACTGCTGCCGCTTGCCCAACTGCACCTGGCCGACGGCAACGGCCAACGCGCCCAGGAGCTGCTCGAGCGCGCGCTCCGGGTCAGCTCTGACGCGCCAACGCACGCGCTGCTCGGCGAGGCTCGCCTGCGGCAGAATCAGCTCGATCCTGCCATCGCCGAGCTCCGGCGCGCAGTCGAGCTCGACGCCCGGCACCTCGACGCCCAGCGCTCGCTTGGGATGGCTCTCGTGCGCGCCGGCCGTGCGTCGGAGGCCGAACGCCCTCTACGGGCGGCAGCGCAGAACGGGACGGACCTGGCCGTGCTCTTGGCGCTGGCCACGTCGCTGACGGCTCAGCGCAAGCACGAGCAGGCGCTCGCCGTCTTCACTCAGGTGCTCGCCGCCGATTCACTCGCCGCCGCAGCGCTCCTTGGTGCCGGGAAGGCGCTCGAGGAACTCGGACGCCCTAAGGACGCCTTAGGTCACTACCTGCGGCTGCTGCAACTGCGGTCCACCGGAGCGGCGCCCAACGCGGAACTCGAGGCCTTACAAGCAGCCGCCCGGCCTCGCGTCGCAGCGCTCCAGGCACCCGCAGTCGGTCCAGAGCGCGTCCCGGTACCGGCCCCGTGAGAGCCTACTTCATCCACTCGAGGCAGCAGTAGTTCCCCTTGCTCCCATTCACGGAGATGGCGGTGTCGAAGTTGTCGCAGTCGGCGATGTTGACCACGAACGCCTGGTCGTCAGCGGGTCGGTCGCCCAACCAACTGTCGATGACCGGCGTGAAGTCACCGGCCTTGCATGCCCGTCGAATATCATCGACGCGACACAGCCGGGCGCCCTGGAAGTATTGTTGGCATTCGTCGACCGCCTGATGCCAACTGGAGGAGAAGCCCGGGTCGTCGCGATAGACGCACAGCGTAGAGTACGTGCCGCTGACCTCCTTCGTATCGACTGCGTAGTCCATCGCCGGGCACGTGCGTCCCGGATTGAGCCTACCGGTCAAGACCAGGTCGCCAGAGATCGTGTCACCCGACGTGTTGACATATCGCTCGTCTGTGTACGTGAGGTCCAGGGCGACGGTACCGGTCCCCGTGATCGTCCCGCCCGTCAGGCCCGTCCCGGCCGCAATCGAGGTCACGGTGCCGAGTTTGGTGTCTACTTCATCAGCGCACAGAAGGGCGCCCGACGTGTTGATCCCGTTGACCTTCTGATTTCCAGTGCACGTCTTGGCCAGCACACCGCCGAGGACCGAGGTGGTCGGCGCGAGCAGCGCGATCGTCCCCGTCCCCGTGATGGTTCCGCCCGAAAGCCCGGCCCCCGCGATGACCGAGGTCACCGTGCCGAGCTTGGCGTCGACTTCGTCTGCGCACAGAAGGGCACCCGTCGTGTCGATGCCGTTGACCTTCTGGTTTCCAGTGCAGGTCTTGGCCAGAACACCGCCGAGGACGGTCGTGGTCGGCGCGAGCAGCGCGATGGTTCCCGTCCCCGTGATGGTGCCCCCCGAGAGCCCGGCTCCTGCGATGACCGAGGTCACCGTGCCGAGCTTGACGTCGACTTCGTCCGCGCAGAGGAGGGCACCCGACGTGTTGATTCCGTTGACCTTCTGATTTCCGGTGCACGTCTTGGCCAGCACGCCGCCGAGGACCGTGGTGGTCGGGGCCAGCAGGGCGATGGTCCCCGTTGTCGTGATGGTGCCCCCCGAGAGCCCGGCTCCTGCGATGACCGAGGTCACCGTGCCGAGCTTGGTGTCGACCTCAGACGCACACAGAAGGGTCCCGTTGGCGTCGACGCCATTGACCTTGTCGCTTCCCGTGCAAGTCTTAGGCGTCAGTCCCAACCCCGTGGCTCCAGTGTCACCCTTGGCTCCGGTATCACCCTTGGCTCCGGTGTCACCCTTGGCTCCGGTGTCGCCGGTGGGTCCCTGCACCCCGGTATCACCCTTGGCTCCGGTGTCGCCCTTGGCTCCGGTGTCGCCGATGGGTCCCTGCGGTCCGGTGTTTCCCGCGTCACCCTTGGCTCCAGTGTCGCCGACGGGCCCCTGCGGTCCAGTGTCGCCCTTGGCTCCGGTCTCGCCGATGGGCCCCTGCGGTCCGGTGTCCCCGGTGTCGCCCTTGGCGCCGGTGTCGCCGGTGGGCCCCTGCGGTCCGGTGTCTCCGGTATCGCCCTTGGCGCCAGTGTCGCCCTTGGGCCCGACGTCTCCAACGTCTCCCCTGCCCACGAACAGTCCCCAGTGGTCGGAATCGACCGATGGCAACTCGCTGGCCAGGACGTCGCTCGCGCAGACCCAAGCGGCTCCGAGGTGCATCACCACGTCGTTCTTGCTGTAGTCGCCCGCCGAGACGAAGGCCCCACGCCACGCGAAACCGACACCCGACTCTCCCTGTGGCCCCATAGCGCCGGTCGGCCCAGTGTCTCCCGTGTCGCCCTTGGCCCCGGTGTCGCCCTTGGCCCCCGTGTCGCCCTTGGCCCCCGTGTCGCCCTTGGCCCCACTGTCGCCCTTGGCCCCCGTGTCGCCCTTGGCCCCCGTGTCGCCCTTGGCCCCACTGTCGCCCTTGGCCCCACTGTCGCCCTTGGCCCCCGTGTCGCCCTTGGCCCCCGTGTCGCCCTTCGCGACCAAGAGCCCCCAAGTGAACGAACTCGCCGGATCGGGGTCGCCCTGCGAGTCCTGAGTCGCGACCCACGCCGATCCGCCCCAGCTGACCACGTCGTTCTTCAGATAGCTCGTCTCCGCCTTGAACGCGCCACGCCAAGCCAGACCCTCGCCCTTCGCTCCCACGTCGCCCTTGGGTCCCGTGTCGCCCGGCGGGCCCTGCGGCCCGCTGTCACCCGTGGCACCCGCCGCGCCCGTGGCTCCCGGGGGTCCGACGGGGCCGGTTGCCCCTGCGTCGCCCTTGGGCCCCTGAAGCCCGGAGGCGTCGCCAAGCCACTTGCCGGCGCTGTCGATGACCGTCTGTCCGCCCACGATGATGCTCGTCGGATGGATGTCCCCCGTGACGTCACCGGCGACGATTGCGTACGGCACGCTGGCGAGCGGAAGCCGTGGGGCGAGCTCCGCATCGTCGCCGACCTTGATGCCGACGAAGCGCGGGCCGTCGAGCGCCGATGGCGTGAGCGGGCTGCCGCGTCCGAGCTCGACCGAGAAGTAGCCGTCGACGAAGTTGACGTTCGCCTTCTCAGTCCACACTGCGGTACCGCCGGTCTCGCTGGAGTACAGAGAAACGTAGACGGCCGTTAGTGCCGTTTGCGGCCTGTCCTCGAGGTCGAAGAGACGTCCTTGCAGCATCACGGTGTTCGGGACCGCCGCCGCCCCCGAAACGGGAGCGATCAACGTCGCGGTGACGATCGTCAAGCACGTTCCAATCAACCGTCGCACGCCGACACTCCGATTCATTTGCTACCTCCGATCGCTCCCGAGATCCCCACGTTCATGACGTTCTTGTCCGTACTGATGGCTGTGCCCGACGGTGGTCCGCCCAAAGTGACAAGCATGCGATACCGTCCACTCGAAACGGCCCCCGATGCGGACACCGTGGCTCCGAGCCCTGCCGGCGGTGTGGCCGTCGGCTGCTTGACCTCGCCTCCCAAGTCCGTGCCGGCATCCTTGGGCGTCGTCATGTCGACTGCGCCCTGACCTCCCGCAGTAACCGAGTCGCCGCTGCAGGCGGCCAGCACTCCGCACGCACCGATCCCCAGCCCAAGCTGTCGTAGCCTGAAGTCAAATCGCTGTCTGCTCATTGCGTGTTCGCCCCACTTCAGAAGGTCCCGATCCGACCGCCGACTCTACGACGATTCGCGGCGTCGCTTCAACTCGCGGCGCCACTGCCGGTCGCCCACGGACCGACCAAGGCGAACCGACGGTCCGTGAAACTGCGGCCTCCAGCCCCTCCCTGCCTACTCCCGGACCTGGATGTCTGCCTTCTTGAGTAAATACTCCAACGACTTCCGGTGAATCCCGCCTTGGCGCGACGCCTCGGAGATATTGCCGCCCGTGCGCTGAAGCAATCGGGACCAGTACACGCGCTCGAATTCGTCTGTCAGACGCTCTTTCGCGTCTTTGTAGGGCAATCGATAGTCAATCGCGATGGCGCCCGTGCCGGTCTCCTCGCCCGGCATCGACCGCGCGTGCTCGACGGCGACGACCTTGGGAGGCTCCTTCTGTCGCAAGCCCATCGCCGCATCGCCACCGATGAAGCGGGTGTCGATGCGGTTGCCGTCGGCGAGGAGCACGGCCCGCTCGATGAAGTTCTTGAGCTCACGCACGTTCCCTGGCCAGTGGTAGCGTTGGAGCTTCTGCATCGTCTCCCAGCTCACCTGAAACTGCGCGCTGGGCGAGAGCGCCTGCTTGGCGGCGGTGACGAAGTGGTTGACGAGCAGCGGTAGGTCCTCGGTCCGGTTGCGCAGCGCGGGGAGGCGCACCTTGATGACCGCGAGCCGGTAGTAGAGGTCCTCGCGGAAATTGCCGTTCTGGACCTCCTTTTCGAGGTCTCGATTCGTGGCCGCCACGATGCGGCAGTCGACCTTGCGCCGATCGTTGGCGCCGACGGGCTTGACCTCGCGCTTTTCGAGCACGCGCAGGAGCTTCGGCTGCATGTCCATCGGCAGCTCGCCGA
>SXOX01000056.1 GCA_005776585.1 Pseudomonadota bacterium | reverse complement strand
CCCGGCTGGTCGCCCCCGCTGCTGCAGGCGCTGCACCTGCTGACGAAAGACGGCGACCTCAACGCGGACGCGCGGCGCAAGCTCAAGCAGCTCCAGCACTTCGTCGGGCTCCTGCGCCCGGCCATCAACGACGCTCTGGCGCGACACGCGGAGCCCGTCGTCGTCGACGTCGGCTCGGGCAAGGGCACCCTCGGCGTGGTGCTCGCGAGCGTCCTGCTGGAGCCCGTGGGGCGGGGGCAGGTGCTGTGCGTCGAGGCGCGACCCGAGCTGTGCCAGCGCGGCCAGGCCATCGCGGACGCCGCGGGGCTGACGCGCGTCAGTTTCGTTCAAGGCGCCATCGAGAGCGCGCCGCTACCCGAGCGCGTGCACGTCGTCGTCGCGCTGCACGCATGCGACACGGCGACCGACGACGCCCTGACGCGCGCCCTGCGCCACGGGGCCGACCACATCGCGGTGGTCCCGTGCTGCCAGGCCGAGGTCGCGCGCCTGCTCCAGGGCGGCTCGGAGGGCGCCCTCGGCGAGCTGCATCGGCACGCCTGGCACCGGCGCGAGTTCGGCTCCCACGTCACCAACGTGGTGCGCGCCCTGACGCTCGAGTCCCACGGCTATCAGGTCACGGTCACCGAGCTCGCCGGCTGGGAGCACTCACTCAAGAACGAGCTCATCTTGGGGCGACGCGTCCATCGTGAGAACCCGGAGGCGCGCGCTCGGCTCGCGGCGCTGCTGGAGGCGCTGGGCGTTCGGCCGAAGCTGGCGTGCACAGAGGGCTGAGGAAGTGTGGCTACCGCCACGTGGGCGGGCGATGGAACTCCAGTCCCGGCGCAGCCACCACCAGGTCCGGCAGCAGACTTTGGCGGAGGTTGTTCTCGCTGATGGTCAGGTAGCCCGACGCCGCGGCAGACAGCGCCGAGGAGTGGCGCCGGGGCGGAAAGGCCACGATCACTCGCTTCGCCGGGAATCGCTCGCGAACACGACGCACCGGAGTCGTGAGGTCGCTGTCACCCGAAATGACGAGAGCCGTGTCGAAGAGATCGTCGAACGCATCCGTGAGCAGCTGAACAGCGATGTTCACGTCGGTCATCTTCTCCTCGTGCGTCGCCCACGTCGCCCCACACTGGTGACACGTCGCCGACTTCTCCAAGAAGTGGCCCTGGTGCAAGGTTAGCCCTGGCCTGGCCCTGAGCGCGTCGAGGTAGACGGACTGTCGTTGCCGGTCCGCGCTGTTCGTTCCAGACGAGCGAATGCGCGAGGTGAAGTAGTGGGTGTGGCTCAGAACTTGGCTAGTTTTGAGCAGGTTGCTCGCGAGTGCCACGAGATCGAGCCAGTAGTACCGACGCTTGTATGCTGCGCGCAGCCCGTAGTAGAGGTTGAAGCAGTCGACATACGCGATGACGCGCGTCATGGCCTGCGGCTCTCGATTGTTGACGGTCGTCGGTCGGTCGCATATGGTTCGAGCACCCCGCCGGTGAGAGCATCGCCGGCCCGACGCCTCGCGGTGAAAGCCAGCGGGGCGTTTCTTCTTGGTGGTGCCATTGTCGGTCCTTAGCGCGAACTCCTTTGAGCGGCAACCTGCGCGTGCTCATCGCCCGTGCTGGTCGCGCCGAGTTGGCGCGCACCCTGGATGACAAGCCCGTGAACCCGACATAGGCTAGCCCGCCAGTCGCCAGGAGCGCGACTCGAAAGGAACGCGATGGGAACCATTCACGGCGGACGCCTCGTCGCCCGCGCCCTCAAGGCCGAGGGCGTCGACTGTCTGTTCACGCTCTGCGGCGGGCACATCCAGGCCATCTACGACGGCTGTCTCGACGAGGGCATCCGCGTCGTCGACACTCGGCACGAGCAGTCGGCGGCGCACGCGGCCGATGGCTGGGCGCGCACGACCGGGCGGCCCGGCGTCTGCGCCGTCACGGCCGGGCCCGGGGTCACCGACGCGGTCACGGCCGTGGCGAACGCGTTCCGCGCGGGTGTGCCCATGGTCATCTTCGGTGGCGCCGGGCCGACGGTCTTCACGCACATGGGCTCGCTCCAGGACATGGACCACGTCGAGCTCATGCGCCCCATCACGAAGTGGTCGGCTGCCGTGCGCGAGACTCGCCGCCTTGCCGAGTACGTCACCGCCGCGTTTCGCCGCGCCACGACCGGCGTCCCGGGACCGGTGTTCCTGGAGGTGCCCCTGGACGTGCTCATGGAGTTCGTCGACGAGGCCGCCTGTCCGGTCCCGACGAGCTACCGCACCATGGCCCGCGCCGCGCCCGATCCGGTGTACCTTGAGCGCGCCATCGACCTGCTGCAGAGCGCGGAGCGGCCCGTGGCCATCGTGGGCTCGCAGCTGCGTTGGTCGCACGACCCCGAGGCGGCCGTGACTGCCTTCGCTGAGCGCACCGGCATCCCGACCTTCGTCAACGGCATGGCCCGCGGCCTGCTCGACCCGCACGGGCCGCACTTTCTCAACCGCTCGCGCAAGGCGGCGCTCAAGGGCGTGGACGTGCTGCTCATCTGCGGTACGCCGTTCGACTTCCGGCTGGCCTACGGTCAGTCCAAGCCCATCATGCCGGGCTCGCAGTCGGGCAAGGCCTCCGCCGCCATGCTCATGATGACCGCGCCGGTGCTCGGACCGCAGGTCAAGATCGTGCAGGTGGACCTGGACGGCACCGAGATCGGCCGCAACCGCCCGACCGGCGTGGACGTCGGCCTCTGCGCGGACACCGGCCTGGTCTTGGAGGGCCTCGCCGCCGCCCTCGACAACGACACCTTCCGCGGTCGCGTCGGGCCATGGCGCCAGAAGATCCAGGAGGCCGAGGCCGCCCAGTGGGCCAAGATGAACGCGGACATCGCCAAGCAGGACGATCCGCCCAACCCGCTGCGCGTCTGCGACGAGGTCAACCGCTTCATCCGCCGCGGCGACATCGTGGTCGGCGACGGCGGCGACTTCGTCGCGACCGCGGCCTACGTGCTCAAGCCGCACGGCGTCGGGACCTGGATGGACCCCGGTCCGCTCGGCACGCTCGGCGTCGGTCCCGGCTACGCGATGGCCGCCAAGCTGGCGCGGCCCGACGCGCGGGTCATCATCATGTACGGCGATGGCTCCTTCGGGCTCAACGGCTTCGAGTTCGAGGCCATGGTGCGGCAGAACATCCCCGTGGTCGGCATCATCGGCAACGACGCCGGCTGGACGCAGATCCTCCGCGGACAGCGCGAGATCTACGGCGCCAACCGCGTCGTCGCGACGACCCTGGAGTACACCCGCTACGAGAAGGTCGTCGAGGCCTTCGGCGGCCACGGCGAATACGTCGAGACCACCGCGGGCCTCGCGCCTGCGCTCGAGCGGGCCTTCGCCAGCGGCAAGCCCGCGCTCGTGAACGTGAAGATCGCCCAGTCGAGCTTCCGCGAGGGCTCCATTAGCGTGTAGCCGTGCTGGGCGGCCTGCGCATTTGCCCCTGGGCCGCGCGCCTGGGGCTCGTCCTTGGCGCCACGGTCGTCACGCTCGCCGTGCTCGAGCTCGTCGCCCGCGCGTTCGTGCCGATGTCCACACATCACCTCATGTTTGCCTCGAGCGCCGACCCGGAGCTGGGCCTCACGCTGCGTCCGGGCGCGGACTTCACGTTCGAGGGCAGCCCGAACGCCCCGCTTCCGCCGTCGCGCGTTCACATCTCGGCAGGGGGCCTGCGCGACCGGGACCCCGTCCAGCCCAAGCCCAACGGCACGCGTCGGCTCGTGTGCGTCGGCGACTCGACCACCTTCGGCTGGGGTGTCGAGGCGGAGCAGGCCTTCTGCCAGCGCTTGGGCGGCCTGCTGCCCGCGGGCTGGGAGACAGTGAACCTCGGGGTGCCGGGCTACAACGCGACCCAAGAGGTCCGCCGGCTCGAGGTGCACGGGCTGCCGCTCTCGCCCGACATCGTCCTCTTTCTGTTCGACGACAACGACCTCGAGCCCGCGCACGCCGAGGCCAACGACGGCTCGTGGCTCGCCTGGCTCGTCGATCACAGCGCCCTCGCGCACTGGGTGCACGCGCGCCTCGCCTCCGGAGAAGGCCCCGAAGCTGCGCCCGAGCACGACGGGCTCGCTGCGGTCCTCGCGGCCTATTCGCGGCTGGCGCAGCTCGCCGCGACGCACGGCTTTCGCGTGATGGTGTTCTTGCCCGCGCCCGACGACCAGCGCGCGCTGACCGAGCGGCTCGACACGTTGGGCGTGCCGTGGGCGTCGATTCGGGCCGCGTTCGACGGTCCCATCGAGCAGCTCACGTTCCCGGGGGATGGTCACCCCACCGCGGAGGGGCATCGTCGTCTGGCGGAGCTGATGGCGCGCAAGCTGACCGCGCGTGGGCTGCTCACGCCACGACTACGGTAGATCACAGTCCTTCTCGGAGACGCCCGCGGCCTTGCAGGCCTTGAGGCACACGTCTCGGCCACGGTCTTTGACCTTGCCGTGCTGCCGGTAAAGCTGACACAGGCCTTGAGCGAGCCCGGCCTCGGCCTTGGGCTCCGCCTTGATGACGGCCTCGATCTCCTTGATGGCCTCGTCGAACTTGCCCGACTTGGCCAGGATCTCCCCGAGCGCGACCCGAATCTCCAGGTCCTTCGGGTTCTTGGCCATGCTCTTGCGCAGCTCCTTCTCGGCGGTGGCCGCGTCACCCTTGGCGGCGGCGATGAGGCCCAAGAGCTTGGGCGGCTCACCCGACTGCGGCTCGAGCTCGGCGGCCTTGTCCGCTTCGGCCTTGGCGTCATCGATCTTCTTGGACAGGAACAGGACCTTGGCGAGCTGCAGGCGCAGCCCGGCCGACTTGGGGTGCTTGGCGACGAGCTCCTTGTAGATGCGCAGCGTCTCTTCGCCCGCCCCGACGAGCGCGTAGGTCGCAGCGATCGTCTCCATGACCGGCTGCGCGCCGTTGGCCAGCCGTTCGGCCTGCCGCAACGTATCTGTGGCCTGCTTGGCCTTCTTCTGCTCCGCGTAGAGCGTGGCCAACGTGAGCAGCGGCGCGACCTCCTTGGGTGCCAGCTCCGAGGCCTTCTTCGCGAACTTGACCGCCTCGGCCGTCTTCTTGAGCCCGCGGTTGGCCATCGCGATGGCGAGGTGCGCCTCCGCGTTCTTGGGGTCGAGGCGCAGGATCTCCTGCTCGGTCTTGATGGCGTCCTTGAACTGGCCGGCCGCGAGGTGCAGCTCCGCGAGCAGCTGATGTCCCGCGATGAGCTTGGGCTCGAGCTCCGTGCCACGCTTGGCCTCGGCGATGGCCTTCTTCATGTCGCCGAGCTTGCCGTAGACGAGACCCAGGAACCGGTGCGCGTCCGCCGAGCCCGGGTTGACCTGAACCGCCTTCTCCAGCACGGACTTGGCCTGCTTGAAGTCACCTTTGGCGCCATACGTGCGGCCGAGCGCGACGAGTACGGCGTCGCTCTTGGGGTCGATCGCCAGCGCCGAGCTGAGGATGCCGATGGCCTCGTCGAAGCGACCGGCCTCCTTGGCGGCCGAGGCCTGCTTGACCATCGCCTCGACGGGACCCTGCGCGTGACCGGCGCCGGGAGCGAGGATGATGAGGATAATAACAATGGAAATATATTTCATCGCGCGTACCGTAGGCATGGAACCCCGGGCTGTCAACGTCGATTCCGAACATGTCACCGGGCGATGCCGCTGGCCCACCAGGTGACGCCGTCGGTCGTGACCTCCAGCGCGCCCGAGCGGCCGGTGACCCAGAGTGGGATGCAGAGCCGCTGATAGCGCGTCTCCACGTCGAGGTCCGGAAACGCCAGCCGACCGCGATCGGAGGCCATGGCCACCGCCAGGGCGGGACGCACCGCGCGCAGGAAAGGCTCGGTGGATGACGTCCGGCTTCCGTGGTGGGGGACCTTGAGCACCGTGGCCTGCAGGTCGACGCCGCGTTCGACGATCCAAGTCTCCGCCGGCTCCTCGACGTCACCGGTGAGCAGGGCGGAGAAGGCGCCGTAGCGCAGGCGCAGCACGACCGACCGATCGTTGTGGTCCTGCCCGTCGAAGCCCGCCAGTGGATGGAGGACGTCGAGCTCGGCCCCTCCGAAGGCGATCACGGGGCCACTGCCGGGTCCGATAGTGACGAGCCGCGTGCCTCGGGCCTCCACGAGCGTCAGGAGGCGGGCGAACTCGGGGTCGCCGCTCGGCTGGCCATTCCACCAGAGCGCGCCGACCGGGATGGTCTCGAAGACGGCGCGCAGGCCGAGGAAGTGATCCGGGTGCGCGTGGGTGAGCACGACGACGTCGAGCGCGCCGATGCCCGCGGCCCGGAGGACGGGCACGACGACCTCCTGCCCGACGTCGCGCATCCCCGTGGAGTCGCCTCCCGCGTCGATGAGCATCGTCGCGCCGTCGGGGAGCCGGACGAGCGTGGCATCGCCGTGGCCAACCGATAGGAACGTGAGCCGCAGCTGACCGTGCGGGACCTCGGTGCGGGCCAACGCCGTCGCCGCGACGAGGCTGACGCAGGCCGTCAGCGCGACCCGCCGCGCGCGCTCCCAGCGGAGCGCGACGAAGCTGGCGGTCACGGCCAGGCTGAGCGCGAGGATCGCCGCGGGCGCCCGCAAGCCGAGGATGATGGGAGGCCACACCGACGCCAGGCCCGTGGCGAGCGCGTCGAGCAGCGCGGTCCCGAGCGTCGCAGGCCAGACGGCCCAGCCCGCGAGCGTGTCGAGACCGACACCGGCAAGGGCAAGCACAGCCAGACCTGGCACGACGACCAGCGCGTTGCACAGTGGCACGGCGATGAGGTTGGCGACGAGTCCCGCGAGTGCCACCTGTCCGAAGTGCCAGACGACGATGGGCAGCGTGCCGACCGTGGCGACCACGGAGACCAGGACCGCCTCGGTCGTGACCTTGGCCAGCCAGGCGAGCGCCCGGCGTGGGCGTGTGGCGCTCTCGTCAGGGCCGCGAATGGGCAGCGCCACGGCCTCGGCCACTGTCTGGGTTGGCGCCGCTCCAGCCAGCAGCACTCCGACGGCGACGAAGCTGAGCTGAAACGACGGGTCGAGCAGCGCACACGGCTCCGGTAGCAGGACGACGAGCGCGGCCAGGCCCAGCGCCGAGAGCGCATCGGGGCTGCGATCGACGACTCGCGCGCCGAGTACGACGGTGGCCATCCACGCCGAGCGCAGCGCCGGCACGGGGCCCGCCGCGATCCAGACGTAGGTCCACGCGGCGGCGATGGCGAGGAGTGCGGCGGGGTGACCCACGGGCCAGCGTCGGAGCAGCCAGCGCCAGCGCAGCAGCAGGAGGCGCGTGAGGCCGACGACCAGCCACGCGACGAGGCCGACGTGCAGGCCCGAGATCGACACGAGGTGGGTCAGCCCCGTGGCGCGCCAGGTGTCACGGAGGTGCTCGGTCACCGCGTCCTGGTCGCCGAGGACGACCGCCTCCACCAGTCCGCGCGTGGGCTCGCTCGTGCTGGAGGTCACCACGCGACGGAAGTTGGCGCGGAGCCGCTCCCGGAGGCTCGGCTCCACGGTCTCGACCAGCGCGATCGCCGCCGTGGGGTCGGCGCGCGCCGTGATGGCGTAGCCACGATCGAGCAGGATCGTCATCGGGTCGCCGAGCCCCGGGTTGGGCAGGGGACGGACCGGACGGACGTGCGCGCGCAGCCGGAGCCGGGTCCCCTCGACCAGCGCGTCGATCGTGGTGCTGGGCTCGAAGGTGACGAGGGCGTCGCCCCAAGGCTCGATGCGGACGTCGCCGCGGCGCAGCGTGACGTGCGTCAGTCGACCCCGCCACCCTTCGCGATGCCGGCGCAGTGGCTCGACTAGCCGGCCTTCGAGCATCCAGCCGTCGCCACGACGAAACGCGCGACCATCGAGCGGCTCGGGACGCGGCGAGGCCCATGTGGCCGCGAACCCGAGCAGCAGGCCCCAGGCCGGCAACGCGAGCCGTCGGCGCGACCGCAGCGCCAGCGCGACGCCGAGTGAGAGAAGCAGCGCGGTCCCAGTGGACTCTCCGCTGAGCGGCAGGCCGAGCGCGAGCCCGATCCCCGCGAGGACGCCAACAACCAGAAGGACGACGGGGTGAGCCATGGGTCGCGATGCGAGGCGACCGCGATGTTTGCTTCAGGGTTGGCTTCAGTCGACGGTGGATTTTTTCGCGGGCGTGCCCCGGGCCAGCAGCTCACGCTTGACGTCGGTGAAGCGCTCCAGGCGGCGCGGGCGGGCGTCGAGCTCGAGCGCCCAGCCGGTCTCGACGGCGACGGGCAGCGGACTGGCGGCGAGGATGTCGCGGAGGACGAGGCGGTGATAGACGCAGGCGAAGTGGGCCCACGGGCTGGCCAGGAACGCGATGCGCGATTCCCGCAGGTCGCGGCGGCTGGCGGCTCCCTCGGCGACCTCGACGAGCGCAGGCACGCCACGGGCCGTGAGCGGCCCCAGGATCTGCGACTTGCTGCGATCGGGGATGCTGCCGTTGGAGGCAAGGCTCACGAACCGCGCGCTCGGGTGGTCGGTGATCCACTCGACGAAGTCCGCGTGGCGCCCGTAGAGCGCGTCCAGCAGAACGACCTGAGCGACGGGCGCGTCGCCGAAGCGAGCGGCATCGACCGCCAGGGGAAAGGCGCCGCTGTGCGCGGTCACGAGCACGGGTCCGAGCCGGGCGTCCGCTTCGACCAGACCCTCGTCGCGCAAGAAGCCGAGCGCGTCGAGCAGCAGCGCGCGAAAGCCGCCGCGGTGGGCCATCTTGCCGCTCGGGGCCGTCGGGCCGCGCATGGGGCACTGCGGGCTGATGAGCACGGCGTTCTTGCCCGACGCGGTGAGCTGGTGTCGGAGGCGCATCGCCTCGACGCCGCCGGTCGGCGTGGTCGCGAAGCCGTGGAAGTGAACGACGAAGGAGACCTCGGCGCTCGGCGTGAAGTGATGGGGGACGAACACCAGGACCTGGTCGCCCCACGTGCTGCCGGCAAACGGCGCGCTCGGGAGGTGCGTCAGCCAGGTCATGCCGAGCGCGTCGTGAGTGGGCGCCCCGTTGCGCGCGTGCGCCGCGTGCCCGACGAGGGTGAGGAGGACCGCGAGTGTCGTGTGACTCACAGTCGACAGGATAGGAGTCCAACCGGACGTCCGCCAGGAAATGCTACTTGGCCGCGACCCCGAGCGCGCCCTCGACCGGTCGGCGCGTGGGGCGATAGTCCTCCGCGGCCGTCTCCAGGAAGGCGCCTACACCGGTGAGCAGCGCACCGGCGAAGACCAACCAGCCGAGCACCGGGACGACCCCTGTGAAGAACAAGACGAGCGTCCCGACCGCGAGGCGCGCGAGCGCGTTGGGCTCGTAGGACTCCGCGAGCATGAGCACGCGGCGCCCGACCTCGGCCGCAATCGCCGAGAGGCCCGCCAGGCCGACGACGAGGGCGACGACCAGCACCGCGAGGGCCAGCACGCGCCCGACCAAGCCATCGACCAGCAGCAACAGCGCGCACAGCAGCGCGACGTTCGTGAGGAAGACCGCGCCCCACAGGAAGCAGCGGCGCATGCCGGCCCGGGCCGCGTCGCGTTCCCGCTTGACGAAGCCGGGCGCCGCCGCGGTGATGAGCGTCATGGCCGCGAACGTCGCGAGCATGATGCCGCCGTAGGTGCAGCCCCGGAGGAGCCAGGTCGCGAGCGCGTCCCACGAGCCCACGGCCTACTCCACCGTCTTCTCGCGACCTCGGCGTCGAAACGCGGAGACCGCAAAGGCGACGTTGAGGAGCGTCGCGACGAGGGCGAGACCTGCGAGGATCGCGAGGCCCTGACCGGGCAAGGCCGTGTCCCAGAGCCCGCGCACGCCCTCGCCGACGGCCGCGAGGAAGCTGAGCGCGCGGTCGAGGAAGCCGGTCAGCGCGCGCGCGTGCCAGCCGCCGTCGCCCGACGGCGAGGCCAGCACCATCGCCGACAGCGCGACCAGGAGGGCCATCGCGCCACCGAGCTGCCAAAACGGGGGCAGCCGATCGTAGGCCCCGGCCGGGGCCGGCGGCGCGTCGTGCTCCTGAATCTCGGCCATGACACGGGCGACGAAGCCCGGACCCAGCGCAGGAATCGGCGGATCGAGGCCCTCCGCCATTGCCACGATGGCGCCCGCGCGCTCGCGACAGCTCGTACAGTGGGCGACGTGCGAGGACGCCGCGTCACGCACCGCGCCAGAGCGGCCCTCCTCCAGCGCCGAGATCAGCGTGCCCGCCAGCGCATTACAGCCGTGGTTCATTCATACCTCCCCGAGGAGCGACTCGAGCGCGTCCCGAGCGCGCGAGATACGGGACTTGACCGTGCCCAAGGGTAGCGAGAGCGCCTCGGCCACCTCTTCGTAGTCGTAGCCGAGCGCAAAGCGCAGTCGCAGGACCTCTTGGACCTCCGGAGGCATGCGCGAGATGCCCTCTTGCACGCGACCGACCATCTGACGAGCCGCCGCGCGCTCCATCGGCGTCGACTCCGAGATGGGGATCGGCGGGAGCTCGTCCCAGGCGACCTCGCCGCGCTTGGCCCGCGCCTTGTAGTGGTCGCGGATGCGGTTGGCCGTGATCGCCATGAGCCAGGGCCCGAAACGGCGGCCCTCCTCGAAGCCCTTGAGCGAGCGATGCGCGCGTAAGAACACCTCCTGGGCGAGATCCTCGGCGAGCGCCATGTCCCGCAGAGCCCGGTAGGCCGTCTCGATGACCCGGCGGTGGTGTCGCTTGACGAGAACACCGTACGCCGACGAGTCGCCGCGGCGACACTCCCGGACAAGCTCCTCATCCGTGCGATCCAACGAGGGCCCGCCCTTTCTGCTTCGCTCTACTCGAGCGGTCGTGACGAGGTTCCACCGCGCGACGATCCGAATCGGTGGGGTGGCCGAGTATGGCGCCTCGCGCTACGTTGGGGAAATGTCGATGCGCGCTGCACCCGCTCTCTCCTGGACGACCGCCTTTGCCCCCGCGACCGTGGCGAACCTGGGGCCGGGCTTCGACATCCTCGGCCTCGCGTTGGACGACGCGTTGGGCCTCGGTGACACGTGCGAGGTCGCGCTGCAGCCGGCTGGGCAGTGGTCCCTCGAGGTCACGGGAGATGGCGGGCGGCTCCCGACCGATCCGGCGCAGAACGCTGCCGCGGTCGTCGCGCGCGCCGTCTTGGAGCGCGCCGGTGTCCAGGCCGGACTCGCGATGCGGCTGCACAAGGGGCTGCCGCTCGGCTCGGGGCTCGGCTCGTCGGCGGCCAGCGCGGCCAGCGCTGCGCTTGCGGCCAACGCGGCGATCGGCGCTCCGTTCACGCGCCGCGAGCTCGTGGCCCAGGGGCGCGTTGGCGAGGCCCTGTGCGCGGGTTCGCCGCATCCGGACAATGTCGCGCCGGCGCTGCTGGGCGGGATCCTGCTCATGGCGCCCGACCCGGACGCGCTCCCCGACGGACTCCAGATCGTGCGCCTGCCGGTGCCTGAGCGCCTGCGCGTCGCGGTCGTGATCCCGGAGCTGGAGGTGCGCACCGCTGACGCTCGCGCCGCGTTACCGAAGCACGTGCCGGTCGCGGACGCGGTCACCACGGCGGCGCACGTGGGCCTGATGGTCTCGGCGCTCTACGAGGGCGATCTCGCGCGGCTCGGACTGGGGACTCGCGACGTCCTGCACCAGCCTTACCGCGCGCCGCTCGTGCGCGGCTTCGTCGCGGCGCGTGCCGCCGCCTTGGCGTCGGGCGCGCTCGGCGTCGGGCTCTCCGGGAGTGGACCCGCGATGTTCGCGCTGGCCGACGGCGACTCCGCGGCGCACCGTGCCGGCGAGGCGCTCGTGCGGTCCTTTGCCGAGAGCGGCGTCGTCGCCACGTGGCGCGCCGGGCGGATCGCGCCGCCTCAGCCGTAGAAGACGTAGTCCAACATCTGGGCCAGCACGTTGCAGAGCGCGTGGAAGCCGACGCTCGCGGCGATGCTGCCCGTGCGCGCGGCCATCCAGCCGAACAGCAGGCCCGGGAAGAACGTGAGCAAGCGGCTCGGTCGCGGATCGAGCACCAGGTGTCCGGCGGCAAAGCACGCCGTCGCCAGCAGCCAGCCCACGCCGAGCGGGACGCCGAGCACGCGGCGTGTCGGCGGGAACGCCTCGGTGAGCCGTCGCTGAAGGTAGCCGCGGTAGAGCCACTCCTCGGGGAGCGCGACCAGCACGACCTGCGTCAGCAGGAGCAGCAACCACCGCCAGAGCGCGCGGCGGCTCTCATACGGAGCATCGACGGGGACCGCATAACGTCCGAGTCGCAGTTCGGCGCCCGAGCCAGCAATGGACACGTGATGCACGCCGCGGGCATCGAGCGCGACGCCCCCCGGACCGCGCCGGAGCAGGCGCACGTGGCCGTCTTCGAGCTCCCAGCCGTGGCGTCCCACGAGCGGCACGAGCTCGCCGGCGCGCCACACGACCGAGGTCGGGCGAAGCTCGGTGAGCGGTACGCCGTCTGGGGAGCCAAGTCGGAGCGTGACGTCGACCGGACCGTCGCCCGTCGCGACGACGACCAGGCGGTCGGCTTCGTGAAACGCGTGGACGATGTTACCCGGCGCGAGCGCGAGCGGTCGGCCCTCCAGCTCCGGGTCGAAGCGCACCAGCCGATCCGAGGTCCATGACGCGGTCCGACCCAAGACGCGTGTCTCGAACAGCGCGCGCCCGAACGCGAACGGCGGGAGCACCACCAACGTCACGCCAACGAGCACCAGCGCGTTGGTGCGCCACGGGTTCCACGTGAAGCCCCACGTCTCGGGGTCGACGCCGCGACGGGTCAGGGCACGTATCGGGATCCAGAGAAACGCGAGCGCGATGAAGCCGAGCTGGTTCTCGGCCACCAGCGGCACGAACCGTCCCACGAGCCCCGTCAGCGCGCACGCGAAGAGCGAGAGCCCCCAGACGATCAGCGACTCTCGCAGCGCCGCGCGACGGGTCAGGCTGGGCTCGGCGGGGGACTCGACCACGGAGTCCAAGCAGACCACGTGGGCGGGCCACGAGCAATTTCCATGGCGAGCGCTGGGCTTCCATGCGAACTTCCACGTTGACGATCGGCGTTCCGAAGGTAAGCTGCCCTCCGCTGCTGTTGGAGATTGCTGTGCTCGCTGAACTTCGCCCTGCTCCCCGCTCCTCGGCTCCCCCGACCGCATCGCGCGTCGTGGCGGCCTTCACCGCCCTCACGTTGGCGTCGACGCCGGTCCTCACGGGTGTCCACGCCGCGTGGGCCGATCCGCCGACCGCCGGCTCGACCCGTGTCGTGCTCACGCGCCTGCAGAAGAGTGACGCGGTTCCGGACTCCGCGGCGTCGCAGATCGAGCAATACGTCGAGACGCTCATCGCGCTCGACGCGTCGGTCATGACGCTCAAGGCCAGCGCCGTGCACGGAGCGCCCATGGGTGCGCCGCCGGCCCGCGCTCCAGTCGCGGTAGCCGCCGCGCCCGTCGTGCAGGACAAGGACGTCGCCGCCGCATTGCGCAACATCGACAGCGGGCGCGACGCGATGACGAAGCGGCAGTGGGGGCCCGCGGCCAAGAAGCTCCAGGACGCGCTCAAGGCGCTCGACAAGAAGCTGGCGCACGTCGACGACGTGGGTCGCCTCGTGGACGCCGAGCTGCTCTTGGCCGCCGCGCGCTTCCAGCAGGGCTACGTCGACGACGGTGAAGAGGCCCTCGCGCGCGCCGTCGCGCTGCGACCCGAGCTCACGCTCGCCGGCACGTTCGAGCCTCCCGCCATGATCCAGGCGCTCGGGCGAATCAAGACCGGTCTCTCCACCGTTCCGACCGGCACCATTGCCGTCACCTGCGTCGCGCCGAGTTGCACCATCCTGGTCGACGGTCAGGCCAAGGGCACGGGCTCCGCCACCGTGAGCGGGCTCCTCCGTGGCCACCACGTCATCCGCGCGGTCGCCGACGGCTATGAGCCCTGGGCCCAGCGGGTGTTCACGCCCGGCGTGGGTGAGACGCGCCAGGTCGCGGCGAGCCTTCGTGCGGGACGGCCGGGCAAGCCCACGCGCGCGATCGCCGCCCCTGCGCCGACCAGCGCCCCCGGCGTCGGTGCGTCGAGCGCCAGCGTCGAGCGCCTCATCAAGGACGGCGCCTTCGGTCCCGAGCTCCTCGCCGGGGCCAAAAGCTTGGCCGTGGGAGGCTCCGCCGCGTGCGTTTGGTTTGGTTACGTCACGCGGGTCGCGGGCCAGTGGACCGTCGCCTCGTTCGTCTACTCGGCGCAGGCCCACGAGATCGCCGAGGTCGCGCGGGCGACCGTGGCTGCCGACCTCTCCGACGCGCAGGGCAAGCTGCTTGGCTTTGCCGAGTCGACCGTCGCGGCCATCGCGAGCTTCCCGCGCGGCCGCGTCGTCGCGGGGCGGCCGAGCATCTACGAGTACGACACGGTCATCGCGCGGGCGCCGACTCCGGTGCTCGCCCCCGTTCCCGCTCCAGTACCCGCGCCCGTGCCGGTGCCCGTGGCGCCGCCCATCGCCGTCGCTCCGCCGCGACCGGCCCCGGTGCCGTTGCCCGCGCCCGTGCCTGTGCCCGTGCCAATGCCTGTGCCCGTGCCAATGCCTGTCGCTCCGCCTGTGGCCATCAGCCCCACCAAGCCGGCCCCGCGCGCGATCTACCAGCCGCAGCCGACCTATCAGCCGCAACCCGTCGTCGCGCCGCTGCCGATCCCGCAGCCCATCTACACGCCGCAGCCCGTCGTGGCTCCCGTCGCCGCCCCACCGGTTCTCGCGCCGCCCGTGGCCGCACCGCCCACGCCACCGACGGTCGCTGCCTCGCCGGCGGCTCCGGCCGTCACACCGAGCCCGGCCATCGATCCCGGGACGACGAAGCCCGTCATCCCGGAACCCGACCCGAGGACGACCATCGATGCGCCGCCCACCCCCTGGTACAAGACTTGGTGGTTCTGGACCATCATCGGGGCCGCCGTCGTCGGTGGCGTGACCGCCGGCGTCGTGTTGGGCATTCCACAGCCGGAGCCACCCAACTCCTTCAACGCGACGATTCGGTGGGACTGAGCCATGACGATGCACCGCACACTTGCCTTCGTCGTCGGTCTGGCGCTTCTCGGCTGCAAGAAGGCGCCGCCGGCACCGGAGCTGCTCGACCTCCAAGTCTTCGCCACCAAGTTCGACGCGCAGGACGATGACCCGTTCAAGGGCGTGAGCATCCTTCGGCTCGTGTTCGAGTCCGAGAACGGCACCGTCGAGAAGTTCGTCCACTACGTCCCCGGCGGCGAGAAGGGGATTCCCGAGATCCCGTATGGCGATCGCATACGCTTCACCGTCGAAGGCTGGGCGCAGGATTCCGATGGTGGCCTCGGCGACCTGCTCTCTCGGGGAAAGAGCGCGGCGTTCTCGCTTCAGCCCGACGTCGAGCCCATCTCCGTCCAAGTCCCCGTCAGTCGCATCAACCGCTTTGCCTATACGTCCACTCCGGGCGAGCTGGGTGCACGCGAGACGACCATGTCCATGGGCCGCGTCGGCCACACGGCCACTCGGCTCAGGGACGGCCGCGTCCTCATCGTCGGCGGGGCCTCGCTGAAGACGACCGTGACGGGTGACTTTCGCGGCATCGAGGACCTGGACACCATCACGCAGACCGCCGAGCTCTACGACCCCGCGACAGGGACCTACCAGCAGCTTCAAGGCCAGAGCACGCTCTCTCACGCCCGCGCGTTCCACACGGCCACGCTGCTCCCGAACGGTCAGGTCCTGATCGCCGGCGGCGTCACCGACATCAGCGGGACCAAGCAGACGCTCCCGCTGCTGCAGCTCTTCGACCCGTCCACGGACACGTTCCTGCCGCCCATCCAGAGCCAGCTCAACGCGAGTCGCGCGGGCCACACCGAGACGCTCCTCGACGGCGAGGGCCACGTCCTTCTCTCCGGTGGCTTCTCGGTCGACGCCGCGGGCAAGACCTCCACGGTCGGCAGTGTCGAGGTGTTCGAGCGCTCGTCGAGCAAGGTCGTCTATAGCCAGAACCTGAACAAGCCGCGCGCCTTCCACACCGCGACCAAGGTCGCGCTCGGTGGAGACCAGCGGGAGGGCGTCGTGCTCATCGGCGGCGAGGCCGGCGACCAGGCCGTCGACACCGCCGAGATCTTCTACATCTCGCCCGCGGGCTTTGACTCTACGCCCATCAAGCTGCCATCGGGCGGTCGGACGCGGCACGCGGTCGCCTGGGTGCCCGGGCAGGGCTACCTGTACGTCATCGGCGGCTTCAAAGAGAAGGCGCGCACGACCGTCGAGCAACGCGTCGACTTCTTCCACGTCGCGAACAAGGCCTTCCTCGACACGAACTTCGCGCTCCTCAATCCGCGCGGCGGCAACATCGCCGTGGCCCTGCCCGACAACAGCGTGCTCATCGCCGGTGGCGTCGTGAACGGGCAAATCTCCAACTCCGCTGAGGTCATCTTCGAGCGCCTGGACCTCTCCGATCCCAACAACCCCACGCTGAAGGCGGACCGCCAGCACACGGGCGCGCTGCACGTGCCGCGCGTCGGAGCGGTCGCGGTTCCTCTGGACAACGGCACCTTCTTGCTCCTCGGCGGCTATGGCGGAGGCGGCGTGTCGGTCCGCAGCGGCGAGTACTACAACCCACTCTGAACCCCGGTTGCGAGCCCAGGGCGCCGTGTTACGATGCCCTGCTTTCGGGCGTCGCCACCCCATGTCACGCTTTCACGCCACTTCCTGGGTCCTGTCCGCGCTCGTCGCAGCCGTAGCGACCAACGCGCTCGCGGCCGATATCGGCGGGACCGTGACCGAAGCCGGCACGGGCAAGCCTCTCGACGGCTTCGTCGTCTCCTTTGCCAACGCGCCGGGGGCGAGCCGCGCGACCGTCGGCGAGGATGGCAGCTTTCTCGTCAAGGACGCGCCTGCGGCGACGACCGAGCTCCTCGTCTTCTCGGCCACCGGCGCGTTCTTCGGTGCTGCAACCCCGGTCGCTGGTCGCGCCACGATCTCGGTCGAGCCCACGGGCCACGTCTACGTCTCCGACACCGGGGACCCCGCGGTCGGCGTCCGGGTTCGGCTGCTCGCGGGCGGAGCGCCCACGGCCGCGCTTCCGGCGGGGCAACAGGATCAGGTCACCGACAAGCACGGGCTCTACCGCTTCGATCCGACCGCTGCGGGGACCTACACCCTGGCCGTCGAGGTCGACGGCGCGACCTACCACTTCCCCAGCACCCGCGTCCCGCCGCTCACGGGTGTCGCGGTCGTCGATCCGAAGACGGGCTGGGTCGATCCGGCTGCGGCGCCCGACGCCGCGGCGCCGAAGGCGTTCTTTCTCACGTTCGCTGCGGCGAAGGCCGGGCCGCTGCCCGCTCACAACCACGTCGCGGTCGATCGCGGCGGCGCCCTCGTGCTGCTGGAGAAGACGGCAACGAAGACGCAGGCTGTCGTCGGCGACATCATCACCTATACGCTCCGGGTGGAGAACCGCTCCGGCAAGGACTTCCTGCGTGCGGGCGGCATCGGTGGCGTGCTCATCCGCGACGTGCTGCCTGCCGAGGTGCGCCTCGTCGGCGAGTCGCCCCGCGCCACGATCGATGGCGTCTCGGTCAACTTGGCCGAGCCCGGCGGGCCCAGCGTGCTCACGTTTCAGCTCGCGGCCACGCCGACGGCCCGCGCCTTCGAGCTCAAGCGCAAGAGCCGCATCGTCATTCGCTATCAGGTCGTCGTCGGCACCCAGGCGCGCGCTGGGACGGTCACCGAGAACCGGGCCCAGGTCGTCGACCCTGGCGGCGTGGCGCTGTCGGATCTCGCGCGGGTTCCGCTGCGGTTCGTGGGTGACGCGATCTTTGATCTGTCCTGGGTGCGTGGCCGCGTCTTCTGCGACGAGGACGGCGATGGCTTCCCGGGGCCGGCGGAGCCCGGGATCCCCGCGGCGCGCGTGTACGTCGACACGGGCCGCTACGCGATCACCGATCGCGACGGCCGGTATCACCTCTCGGACCTCACGCCCGGCCTGCACCTCGTCAAGATCGACACCAACACCGTGCCGCCCGACAGCCCGGCCACCGGGGAGACCGCGCGCCAGCTCCACGTCTCGCGTGGCATCCCGCAGCAGGTCAGCTTCGGCTTCCGGTGCAGCACGGCGCCGGTCGGTCCGTCCAGTCTCGTCCCCCGCCAGGTGGCCCCGCCGCCGGAGGCCCTCCAGCGCGTCGTCGTTACGGGCATGGTGTCCGAGCTGGGCGTGTCGCTCGACGGAAAGCCCGTGGGCGCCAAGGTCACCGCCACGCTCGGCCTGCGCGGTGCGGTGACCGGGGACGTGCTCCTCGATCGCGCGCTCAGCCCCCAGGGCTTTCGTGAGGCGCTCACCTTCGAGCCCAAGCTCGTCCCAGGCACGCTTGGGACTGCGTCTCTCTGGCGCGTGTGGATCGAGGCCCAGGGCGGGCAGTCACCGTGGCTGCCGCTGCGCGTCTTCTCGGGCAAGGGGGCGCCACCGCCCACGCTCGAGTGGGACGGCAAGAGCGGGGACGGCAAGCGTGTCGTCGCCAAGCGCGGGCAACTCCACCGGGCCTGGCTCGAGGTCACCGACGGCCTCGGCAGCCGATGGAAGTCACCTCTCGTCCACTTCAGCGTCGGTCAGCTCGAATCCGAGCCCACGAGCGTCCTGTCGCGTCCAGGTCCGCTGTTGGACGCCAAGCGCAAGGTCGTCGGTGCCGTCCGGACCTTCCTCGACAAGGCGGGAAAGACGGGCAAGGGACAGCCGTGGGAGGCCGTGTTGAGTGTCGCGCTGGCGGGCAAGCCGACTGCGGCCGATCGCGCCGCTGCGGAGCTCAGCCTCAAGGCGCTCGCCGATCGCCTCGCCACGCAAGCCAAGATTGCGCGTGCGCGCGTCTCGACCGAGCTCACGGCGGCCGCGACACCGTCTGTCACCGTCACCTGGTCCAATCCGGGAGCGCCTCCGCGGGCTGGGGCCAAGCCGATGACCCTCCCCAAGACGACGCTCAAGCCCGAGGTCCGCGTCCTGGGCCAGCTCGCGCCACTCGACGACAAGGGCCGCTTCGTCGTCGCGACGGCGCCGCCAGTGGATGGGCTTGTGGTCGTCGAGCTACGCGCCGCCACTGGCGCCACGCGGGAGCTGCTCGTCTCGCTCGCCAAGACTGACGCCGCGCCCGGTGAGGCCCCGCTCGGACTCCAGGTGCTGACGGAGGCGCTCAAGCGCAAGCGCGAGGGCAAGGGGCCGCCCGAGCCGCTCGCGGTCGCGGGCCTCGAGGCCACTCTGCCACCCGATGGCGCCCTCCTCGGTCAACCGCTCTTGCCCATCGTGGGCCGCGTGCCGGACGTCGAGGGCCTCACCGTCACCGTCAATGGCCAGCTCGCACCACTCGATCATGGCGCCTTCGAGGTCACGCTCCCGTTGCCCAATGGCGAGGAGACGCCGGTCGTCATCGAGGCCAAGGACGCGGCGGGCAACGTGGCGCGCATCGAGCGAAAGTACAGGGTCAAGGGCAACGCCCTCTTTCTGCTCGTGCTCGCCGATGGCGCGCTCGCGCAGCCCGGAACGCAGCTCGACGGGCTCACGGACCAGACCACGCTCGAGATCAAGGCCAAGGACAAGCCGTTACTGCTGCATGGTCGCGCGGCCCTCTACCTCAAGGCGCGCGTCAAGGGCGGAGACGTCATCAAGAACCTGGGCTTTACGGCTTTTGTCGATACGGCGCGCAAAGCGGAGACCGTCGGCTTCCTCGAGCAGGTCATCGATCCCAACCGCAGCTACCCGATGTTCGGAGACGGCGCCACGGAGGGCTCGGACGCCAGGACCCACGGCAAGTACTACGTCGCCATCGAGGCGGACCGGTCGAAGCTCATCGTCGGGACGTTCAAGACCAGCATCGGCGCCGGCGAGCTTTTTCGCTACGAGCGGGTGACCGAGGGCGCGCAGGTGCGGCTCGATCATGCGTTCGCCCCTGGCTATCACACGGTCGTCGAGGCGTTCGTCGGCTATGGCGACAAGAAGATCCGCCACCGTCAGGCGGTGCTCAAGGCCACGGGCGGGAGTTACTACTTCCTGCCCGACAAGGAGATCGTCGAGGGCACCGAGGTCCTCCGCATCGCGATCTACGACCGCGACACGGGCGGACTGCTGCTCGCCAAGCCGCAAGTTCGAAATGCGGACTATACGATTGACTACGTGTCAGGTCGGGTCGTCTTCAAGGGGCCCCTCTCGAGCACCGTGGACGCGTCGTTCCTCATGGCCTCGGCCGACGCGCTCACTCCGCGGCTCGCGCTCGGCGGGCACGAGGTCCGCATCGACGTGAGCTATGACACGCGCGCGCTCGGCGGCGTCGGCGACGTCTCGTTCGGTGCCTACGGCCGGCAGGAGATTGCCGGCTACGTCACCGTGGGTGGAGGCTACACGCGCGAGGGCCGCGCCAACGCGCCCGATCACGAACTCTACGGCGCCGAACTCACCGTCACTCCGACGCGATCGCAGCGCACCGTCATCGAGGCGGAGCTGGCGCACTCCAAGTCGACGCAAGGCGCCCGTTTCTTGTCCCAGGACGGCGGCCTGTCCTTTCAGTCCATTGGGTCGCAGCCCGCCGACGACAAGTCCGGCTTCGGTATCAACGTGCGTGCGCGCACCGACGTCGGCGAGTTCGTAGGCAAAGACGAGCCCTGGATCGTGCTCTCGGCCAGCTACCGGCGCCAGGATGCGGGGTTTACGTCCGTCAACACCACGCTCGAGCAGGGTACCCACCGGGGCGGCGCCGAGGTGGCGTGGCACATCGATCGCGACAACCGGCTCGTGCTGCGCCACGACACGCTCAAGGCGCTCACCGATGACCTCACGTTCTCCGACGGCACGCGGCACCACCTGCGGGCGCTCACGTCGGCGCAGTACACCAATCGGACGGGCCGGTTCACGATCGTGGGCGAGGCCACGCACGCGTTCGAGTCGAACCGTGTCAATCCGGACAACATCAACCGCGGCGGTGTTGGTGCGCTGCTGAAGTACCAAGTCACAGACCGCGTGGGCCTGTTTCTGTCTCAGCAGTTCCAGATTGGCGGCGACACCATCGCCTACCGCTCGACGTTGGACGGCTTCGTGACCGGCGTCGGCATCGACATCGATCTCGGCGGGGACCTGGGCTTTACCATCGGCGAGCAGATCCGCTGGAGCGGCGAGGACGCGCTCGTGCTCGGCTTTCGCTCGAAGCTCTCGGGCACCGCGTCCATGTACGTGCAGCAGCGGCTCATGCACTCGCGCGACACGGGCCGCTGGGTCCCAGCCACCGTCATGGGCTCCGAAGAGCGCTGGGGCGAGGACGGCCAAGGTCGGAGCTACGGCGAGTACCAGCTCGGGGCCGCGGGCTCGGGCACCTTCAATCGCGCGGTGCTCGGGGTGGGCCGGCGCTTTCAGGTCGCGCCGGGCTTCCATGCGGACGTCGGCTTCGAGCGGAGCCATTCGACCGTAGTGGACGGCAAGGGCCTCACGCGCGACGCGAACGCCCTGAGCCTCGGCGGTGAGTGGGTCGGCAGCAAGTCCGTCAAGTTCACGACGCGCCTCGAAGGGCGCTTCGAGCAGTCGGACTTCGAGCGCTTCCAGATCGTCGCGCTGAATCGGCTCGCGTGGGACTTCGGCAAGGGCTTCTCGCTGCTCGGTCGGGCCGACGTGATGGTCACCCAGAACCGTGACCTCGGCCTCCGCGAGGCGGAGAGCATGGAGCTGTCGCTCGGCTTTGCCTACCGTCCGATGGACGACACCTTCACGTTGCTCGTCAAGGCAGGCCGCGTCGTGGCGATGCGCCCCATCGGGGTCGATCCCGCCGAGGGCTCTCTCCGCACGACGGCCGACGTGGTCGCCATCGAGCCCATCTTCGAGCTTCCGTGGGGCTTTCAGCTCACCCCGAAGTTCGCCTATCGGCACGCCGTCGAAGAGGCGGAGGGCACGTCCGAGAAGACGCGCTCCAACACGCTGCTTGCGGCGCTGCGCGCGGCGTTCCACCTCTGGCGGACGCTCGACGTCGCGGCCGAGTACCGCTTCATGAAGGTCGACCTCGCCGAGCAGATGGAGCACGGCGCCCTCGCGGAGCTGGCCGTCAACATCCTGGGCTATGCCCGCATCGGCGCGGGTTACAACTTCTCGCACTTCTCCGATGATCTGTTCGACGTGATGACGAAGAACGCGCACGGCTTCTTCGTCCGCGTCGCGGGCATGTACTGACGCTATTTCGCGTCTTTGACGTCTGCGGACGACTTCGCGTCCTTCCCCGCATCCGGAGTGCCGGCGAGTACCTCTTGCGAGATGGTCTCCGGGACGAACAGGTAGATGGCTTGGACATCCGTCTTGGAGAGCCCCGTCGATCCCTTGGGCGACGGAGCGTGCAGCTCCGGCTCCCCGGTACAACCGAGGCCCGAGACGAGACCAGAAACGAGCGCGAACGTGACGATGGAGCGAATCATGACGCCTCCGAACGAGGGATACTACGGGTGACCGAGGCGGCCCGCCAGTTTTTTGCCCATCGCGCTCGCAACCGCGCGGTCAACGTCCTCGGGCCGCAACGTGCAGAAAACACTTGCAACACGTCGCGGCTCGCCCGCTATAATCCCGCCCCGGCGGATGCGGAGGTTCTTCATGCGGCAGCGGAATCGGGTTCTCTTCGGGTGTGGTGTCGTTCTCGCGCTCTCGGTCGCAGTGGTTGGATGTACTACCGGCTCATCGGATAGCGGTGGGGCAGCGTGCAAGGTCGACGGCGACTGCGCCGACGGCTTCATCTGCGATGCGAGCCACTGTGGCAAGGTGAGCTGCACGACGGTCGCCGACTGCCTGAAGGGCGGCGCCAAGGATCGCATCTGCATCGCGCAGGCCGGGTCCGCGGACAAGACGTGCTCCGCCAAGGGCTGCAAGGCCGACACCGACTGCTCGGACGGCAACAAGTGCCTCAACGGGTTCTGCGCGCCGAAGTCGGCGACCGGCCCTGGCACCGATGCCGTCTCCTTCGGTGACCTCACTCCCCCCACGGGCGACACGCCCGTGACCGGGGACACGACGGCCGCGCCCACGCCGGGCGACTGCCAGAAGTGCGCAGAGGACAAGGACTGCCTCGGCGGTCGCGTGTGCGTCACGATCGGCGATGCCAAGCACTGCGCCAACCCGTGCACCAAGGAGGCCGACTGCGGCTCCGGCTACTCGTGCTTCGGGACCGACAAGAAGGCCTGCCTCCCCGGCCTTTTCCAGTGCAAGGACTGCCTCGTCAGCGGCTGCAAGGCAGGCGAGCTGTGCAACCCCGACAGCGGCAAGTGCATGACGCAGACGGTGACCTGCAAGGGCTGCCAGTCCGATGGCGAGTGCGGCCCCGGCAATCGCTGCTACGGCAACACTGGCGGTACCAAGGCGTGCGTGCCGGAGTGCCCGAGCAACAGCTGCCCCAAGGGCGGTCAGTGCAAGGCCAACGACAAGGGCGTCAACGTGTGCGCGTGGACCTTCGAGAGCGGCTGCTGCTTCGGCGATAACTGCTCGGGCCCGACCGACCCGTGCGCCGCGTGCACCGGCGCCAAGCCCAAGTGCGTCAACAAGACCTGCGTCGAGTGCGCGCAAGAGACGGACTGTGGCGCCAACAAGACGTGCGTCAACAACGCGTGCGTGGACAAGACCACGACCAACTGCACCGCACCCACGCCACACTACAGCGCGGCCAAGAACCAGTGCTGCGAGTGCCTCAACAACACGAACTGCGCCAACGGCAACACCTGCGACGCGGCCACGTGCAAGTGCAAGACGACCACGACGGGCGACACGTGCGCGCAGTGCAAGGACCCGTATCCTGGCTGTACGCAGTACCAGAACAAGTGGGTCTGCGTGCAGTGCTCCGAGGACGCGCACTGCAAGGACGGCGCAAAGTGCGACAAGGCGTCGTTTACGTGCAAGGGCGGAACCGGAGGGCCCATCGTCGAGGGGGATTGCCAGACCAAGGGGTGCCCGGACGTGGGCGCGACGTGCGACCAGAAGACGGGCATCTGCTCGTCGTCTGATGGCAAGTGCAACGACGTCACCCTGTTCTGCCCGGGCGGCAAGAAGTGCAACACGGGCTTCGCAAGCATCTTCGCCTGCTTCGGCGGCGGTGGCGGTGGCATCCCGACGATCCCCGGACTACCGGCGGGCGGCTCGCCCACGGACGGGACCTGCGAGTGCACGGCGGACTCGGAGTGCACGAGCGGCCTGACGTGCAAGGCGGACCCCATCGCGCAGCTGTTCTCGATCTTTGCGCTCCTGTCGGGTCAGACCTGCAACGTCCCCAAGTCCTGCCAGCCCTAGGCACGCGTCGCGGAGTGACCGTCACACGCCAGTGGGCGGCTCCCGTCGCTGACGGTTCGGACGAGTTCAGGCAACGTTTCGGGTCGCGCGAGAGTTGATCCTCCGATGGGAGGCCCCGCGCGATGACCGCACTGCTCGCGACACTGCTCTTCGTCCAGGCCACGCCGGGCGCGCCCTCGGTTCGCATCGACGCCGTCTGGATCGCCATCGCCGTCGCGGACGGTCCCGCAACCGACGCCGAGGCGTGGGCCAAGCTCGGCCAGCGCGTGACGGGCTCGGTCGTGATCGAGGCCACGGTCGCTGGGAAGCGCGCTCTGTTCTCCGAGGCGAAGGTCGTCGTCCACCGCGGCAAGAAGCTCACGCCGCAGCGCTGGCCCAAGGCGTGGGAGAAGCCCGAGGTGCGCTGGGCGCTGCTCGAGGCGGACCCCAAGGGGCGCCTCTTCGACAACACCGGCACGATGGAGCGCTCGTGGTATCCCGACGAACGCAAGGCCCACCCGGCGAGCTGGCACTGGTGCCCCATCGACGTCGCCGAGTCGCCGCTGGCCTGGGGAAAGCACACGCTGACTCACCGGCTCGATGCGCGACCCAAGCGCACCCCGGACACCTTCGGCGGGCTGGGCACCTTCCGCTACGTCGTCGAGCTCCGCTGGCGCGGGCAGACCGTGCGCTCGCGCGGCGCGGCCCACAGGGACAAGACCGGGCTCCTGCCGGGCATCGCCACGGTGCGGGTTCGGCGCGATGACACGCCGGTCGGCTACATGACCGAGCTCGTGAACGTGCCGTACGTGTTCGGCTCGTCGACGGCGACCAAGAGCGACACTGACCACCAGGCCGAGCGCGCCGTCGGTGCGGACTGCGCTGATCTGGTCGTCTACGGTTGGCGCCGCGCGGCCGTCGTGCAGCGGAAGACGCCGCCAAAGTACACCTACACCGGCGGCCTCAAGACGATGACGAAGCGGGTAGCGTACGTCGACACGGTCGAAAACGGCGTCTATCGCACCGGGGACGGCCGGCCGGTCAAGTTCGGTCGCGACGTCGAGGTGGGTGACCTGCTGCTCTGGAAGGGCCACGTGGCCGTGGTCGCCGAGCGCGATCCGTCGGGCTACTTCACGCCCAAGACCAAGATCCTCCACACGGTCATCGAGAGCGCCGCCCTGGTGCCATTCGAGAAGATCGGCTTCGGCTTCGACACGATGCCCTTCGACGTTCGTCGCAAGTAGCCGGCGTTGCCGCGGCGGCCGCGTCCCCCTATCTTCGCGTCATGGGGCCACAGCCACCGCGTGTCTTGCTCGTCGGCGTCGGCGGACTCGGGTGCCCGGCGGCGCTGGAGCTGCTCCGGCGCGGCGTCCGTCAGCTGCGCCTCGTGGATCCCGACACCGTGGCTCTGGAGAATCTGCACCGACAGGTGCTGTTCACCGACGCCGACCTCGGTCGACCCAAGGTGGAGGCTGCGGCCGCGCACTTGCGGGCTCTTGCCGGGGACGCGCGTATCGAGGCACTTCACGCGTCGTTCGCCGAGGCTCAGCTCGACGACGTGGAGCTGGTCCTCGAAGGCACCGACGATCCAATGACGAAGTTCGCTGTCAATGACGCCTGCGTCGCGCGCGGCGTGGACTGCGCCATTGGCGGCGTCATCGAGCTCCGCGGGACCATCGTGACGGTGCGGCGCGGCGGTCCCTGCTATCGCTGCGTGTTCGAGGCGCCGCCCTCGATCTTCACCGAGACGTGCGCGCAGCTCGGCGTCTTCGGGCCGGCCGCCGGGCTCGTCGGCACGCTGCTCGCCGAGCGCGCTCTCGGCATCGAACGGGATGGACCTGGGGCGCTGCTCACTATCGACGTCGCGCGCGACCGCATTCGAGCGCTCGCGGTCGAACCCGACCCGGCGTGTCCCACGTGCCACTTGACGTCACGTGCCTGAACGGGAGACTACCGCGCTTCGATGGCGACCATGCCGCCCGATTCGAGAGCCGAGAGGACGAACCAATGGCAGACGCACCGACCAGCATCACCGTTTCCGTGAAGATCCCCACCCCGCTGCGCAAGTTCACGCAAGGACTCGACCGGGTCCAGAGCAACGGGACGACCGTGGGCGAGGTCATCGACGATCTCGAGGGCCGCTACCCCGGGCTCAAGACCAAGCTCGTCGACGACGCCGGCAAGCTCCGGCGCTTCATCAACGTGTACGCCGGTCAGGACGACATCCGCTTCCTCGACGAGCTCAAGACCGCGCTCAAGTCGGGTGACGAGCTGGCGATCATCCCGGCCATCGCCGGCGGCTGGCGCTAGCGCCACGTGCCCGACACCGCGCGCTTCAGTCGACACCTCGCTCTGCGCGAGCTCGGCCCGGCAGGTCAGGCCACGCTCTCCACGCTCGCCGTCGCGGTCGCCGGGACCGATCCGGCCGTCGTCGGGCTCGCCGTGCGCTATCTGGCGGCCTCGGGGGTGCCTGAGGTGCAGGTCGACGCGTCGCTCGTCGCCACGATGCGCGCGCTCGTCGGACCTGCGCGGGTCTCGACCCGACCGGCGACCGTCATCGTCGACGCCACGCGGAGCGCCGCCGAGGCGCTGCGCTCCGTCAATCGTATCTTGCTGCGTGAGGTGTCCCATGCCTGAGTTGACTCGCCACGACCTGGAGCCGCTGCTCGCCGACATGAGCGAGTGGGCCATGCTCGGCTATCCCGACGAGGCGTGCGGGCTCGTCGTCGAGAAGGACGGCGTGCTGTCGGTCATGCGCTGCAAGAACCTCCAGAACGAGCTCCACGCCAAGGACCCCGCACGCTTCACGCGCACCGCGGCCACGGCCTACAACATGGACCCCATGGTCTTCTACGACGTCGAGGATCAAGGCGGCGTCGTGCGTGCCATCTTCCACTCGCACCCGGACCGCGGCGCCTACTTCAGCCCCGAGGACACGCTCTCGGCGCTCGGCGGTGAGCCTGACGGGGAGCCCATCCTCCCCGATGTCGCCTATGTGGTCATCTCCGCGCGCGCCGAAGGTGTGGATGACTGGAAGCTGTTCCACTGGAGCGACGCGGGCCACGCATTCACGGAGAGGGCCTAGCATGACCACCGCGCCGTTCGATCGTTACCAAGGGACCGCCGAGTACATCGCCAGCGAGGATCTTCGCCAGGCCGTCAACGTCGCCATCGCGCTCGGGCGGCCGCTGCTGCTCAAAGGCGAGCCCGGGACCGGCAAGAGCGTGCTCGCCAAGAGCATCGCGACGGCGCTGGAGCTGCCGCTGCTCGAGTGGTCGGTCAAGTCGACGACCAAGGCGCAGGACGGTCTGTACGTCTATGACACCGTCCAGCGCCTGCACGACAGCCGCTTTGGCGACCACGACGTGTCGCACGTCGAGCGATACATTCGCTTTGGCCCGCTCGGTGAGTCGTTTGCGGCCGACACGCAGCGCGTGCTGCTCATCGACGAGGCCGACAAGGCGGACCTGGAGTTCCCGAACGACCTGCTCTACGAGCTCGACCAGATGCGCTTCTTCATCCGCGAGACCAACCGGCTGGTCGTCGCGGTCACGCGTCCCATCGTCATCATCACGTCCAACGCCGAGAAGGAGCT
>SXOX01000055.1 GCA_005776585.1 Pseudomonadota bacterium | reverse complement strand
TACGGCATGATGCCGAGCGCGAAGATCGACAGGTTGTCGAGGGCTCCGCCGCTGAACATGTTGAAGAGCCCGAGGAAGCCGGTGCTGGCCGACTTCATGAACTCGGCCATGGCTGCCCGATTGACTCCCGGCACCATGATGAAGACGCCGATCCGATAGATCGCGAGGATCCCCAGGGTGAAGAGGATGCGCTTTCGGAGCTCGGGAATCTTCCCGACGTTGGCGAGTCCTCCAGCCACTTAGCCGACCTCGACCGTTCCGCCGGCGGCGCGGATCTTCTCGGCAGCCGAGGCCGTGACGACCAGGCGCTCCGAGCGACGGGCCGACTTCTCGCGATCGGCGGCAGGCTCGCCCGTGGACACGCGGTCGGCCTTGATGGTGAGCTTGACCGTCAACTCGCCGTCGCCGGTGAGCTTGACCCGCAGATTCTGGCCCTTGGCCAAGCCCGCGCGCTCGAGCGCCGCGACGTCGACCGTCGAGCCCTCCGGAAGGCGATTGAGGGAGCCGACGTTGACCGCGACATAGACCATGCGGCTGACCGAGTTCGAAAACCCGCGCTTGGGGATCCGCCGCTGGAGCGGCATCTGACCGCCCTCGAAGTTGACGGCGTGAAACATACCCGCGCGAGCCAGCGAGCCCTTCTGGCCGAGGCCGGAGGTCTTGCCAAGGCCCGAGCCGGAGCCACGGCCGACGCGCTTGTACCCTTTGACCGCCCCCTTGGGAGGCGTGAGTCGGGAGAGCTCGTTCATTCTGCGTCCTCGACGCGCACGAGGTGCGCTACCTTGGCAACCATCCCACGAATCTCCGGAGTGTCCTGGAGCACGCGGGTGCGGTGCAGCTTGCCCAATCCAAGACCCCGGAGAACAACCTCCTGGGTCTTAGGGCGCGCGATGGTACTGCCGGTCTGCGTGACTTTCAAGTGCTTTCCCATGTCTACCGTTCCTTGAGCTGGCGGGTGGGGAGAGAGCGTGGCCGAGCTGGCCACGGCCCATCTCAGTGACCGAGCAGCTCCTCAACCGTCTTACCGCGACGGGCGGCCATGTCGTCTGCAGAGACGAGACGCTGGAGGGCGTCAATCGTCGCGTGGACGACGTTGTGCGGGTTGCTCGAGCCGATGCACTTCGTCAGGACATTGTGCACGCCCGACACCTCGAGGATGGCGCGCACCGCGCCGCCAGCGATGACGCCCGTACCGGCGCTTGCCGGACGCAGGAGCACCTCGCCCGAGCCGTGGTGCCCGATGATCTCGTGCGGGATGGTGCCGTTGACCACGGGGATCTTGAAGACGCCCTTCTTGGCCTTCTCGGTGCCCTTGCGAATGGCCTCGGGGACCTCGTTGGCCTTGCCCAGGCCCGTTCCGACGCGGCCATTGCCGTCACCGACGACGACGAGCGCGTTGAAGTGGAAGCGGCGACCGCCCTTGACGACCTTCGCGACGCGCGAGATCGCGACGACCTTCTCGGTAAACTCGTCCTTCGGCTCATCCGAGTGCGAGTCGCGGGAATCCCGACGAGGTCCACGATTGCCGAAGCTGCCCTGCTGACGTGCCATTATCTGCTCCTCATTCGAACTGCTTCCGAAGCCGCGCCGCAGCCGGCCTCGGCGATGCGGGGGTCGCCCGCCGCATCAATCTCGGCGTGTGGAGGTCGCCCGCCACACGTCCATGCTAAAAGTCGAGTCCGGCCTCGCGCGCCCCATCGGCAACGGCAGCGACCCGCCCGTGATACTTGTAGCCGTTGCGATCGAAGACCACCTTCGTGATCCCCGCGGCGAGCGCCTTCTTCGCCACGGCCGCTCCGACCGACTTGGCCGCGCCCTTCTTGTCGAGCTCGCCGAGCGCCGCCTTCACGTCTCCGTCCAGCGTCGACGCCGCGACCAACGTGCTCTGCCGATCGTCATCGACGACCTGGGCGTACATGTGCGAGTTACTCCGAAAGACGCACAGCCGCGGCCGTTCAGCCGAGCCGTGGATGGTCTTCGCGGTGTGCGCCTTGCGACGCGCGCGTTGAACGAGCTTTTGAGACGTGTGAGCCATGGTGATTCCTACCGTGCGACCTTATTTACCGGTCTTGCCAGCCTTGCGGCGGACCGTCTCGTCCGTGTACCGCACGCCCTTGCCCTTGTAGGGCTCGGGAGGACGGAAGCTCCGGATCTTCGCGGACACCAGACCGAGGAGCTCTCGATCCGCGCCCTCGAGGTGAATGAGGGTACCCTTCTCCTCGATCGCCACCTTGATGCCCTCGGGCACCTCGAAGACGACCGGGTGGGAGTAGCCGAGGGCGAGCGTGAGCTGCTGGCCCCAGACCTCGGCCTTGTAGCCGGTGCCGGTGATCGCCAGGCTCCGCTTGTGGCCCTCCGAGCAGCCCTTGACCATGTTGGCCAAGAGCGCCCGTGACAGGCCGTGACAGGCGTTGTCCTCACGTGCTTCGCCGCCGACGTTGACGAGCGCGTGCCCGTCCTTGACGACGACCGACACCCGCGGGAGCGTCCGTGTCAGCGTCCCACGGCCGCCTTTGACCGTCACCGTGGCTCCGTCGGAGCCGATGGTCAGGGTCGTCCCGGCGGGGATCTTGATAGGCAACTTACCAATGCGCGACATCGTGAACGCTCCTTACCAGACCGCGCAGAGCAGCTCGCCGCCAACCTTCTGGCGACGGGCTTGGCGGTCGGTCATGACGCCGTGCGACGTGGAGACGATGGCGATGCCCAGACCATTGAGGATCTTGGGGATCTCATCGGACTTCACGTAGCGGCGGCAGCCAGGCTTCGAAATTCGGCGAAGGCCCGTGATCGCGCTCTCCCGGTTGGGGAGGTACTTGAGCGTGATCGCAATGGAGCCCTGCACGTCACTGCGCATTACCTCGTAGTCCGAGATGAATCCCTCGGACTTGAGGATGTCGAGGACGCGCTGCCGCATCTTGGAGTTCGGGACGGTGACTGCCGCGTGCCGCGCCTGTCCAGCGTTGCGAATACGGGTCAGCAGGTCCGAAATCGGGTCGGTGATCATCGATGGACCTCTTGCTACCAGCTCGACTTGGTCACGCCCGGGAGCTCACCCTTGAGGGCAAGATCGCGGAACTGATTCCGGCACAGCCCGAACTTCCGGAGGAAGCCACGGGGGCGCCCGGTGAGAGCGCAGCGGTTGCGATGTCGCACCCGGCTCGAGTCGCGCGGAAGGGAAGCGAGGGCGATGTAGTTGCCCGCCTTCTTGAGCTCCTCGCGCTTGGCGAGATGCTTGTTGGCGAGCGCCGTGCGCCGCTTTTCCCGTTCTGCCATGCATTTCCTAGCCATTCGTCGTCCTCCGTCGGTCCCCACCTGGGGGGGCGGGGGTTATCCCCCGCTTTGGTGCTACTTGCGAAACGGCATGCCGAGGTGCGCGAGCAGGCTCAGGCACTCTTCGTCGGTCTTCGCCGTCGTCACGATCGTGATGTTCAGGCCCTTGATCTTGTCGATCTTGTCGTAGTCGATCTCCGGGAAGATGATCTGCTCGCGAATGCCCATCGAGTAGTTCCCTCGCCCGTCGAAGCCGCGCTTGTTGACGCCGCGAAAGTCGCGGACACGGGGCAGCGCCACGTTCAGAAGCCGGTCGAGGAACTCCCACATGGTGTCGCGGCGCAGCGTGACCTTGGCGCCGATCTTCTGCCCCTCGCGGAGCTTGAAGTTGGCGATGGACTTGCGCGAGATCGTGACGTACGGCTTGCGGCCCGTGATGGCGGTGAGCTCGGCGAGCGCCGAGTCCATGACCTTGGGGTCGCGAGCGGCCTCTCCGAGGCCCATGTTGAGTACGACCTTGTGAATCCGCGGGACCTGCATGACGTTCGTGTAACCGAACTCTTTCTGCAGGGCCTCCCGGACCGGACCGGTGTACTTGGCTTGCATGCGCGTTGGCGTTCCCATTGAGGCGTCCTCTATTCCTGTGCCTACAGCGTCTTGCCGGTCTGCCGGGCGAAGCGCACCTTCTTACCGGCCTCGTCGCGATAGCCGACCCGTACGGCGCGATCGGCGTCGTCGATGAGCATCACGTTCGAAATGTGAATCGGCGCTTCCTTCTCCACGATGCCGCCCTGCGTGTTCTGCTGCGAGGGCTTCGTGTGGCGCTTGACCATGTTGAGCTTCTCGACCAGCACGCGGGTCCCGTCCTTGACGAGCTTGAGCACGCGGCCGATCTGGCCCTTCTCTTTGCCCGCAATGACCATCACCCGGTCATCTTTCTTGATGCGGTTCATTTAGAGTACCTCCGGCGCGAGCGACACGATCTTCATGAAGCGCTTGGCGCGGAGCTCGCGGGCAACCGGTCCGAAGATGCGGGTGCCGATGGGCTCACGCGCGGCGTTGATGAGGACCGCGGCGTTGTCGTCGAACTTGATGTAGCTGCCGTCGGTGCGCCCGAGCTCCTTGGTCGTGCGGACGATGACCGCGCGAAGCACGTCGCCCTTCTTGACCTTGGACTTCGGCATGGCCTCGCGGACCGAGACGACGATGACGTCGCCGACTCCGGCCACTTTGGCCTTGCTGCCGCCGAGCACCTTGATACACATCAGGCGCTTGGCGCCCGAGTTATCGGCGGCGTTCATGATGGTTTGCATCTGGATCATGGCGTTTGCCTCGTCCTCGCTCGCGTTTGCGCTCTAGGCCGTTGCCCGACGCGTGATGGAGGTCACCCGCCACCGCTTGTCACGGGACAGCGGGCGGCACTCGTGGATGACGACCGTGTCACCGACGTTGCACTCGTTCTTCTCGTCGTGAGCCTTGTAGGTCTCGCGGCTCTTGACGTACTTCTTGTACTCCGGGTGCTTCACGCGGCGCGGGACGGCAACGACGACAGTCTTGTCCATCTTGTTGCTCATCACGGTGCCCGTGAGCGACTTACGGAGCCCACGCTCGGCGGTCGCGCTGGTCTGGATCTCTCCGCTCATGACTAGGCCTCTCGAACCTGGGCGTCGATGCCGCGCGCCCGCTCGTTCAAAATCGTGTTGACGCGGGCGAGCTTCTGACGCGTGCGCCGAAGGGCGGCCGTGTCATTGAGCTGACCCGTGTGATGCTGAAACCGAAGCTTGAACAGCTCTTCGGTGGCCGTACGACCGGCGACCTCGAGCTCGGTCGTGCTCAAATCACGGATGTCCCCGATCTTCACAGCACGTCTCCCTTCTTGATGAACTTGGTCTTGAACGGCAGCTTGGTCGCCGCGAGGTGCAAGGCCTCCTTCGCGGTCTCCTCCGTCACGCCGCCCATCTCATAGAGGACGCGGCCTGGGTGGATGACGCAGACCCAGTACTCCGGAGCGCCCTTTCCTTTGCCCATTCGGGTCTCGGCGGGCTTCCGCGTGATGGGCTTGTCCGGGAACACCCGAATCCAGATGTTACCGCCACGCTTGGCGGAGCGGCTCATCGCGACACGCGCCGCTTCGAGCTGGCGCGCCGTGAGGTAGCCGTCCTGCAAGGCCAGCAACCCGAACTCGCCGAACGCGACCTCGTTGCCGCGCTGAGCGACGCCGGTGCGGCGGCCCTTGTACATCTTCCGGTACTTTGTGCGCTTGGGGGACAGCATTAGTTGAAGATCTCCCCTTTGTAGATCCAGCACTTCACGCCAATGACCCCGTAGGTGGTCTTGGCGATGGCCTGACCGAACTGGATGTCGGCGCGGAGCGTGTGCAGCGGAACGCGACCCTCACCTGCGTCGACATCGGCGATCGCTGCTCCACCACGACCTCGACCTGCGTGGCCCTCGGCAAGCTCGGCGATGCCTGCGCGAGCGGGTTCGCCGGCCTGTTCGATTGCCAGTCACCGCTGAC
>SXOX01000054.1 GCA_005776585.1 Pseudomonadota bacterium | reverse complement strand
ACCGTGGCGCGCGTGAGCAACGTCGAGCCGGGGCGGGTCACCACCGCCAACGCCGGTACGGCGCTGCTGCGGGCAAGCGCGGGCATCGGGCTGACGGCGACGGTGGCCGTGCTCGTGGTCAACGCGGATGCCGACCAGCTCTAGGTGAACCCGGGCGGGATGGATCCGGTCAAGCTGCCGCTCGGTCCCCTTGCGAGCGCACAGCTGGACCTTCTGGGGCGCTTTGGCGGCAACTGGTACTGCGTGACGACGGACGCGACCTGGATGAGCGATCATCCCGAGGTCGCGACCGTCGCCAATGCGCCGGCTCTCGCCGGGCACGCGCAGTCGGTGGCTCTCGGCAAAGCGATTGTGACGGCGTTGCTCAAGAGCGGCACGGGCGAGGTGAACGACACCATCCTGGTGCAGGCCGCGTTCATCAACGCAGGGCTGCTGACCCAGGTCCACGTGCTGCCGTCGCCGGTCGACCCTGCATGGGACCGAGCCGCTGCGCGCGTACGCGCACCACAGCGACGGGACCGTGAACCAGGTGACGTTCGACCCGCTCGCGACCTGGTCGGTGGATGCGCCGAGCACGCTGCGGCTGCTGGCGACCAAGGGCCTCCTGCGCGGCCGCAACGTCGGGGTCGGACACGTCGACGCGTGCTTCCAGGGCGTCTGCGCGAGCACCGGGTCGCATCAGGCGACGGTGAACGTGCTGGCGCCGTAGCTCCCGCGCGTCTCCAGGGACTCCACTGTGGCGTGACACAGAGGCGTGACGCCGCGGGGGAGTCCGTCCTTCCGGAAGTGCCATCGTGGCACGTCCGGCGATCGCCGATCAGCGGCTGTCGCTCTCGGACGACGGCCGGGTGCACGTCACGCTCAAACGCGTGTGGTCGGACGGTACGACGAGCGTGAGCTACGACCCCATGGCGTTTCTCGAGCGTGTGGTCGCTCTCATTCCTCCGCCGCGGGTCAATCTCGTCCGGTACGCGGGCGTGTGGGCCTCGCACAGCGCCCTGCGACGGCACGTGCTGCCTGCACCGCCGCCCACCCCGCCGGTCGCGCGGCTCGGTGCCGCGGCCGAGGACCGCTCCGCGTCCCGCCGCTTGCGGCTCTCCTGGGCCGATTTGCTGAAGCGCGTCTTCGGAATCGACGGACTGGCCTGCTCCCGCTGCTCCGGGCGCCTGCGCCTCATTGGCGTGGTCTATGAGCCCACCGCCGTCGAGGGCATCCTCGCGGCGATGAGCTTGCCCGTGACTGAGCCGCCGCGAGCCCGCGCACGAGCGCCGCCGTCGCGGGACCGGTACGACGACACCGACGACCCCCGACCGGCCTGGATCGACGACGCCGCGTAGGCCGCTCCGCACGGCGTGTGCGCCGAGGTGCGCCTCTGGTGCGACTGACCTCCGCTCCGAACCGCCGGCTCTCATGCGACGAGACCGCTCTCAATCGCGTCCGGCATTCCTCACGCTGACAATCTCAGTGATTGAGCCACCCGAGGACGCCCGTGCAGTGTCTTGAAAATCGCGCGCCATCCGCACGTGTGCCCGCCGACGGCTTCATGCTACTTATCCGTCCTACTTATCCGCCGCAGGGCCGCCGACCGTGCTGCGAAGTTCGTCTTCGCGCCCAAGAGCTAGGCCCACCCGGGGACGGTCGGCGGACAGCCGACCGAGGCCGCGCTCGCGGAGAACATCGAGACCGTGCTCACGCTCTATCAAAGCCAGATCAAAAACGGCGTCCAGCTCGTGCGCGCGTTCGGCGACCCGGGTATCGTGCGCGCGCGCCACGAAGAGCTGAACTGGGTGTGGACGAACCTCGTGCACAACGCGCTGCAGGCGATGCAGTACCGCGGGCGGCTCGAGGTGAGCGTCCGGCGGGCCGGCGCGCACGTGCTGGTCCAGGTCATCGACTCGGGCCCGGGCATCCCGAGCGACGCGCAGGAACGGATCTTCGAGCCGATCTACACGACCAAGGCACAGGGCGAAGGCAGCGGCTTCGGACTGTCGATCTCGCGTGAGCTCATCGAGCGGCATGAGGGCACGTCGCCGTCGATAGCCGTCCTGGGCGGACCGTGTTCACGGTGGCGTTGCGCGCGGAGTTTGGCCGCGTTCGCCTGGACGAGGCGATGGCGTTCCCGACGCCGGCGCTTCGCGGGGCGAAGGATGGGCTTGATCGTCAGCCGAACTCCGACGCTGAGTCGGATGCCGCTACGGCCGCCGATGCCGAGCCTAGCGTCGCCGCACGTACGTCAACGTTCTGGCCGACGCAGCGCGAATTCGGGCCAGCCAGACAATCACGACCTCCGGCGAGCCGGCTTGGCCGCCGTCAGCGATTCATCGCCTCCGGGCCGGCGGTGCGCCAATCTCTACTGGGACCCACATGTCGCGCTCCAGAGCGGAGAGGAGCTCATCCCGCGTGAACCGCCCGTGCCGCGAGAAGAGCGGCGACTCCCGCGTAGTAGCTGTCCTCGGGCGCCACCTCCGCCAGCCGCGACGCCAGGCGGCCGGCGAACGGGTCGAGGTGATCGCGGCCAAACGCCTCGCGCGCCTCGATGGCGGTGGCCACGTGCTCCGGCTCGCCCAGGAACTCGGCGTACACCTGCTTGATGGCCAGATAGGCCGCGAATCCAAGCTCCACCGCGATGTGATCGGGTGAGTCCAGGACCTCGGCGGTCTCGGGATAGCGAAACGCCTTGTAGAACCCCGACACGTCGCTGATGAGGCGCCCTTTGGCGAACGCGTTGGCGCCAAGATCGCTCTCACAAAACGGCACGGCGCCCGTGGGCCCAAGCAGCCGATGATAGTCAGCTTCAACCTCGGCGACCGACATCTCGGCCAGGCGGTCGGTCGCGGTCGCGAAGGGCTCCGACAGCGACGGCAGCAGCTCACGGAGCGCAGCCGGGCGCACGGCGGAGGGCGGCTCCAGCAGCAGCATCAAGAGGCGGTCACGTGCGGCGTCGGCCAGTGGATCGCTCATGGGGCCACGCTCACACTCACCCACTCTGAGCGCATCTTGCGCGCGCCGTTGTTACCCTTGCCGCCGTCCCACACAGCGATGGCGAGGTAGGTCTTGGTCAGTGGCTGGGCCAGTGGCCGTGTGAGCACGACGGTCCAGCGGCCGTTCTCATGGACGCCGTGGGCAACCGACGCCTGAACCGGCGCGCGGCGCAGGCTTCCAAAGCCCTCGGCTTCGAGGTCTTGGGAGGCCCCGGCCGGGCTCGCCATGGGGTTGCCGGACGCGGCCGCCGCGACGTGGTCCCCGTGGGGGTAATAGTCGATGAGCGCGTTGGGAAACAGCCGCTGCACCGTATGCGGTCGACCGTCGGCAGTCGCCTGCCAGTGCGCCTTCCAGAGCGTGATGTGCACGGGCCGTCCAGGCTGTCCCATCTGGGAGTCGGGCACGTCGGGACCCGGGATACCCGGCAGCTGCACCGCACACGCATCGGGGAAGCGCTGAAGCGCCAGCTCGTCGTCGCGGGTGGCGTCAGGCCAGGAGACGCGTACCGCCAGCGTCTTGCCGTCAGACACGGCGCGCACCTCGGCCTCGGGGACGGTCGTCTCTCTGAGGCGGGGTTCGGTCACATCTTGGGGCACCAGCTTCGCGGTGAACGGCTTGGCGTGATCCCAGGCCGCGTTGGTCGGATCGGCCGCCGGCGTTCCGGCCAGCGTACTGACGACCAGCCCGGTCGCTGAAGGGGCTGGCGGAGCGGTCGCTGTGCGCGAGCCGCAACCGAGGAGGCAAAAGAACGCAAGTGAGGTGGCTCTCATGGCGTGTTGTGCCTGTAGATGGAGAGTTTCTTGTCAAACAGCGGGCGCTCCACCTTCGGCTCGAGGATGGGGACCCGCACGAGCAGCTTGCCGGTGTCGTCGAAACCGGAGACGAAGTCCCCCGCGACCTCGAAGCGCGCGACGGTCATGGGCGTGGACCCGAATAGTCGGAAGAGCGCGGGCAGGATGGGGTCGTCCTTGGCCTTGCGATACTCGGCCGCGGCGGCCGGAGCGTTCGGGCCGAACATCATGCGAAGGTACCGATCCGGCACGTGAATGGGCGGTACGTAATACACATTCGGCTCCAGCCCGAACTGCGGAAACAGAGGACAGGCGATCTTGCGCACGTGGACCAGGTAGTCGATGGGGTTGTCCTCACGGACCTTGTCGGGCGTCGAGATCCAGCCCTGGAGCCGGATCTTGCCGATGCAATTGGTAAAACACTGCGGCTGCTCGCCCATCTCGATCTTCGGAAAGCACGCGATGCACTTCTCGCTCGTGCCTGACACGGGGTTGAAGAAGACCTTCTTGTACGGACAGGCCTTGACGCACTCCTGGTAGCCGCGGCAGCGGCTCTGATCGAGCAGCACGATGCCGTCCTCCGGTCGCTTGTAGATCGATCCCCGCGGACAGGACGCGAGGCACGCGGGGTAGGTACAGTGGTTGCAGATCCGCGCGAGGTAGAACATCCACATCTGATTGTGCACGCCCTGGAGGAACGCGCCTTTGTCCGTCGTGCCGTAGGTCTCGTCCTCCCCCAGGTTCGGGTGGGCGTAGTCGAGCGCGTCCGGCGTGTAGCCGAGTACCCGTTCACCGGCACGAGCGGCCTCGAAGAGCGTGCGGCCCTCGTAGGCCCCGCCACTCCACTTCTCCGCGCCGAGCAGATTCAACGCGTTGATGTCCCACGCCATGGGGTAGAACCCATACGGCTTGGTCTCGACGTTGTTCCACAGCATGTACTCCTGACCCTTGCCGCTCGTCCAGGTGGTCTTGCAGGCGAGAGTGCAGGTTTGACACGCGATGCACTTGTTGATGTCGAAGACCGCGCCAAATTGCCTCTTGGGACGCGACTCCGCGTACCAGTAGGACATCTCGCGGCCAATCTGCCAGTTCTTGACGAGCGCCATGAATCAGCCCTCCCCTTTGAGGAACGCGCCTGTGAGGTACGCCTTGAAGGTGTCGTTTTCGTAGGTCTGCCGCAGTCCCAGCTCCGCGGGACGCCACAGGTCGTGACCATCGACGCCTCCGGCCTCGGCCTTCTCGATCTTGATGAACGATTCTCGCGGCGCACCGACCGCGCAGTGCACATCGGCGAGGAAGCCCTTGCCAATGGTCTGGCCCATGCCCTCCTTGCGCACCAGGGAGTCGGTGAGCAGGGTCGGCTTGAGCCAGGCCCGCGTGCCGCTCTGATGGCTCCCTGAGCGGAACATGGCCTGATAGCCGGTCTCGGGGTTCTTCGCGAGGCCGTCGGGCCGCGTCTCGGCGCCCTTCTGTGAGCCGGGCGTAGCGCCGTACATGTTGTACCACATTCGAGTGACGCCACGCGGCGTCCCTGGATAATAGCGCGCCCGGCAGAGCAGCCGCGCCGTCTTCCAGAACGCGTCGGTCGGCTTGGCGCCGCGATAGGGGCGGTCCTCGGGATCGGCGTCGATCCACACATAGTCGCCGTCGTTGATCCCGAGGTCCTTGCAGTCGGCCGGGTTCATGTCGATGTAGCCCTCCGTCACAAACGGCTTGCGCTTGTCTCGGCGGTAGATGTCACCGAACGGACCAAACAGCACGGCGCTCATGTCGGTATCCACGGGCGTCGTGTGCGCGCCATGGCGGAACTTGGGCGTATGGAAGATGAAATTCCGGCCCAGCGCCATGAGCGGATGCTTCGTGTTGCGCACATCACTCCACGCCTTCAGCACGTGCCGCACCTGGCGCGTCTCGCTGGAGAGATCGTTGAGCGCCAGACCGCACGTCTCGGGCCCGTCGGGGCGAATGGCGGCGTGGGGGACGCCGACGATGACGTTGGGCTCGTAGAACGTGGAGTCAATTGGCTCGCGAAAGACCGGCAGGTTCTCGCCATTGGCACGAAACTCCGGCTCGTCGCGGTAGAACTCGAGCCGCCCGCTCTTGGTGTACCAGGGGTGCGACTCGTAGCGCTGCTCGAAGCCATTCCACTTGGGCGAGGTGCGCGACATGAGATAGGCGGGCACGCCCTCCTTGGCGTTGGCGTGCAGCTCGTCGAACTGGTAGCCGCGCGTACCGGAGCTCCCGTTGAGAATCCGCTGCAGGTAGACGTCGGTCTTCTTTTCGTTGACGAACTTCCACATGTCGTTGAAGCGCTGGTCGCCCGTGATCTCCGCCAGCTTGCCGGCTACGCCCGCGGGCACCTCGATGTCGCTGCGCGTGTCATAGATGCGCGCCAATGGCGTGACGGGAAAGAGCGTGAGGAACGGGTTGGTCACTGACGCCGTCATGTCGGGGTGCTTGAACTCGGCCCACGAGTCGACCGCGAAGACGATGTCCGAGTACTCACAGCTGCCGGTCCACCACCAGTCCGCGAAGGCGACCATCTCGATGCGGGGCAGCGTGTTGTGGACGATGTCGTAATGCCACTTTCCATTGCCGAGGATCGAGTTCGAATTGCACAGCCACATCGCCTTGGTCGGCGTCGGCATGTGCGTCTGGCCCGTCCAGTTCTTGCCTTTGACCCGCAATGGTCTGTCGCCGTAGTTGTAAAAGTGCGCGCTCTCGCCCTTCCAGTACGCCTTGGGGCGCGCGGGCTTGGCGGGGTCGAGCTCCAGGTCGAACGGGTTCTCGTAGATGTACTGCGGGAGCCCATTGAAGAGCGCGACGCGATAATTGCCCGCGTAGCTGCCGACGTTGCCGCCTGCGTGCCCGACATTGTCGGTGAGCGCGGCCAGGTAGAACAGCGCGCGGTCTTTGAGGTCGTTGTTGAAGAACTGGTTGGGCCCCATGCCGCAGGCAATCAGCGTGGCGCCCTTGTTCGCGGCGATGTCGCGAGCCAGCGAGACGACGGCGTCCTTGGGCGTCCAAGTGATTTCCTCGGTGGCCTCCGGCGAGAAATTGTCGAGCACATACTCCTTGACGAGATCGAACGCCGTGCGGCACGTGATGACCTTTCCGTCTACGAGCGTGACCTCGAACCGGCCCTCGAGCGTGGGCTCGCCCGTGAACTTCTCTCCGACCTCGTCTCGCGAGACGGCCACGGGCTTGCCGTCCTGCCAGATCATGCAATCGCCCCACGCGTTCCGCAGGTCCTCGGGGATGAGCTGCTCGCCCTGCATTCCCGCGCCAGGCGGCTTCTCGTCTTTGGCGAGCACGCGCGTGAAGTTCGTCAGCGGCTTGAGCGTGTAGCCGGCGATGACGTCGCTGGCCTTGAGCTTCTCCCAGGTATCGGTGCGCACGAGCAGCGGCAGGTCGCTGAAGCGGGCGACGGCGCTCTCGTCGTAGAGCTTCTCCTTGAGGATGACGTGGGCCAGGCCCAGCGCGAGCGCGGGCGTCGTTCCCGGCCGACACACGATCGCCTCGTCGCCCTTGCTGGAGGTCGAGCTGTACTCGCAAGCCACAATCACAATCTTCGTGCCCTTGAGGCGGGCCTCGGTCAGCCAGTGCGCGTCGGGCATCTTGGTAGAGATCCAGTTCATGCCCCACACGATCATGAGCTTGGCCCGCTCGGCGAGGCAGAGGTCAAACTCGACCGTCTGCTGTCCGGTGACCATCGGGTGTCCCGGGGGCAGGTCGGTGTGCCACGAGTAGCTGTCCCAGCCGCGCGCGCCCTTCGCCTCGTCGGGTCCGACCTTGCGGAGCCAGGCGTCCAGCAGCGCCACGCCATTGGCGAAGCGATTGAGGCCGTAGACCCGCGTCGTGCCAAGCAGCGGCATCCCACCTCGGAACTTGAGCGCCTGGACCCCGACGCCGTGCATCGTCTCGATCATCCCCTCGTCGTAGCCCTGAGCCTCCAAGTACCTCTTGCCCTGGTCCCCGTTGTAGGCGGTGGCGATGTTGACGAGGCCCTTGGCGGTGTAGGAGTAGACCTCGTCCCAGGTGACCTTGACCCAAGAGTCCGTACCGCGTTGGAAATACTCGACCGGCGGCTTGCCGGTCGCCGCGTCGCGCGGGAAGCCCTTGTCGGCCCACTCCTTCCAGCCCTTGCGCACCATGGGGTAGCGGATTCGACGGTCGCCGTACACTCGACGGACGAGCGCAAGGCCCTTCTGGCAGACGCGCGGGTCCCAGCGATGGCTGGCCTGATTGCCGTAGATGTCGGTCGCCTTGCCGTAGCCGTAGGATGGCCCCATGCGCGAGATCGTGCCGTTCTTGACATAGGCCTTGAGCAGGCAATTGTGGGTGTCGTTCGGCGCGCACAGGAAGACGAACTCGGAGTCGGCCTTGAAGAGGTCGCGGTAGACCTTCTCCCAGCCGCGTTCGGGGTAGGCCTCCAGCGGGCTGCTCAGGTTCTCCAACCCGAAGGCGCCTCTGGTGGAGAGGACGAGGCCGCCGAAGCCGGCCGCGGTCAGCCGGGCCAGGAAGGATCGTCTGGAGTGGTCGGTCATGGGGCACCCCTGCTGCGAATAAAGGCAATAATGTCAATAATCTCTGATACTCCGAGCGCTGGAAAGCCGGGCGAGCCGCGCGCGAACGAGCGCATCGCGGTGTTCCGTCTGCCCAGGAGGATCGTGGCCCGCAGGTAGCCGTCGGTGGCCACCTCCAGGAACGCGGCGTTCTTCAACGCCGGGCCATCCTTCCCCTCGCCCTTTTCGCCGTGGCAGCCCGCACAGTTTGCGGCGTACACACGAGCGCCGCGCTGCGCGTCGCCGGCCGCCGTCGACGTGAAGGCCTCCGACAGAGGACCGACCGCGGCGGCCGGCGGCGCCAGCGAACGAAGATGCGCGACGAGAGAGGCGATCTCCTCGGGCCGCAGACCGCCCTCCTTGGTCCCCCAGGAGGGCATCCGTCGACCCGGGCGGCCTTTCTCAATGCTGGCCCGCAGAAAGTCGTCGGAGGCGACCGCGAGGAAGTCGGGATTGCCGATGGCCGGGAACGTCGTCGGGTTGTTTGTGCCGTAGCGGCGCCCCTCGCCATTGGGGCCGTGACAGGCCGCACAGAAGGTGCCGTAGAGCGTGGCTCCGTCCTTGGCGAACTCACGCTCCCCCTTGCGGCGACCCGGTCCGCGTAGCGAGAGCACATAGGTGGTGAGCACCCTGGCCTGCGCGTTCGTGAAGGCGAAGTCGGGCATGAGGCTTCCAGGCGTCAGCTTCGCGGGGTCCTTGAAGTGCTCGGCAATCCACTCTGGCGTGCGCTTCGTCCAAACCGTGCTCAGCTCCGGACCATCATCGCCTCCGGTGCCGCGTAGCTTATGACAGCCTAGGCACCCCGCCTCGTGGGCCAGCGCCTTGCCGGCCATGAGGTGCGGCGCGCCGATGAGCGTGTCGAGATACGCGTTGATGGCCTCCACGTGCGGGCCCTCCACGGACTCATAGCTCGTGGCCCACGCGCCGGTCTTGCGGGCGGCCTTGAGCGCCAGATGGCGTAGATTCCACTCGGGGGTATAGCCTTTGGCGCCAATGCCGCTGAGGTCCGGCCCGTCGCCGCGGCCGACGCCGTCAATCCGATGGCAAGAGCGACAGTCGTGTCGGGCAAAGAGGGCCTGCCCTCTCGAGGCCGCCGCCGGAGACGCCGGCCGTGTGTCCCCGTGGCAGGTCCCGCAGCCCGCCTGGGCGTGCTCCAGCGGGAGCATCGGCTCCTTCCAGTTGGCGACCTTGCCGTGCGCGGCGTCGCTGGTGGTCGCGCGCCCTTGCCCGCCATGGCAGACGGTGCAGCCGAAGTCCTTGGGGTCGTGCGGCAGCGGCGAGTGTGCGGCAAAGAGCGGCTCGCCGCTGACGGGGACACCCGAGCCCATGCCGAGATGGCAGGACGTGCAGCGGTCGACGACCTCGAGTTCGGGCTTCCAGACCTGCCGAATCTCGACGGGCACCGGATCGGGCGCCACGCGGTTGTAGCGGGCCTGAACTTGGCGCCACTCACTCCGTTGGGACTTGGCGGGCGCGATGGCCAGAAGCCCGGTCAGCACGATCGACAAGACCGCGAACCACGCCACGAGGCGGCGAATGTTGAGGGTCGGTTCCATCAGGTATAGATCCCGTCACGCCACGGGAGGGTGTATTCCCAACCGGGACCGCGGAAGAAGACGCCGATGACCGTCAGCGCGATGGCGCACAGCAGGAACCAGAGAAAGATCCAGAAGGGCAGGCTCCGGCGCCCAAACACGGGCAGACTCATCGGGATGGCCGTGGCCCAGAGTGGACCGATGATCGGCCAGACGGGGTGCGCGGCGGTAAAATAGAACAACGCCGTCAGGGCCACGACAGACCCCCAGATGCCGGCGAGCTTGAGTCTCGTGTGCGTGCCATCCCACAGGGGCTTGCGCTCGAGGTTGATGTCGAAGTACGGGATGACGGCGAGAGCGCCAATGACAACGCCCGGCAGGAGCACCCCCGAGATGAATGGCGCGTAGTAGTGCAGCAGCTCTTGGAGGCCCAGGAAGTACCACGGCGCCTTGGCGGGGTTGGGCGCGACCGACGGATTGGCCAGCTCCTCCAACGGTGCATCCCAGACGAGCGAGAGCGTCACCAGAAAGATCGAGAGCGCCAGAAACGCAATGAGTTCGCGCACAACCAGGTGCGGGAACGTCATCACCTGCGGCTCCTCGGCGGCGTCCACCAGGGGCCGTGCCTCGCCCTGGACGACGGTAATGTGCGTGATGTCGCTGTGCGGCGTCATTCGTTGGACTCCGGCTTCTTGAGGTAAATCCCGCCGTCCTTGCGCACGCGCCAAACGTGCACGGCGATGCCCACGAGCAGAGCCGCCGGAAGGACGACACAGTGGAGCACGTAGAAGCGCAATAGCGCGTTCTCATTGACTCCGTTGCCGCCGAGCATCAGGAACTTGATGTCCCCTCCGATGACGGGGACGGCGTCCGCCATGTTCGTGCCCACCGTGACGGCCCAGAAGGCCAGCTGGTCCCATGGCAGGAGATAGCCTGTGTAGGACAGCAGCACCGTCCCGAGCAGCAACATGACGCCGATGACCCAGTTGAACTCTCGGGGGGGCCGATACGCGCCGGCGAAGAACACGCGAATCATGTGGAGCAACACGAGCGCGACCATCATGTGCGCCGACCAGCGATGGAGATTGCGCAGAAATACACCGGCTGAGACCACAAACTCCAGATCCTTCATGTCCTCGTACGCCCGTGGCACCGACGGGTGGTAGTAGAACATCAGAAGAATTCCGGTCACCGTGAGGATAAAAAACGTCGCGGCAGACAGACCTCCCAGATACCACGTCTGGGTCAACCGGATGGCGCGGAGCCGGGCCTTCACGGGATGAATGTGCAAGAAGAAGTTTGTGAAGACCGCGAGCGACCGGTTCCGATTCGTGTCGGGGAAGCCGTGGCGGACGATGGAGCGGAAGACTCGGTTCATCTCAGACCTTCAGCACAAAGTCGGGGTCCATGACCTTGGACGCGTCGATCATCAGCACGCCCTTGTCCACGACGACCTGGAAGCGCGGCAGCTTCTTGGGCGCGGGCCCGCCGGTCACGTTGCCCTCCAGGTCGTAGACACTGCCGTGGCACGGGCAGAAGAAGCGGCGCTCCTCGGACTCGTAGCGCGTCATGCAGCCGAGATGCGTACACACGGCGGTAATGGCGGCGAAGCCCTCGTTGAGATGGACCAAGTATATCTTCTCGCGCGGGAGGACCACGACCTGGCCGACCGGGATGTCCTCGGGTCGACCGATCTTGTAGCGCTTGTCCTCTTCGAACAGCACGTTGGGCCACAGGTACTGCACGCCAACGATGGACGTCCCCAGTCCTGCCAAGGCGAGCGCGCCCGAGCCGAGGAGGCCGAGCGCCTTGCGTCGGTCCAGCTCCAGCTGAGGCGTGGCTTCCGCGAGATCGTCTATCAGCGCCATCAGAGCACTTCCTCGGCGCGGCGGACGTCGTCGAGCTCCGCTACGCGGTAGAGGGCCTGCATGGTGATGCAGGCCGTTGGACAGCGACGAGCGCAAAGCCCGCAGCGAATGCACCGTTCCTCGTTCTTGAGGATCGCCATGGACCAGCCGTCAGCGAGCGGCCCGGCCCTGACGGCAGAGACGAGCGAGATGCACTCCATGGGGCAGACGTCCGCGCAACCGCCGCATTGGATGCACTCTGCGCCCTCCATCGCCGAGGAGTCGAAGACCGGGTTGACCCAGCAATGCAGGCATCGGGCGCCCTCGGCGCGCGCAGCGGCTTCGCTGTAGGCCAGCTCGACCTCGACGTGCTGGGCTCGACGCTCCGCCGCGAGCGTCGGGACGTGCTCTCTGGGGCGAATCTCGTAGTCGCCGCGGGCGAACGGATGGTCGTAGCCAAAGGTGTCGAAGACCGAGAGCACAAACTGCTGTGGCGCGTCCACTCGCCCGGTGAGCTGCGTGTCGATGGCCTTGGCGGCGCGCCGCCCGTCCGCGACCGCCTCGATAGCGATCCGCGGACCGAACGCCACGTCACCGCCCGCGTAGACGCCGCGAAGGTTCGTCGCGAGTGTCTCTCGGTTCACGTCGACCGTCTGCCTCGGAGAGAGCGCCAGGCCGTGCCCGTCACCGAGGAACGAGAGGTCGGCGACCTGCCCGACGGCCAGCACGATGGTGTCGCACGGGAGGTCCTTCTCGGTCCCAGGGAGAAACTCCGGAGCGAAGCGGCCCTGGGCATCGAACACCCGCACAACCTCGATGGTTCGCAAGGCGGTCACGCGACCATGCTCGCCCGCGATGACCGCGTGCGGACCCCGCCGCGTCACGATGGTCACTCCCTCACGCGCGCCCTCGTCCAGCTCCTCCTTGTCGGCCGGCATCTCCTCGCGAGACTCCAAGCACACGAGCGTGACGTCCTTCTTGAGCACGCGCGCGGCGAGCCGAGCGCTGTCGGTCAGGAGGTGATTGGCGCTTCGAGCAACGTCGAAGGCGACGTTGCCGCCGCCGACGACGATCACCCGCTCGCCGAAGTCGAGCGGAACGCCCAGGTTGACGTGTGCCAGGAAGTCGACGGCGGTGAGCACCCCCGGCAGATCACTTCCAGGCAGCTTGAGCCCGCGTCCCTTGCGGCAGCCAGGTGCGAGGAACACGGCGTCGTGCTGCTCGCGCAGCGCGGCAAAGGTGACGTCCTTGCCAATCTCGACGCCGAGCCGGAGCTCGACTCCGAGGTGCAAGATGAAGTCGATCTCACACTGGAGCACCTCACGCGGCAGCCGGTACTCGGGGATGCCCATGCGGAGCATGCCTCCGGCGACCTTCGCCGCGTCAAAGACCGTCACCTGGTGGCCCATGAGCGCCAGATCGTGCGCGCAGCTCATCCCGGCGGGACCAGCGCCCACGATGGCGACGCGGCCGGGGCGCTCGGCGACGGGTCGTGGCCGCTCGACGTTCTTGAGCACGTCGTCAAAGTTGCGAGCGCTCTCGACGCCGAACTGCTCGGTCACGTAGCGCTTCAGCGCCCGAATCGAGACCGGCGTGTCGATGGCGCCACGGCGGCACGCGCTCTCGCAGGGGTGCGCGCAGACGCGGCCGCAGACCGACGCAAACGGGTTGGGTGCGCGAGCCAGGCGATAGGCGGCCTCAGGCTCGCCGCGAGCGATGAGCGAGACGTAGGCGCCAGCGTTGGTACCCACCGGGCATGCGGCGCGGCACGGGAAGTTGGACTCCAGGAATTCCGTGGACACCGGCTTGTGCCGGTCCCACCAAGACGGTGAAAGGCCGCTCACGTGCCCGCCAGTGTTCCAAGGATCGTGCCTACGAAAGGCAAGTATGTTCCAGGACTTGCAGAACGCCTGGGTGTCACCTTTCGTAACACCCGCGCCATTCGGTCACCCAAGGTAACAGGGGGCTGCAGGAATCGGCGGGATCAGCGAGGGGTGATGCCGTAGCCCCTCAGCTTGACGTAGAGCTGCTTGCGGGAAATACCAAGGACGCGTGACGCCATCGCGACGTTGCCCTCCGTATCGTGAAGGACGCGCGCAATCGTCTCGCGCTCCGCGCTTTTGAGTGAGGTCGCCTGAGTACCGACCGGCAACGCTTCCTCAGCGCCGTCGAACGGCGGGAGGTCCTCGACCCGAATGGTCGCGCCCTCGCCGAAGACGCACGCCGCGTGGACCACGTTCTCGAGCTCCCGCACGTTGCCCGGCCACGGGTGGTAGGTGAGCCGCTCCAGGGCCGCGGGCGTGAAGGACCGTCGCTCGCCTCGGGTCTGGACAAAGTGGTTCACCAGCAGCGGGATATCGCCCCGTCGGTCGCGCAGCGGCGGCAGATGGAGTACCAGGCGCTGCAAACGATAGTAGAGGTCGCGACGGAGCCTCCCTTCCCGGAGCGCATCCTCCAGTGGTCGGTTCGAGCTGGCCACGATGCGCAGATCGACGGGCACCTCCCGCACGTCCCCAATCATGCGCACGGCGCGCTCCTGGATGAGTCGCAGCAGCTTGGCCTGGGTCTCGGTCGAAATTTCAGTTACTTCGTCCAAAAAGAGCGTGCCGCCCGACGCGGCGCGAGCCAGTCCCGGCCGGTCCGTGTGGGCGCCACTGAAACTGCCTCGGCGATGTCCAAACAGCTCGCTCTCCACGAGATCCCGCGAGATCGCCGCGCAATTGATGGCCACGAAGCGCGACGGCGGGTCGCCCGCCTCGGCATGGATGGCGCGAGCGACGAGCTCCTTGCCAGTGCCAGTCTCCCCGCAGACCAAGACCGTGTCACGCGTCTTCGCACAGAGCGAGATACGCTCGTAAAGGTCGCGCATCTTGGGGTCGGCGCCGTGAAGATCGTGCAATCGACTCAAGCGACGGGTCTCGGCGAGCGCGGCGGTGAGGGCGCCCTCTCGCGCCGAAGCGTCCGCCGTCTCGGCCTGAAAGTACGCGCGAACCAGCGTCACGATGCGCGCGTGGCTCAAGCGGTCGAGCGACACATAGGCCTCGAGCAGTGCGCGGTCAGCGAGGCCCAAGGCCCTCAACTCGTCGACACAGGCCTCCTCGAAGAGATGGATGGAGCAGATGAGCTCATCGAACGGCACGCCGCGGTCCCGTTGGCGTCGCCCCTCATCCGCGAGCCAGGACGACGCGGTGCCGGCCAGCACGCTGGCCCAGAGTCCGTTGAGCTCGCGCTCGGCCTCATCGACGAAGGCGGCCTCATCCGCGCCGCCAAGGGAGCACGCCAGATGGCGCCACCAGCGCTGCGCGACCGATCGCGCCCGCGGCTTCAGCAGCGCGACGACTCCGCTGACGCGCTCGCCGGAGATGAAACCGGCGAGGGAAAGGCAGCGCGGCACGCTCATGGCTCCCTCATGGCAGCACGACCGCGGCAATGTCATGGGCTAGTCGCTCCACGAGCTCCGAGGGGTAACCAAAGGGCTCTGGCGCAGCGCAGGGCCGGCGCAACACCCAGCGGGGTCCATGCGGCACGTGCTCGGTGTGAAACGAGAAGTCGGGGCCGTCGTGGACGTCGATGCGGACGTGCGGCTGAGGCGTGGCCCGAAAGCCCTCGACGATGACCAGATCGACGACGTTGTCGAACTGCGCGCGCCACGGCTCGAGCTCCGGGTCCGCGCCGGTGTGAATGAACAGAATGGCGCAGCCCGGCCCGAGCAAGAGCACCCGTTCGGCGCCGGCCTCGGCGTGGCGATGCGAGTCCTTGCCGGGGACATCCAGAGCCGGTCGGTGCGTCGCGTGCTTGACGGTGCCAACACGTAGCCCGCGCTGCCGAAAGATGGGCACGAGCTGCTCAATCAGGCGGGTCTTGCCGCTACCGGAGGCGCCCCACACGCCAAGGAAGGGGGTGGTTGAGGAGACCATGGGTGACGACCCTGCACGCACTAGACCACTCCCGAGCCGCGAAATTTCTCGATTTACGCTGAGTCTTGGGCCACAATGCCCCAAGCTCCGGGGCGAACGAGCCCACGCCCGGCGGATAGGTCAATCAACGTGGTCGGTGGCGCGAGTTCGGCACGCGGGTGACGCAATGCCCGGCTCCCCGGAGCGGTCAAGTGGGGTTGCAGATTGGCGGTTCTAGTGAACCGCCCCTGCGGGCGCCTTTGGCGCGTCGCTTCGGCTCCTGCCTCGCGGTGAAGCCCTCGGACTCCGCGCACAGCCGCGGCAGCCGGGAGCGCGTGCGGCGCGCTGCGAACGTGAGCCCGCAGCAAGGCACGGTTCCCGCGTCTCAGGGCGTGGTACACGACGCGACGCCCGGGACCACCTCGCCCTCGCACGGACCGAACCCGGATCCCTGGGCCTTGCACGTGCACGTGCCCGCCTTGCACGGCCCGACGCCCTCGGTGCCGAGGGGGCCGCCGTAGCAGCTCTCCGCGGACCCAGGGACGCAGCCGAAGGCGATGTGCGCCCGCACGCCGTAGTGGTCGGAGAGCGGCGTGCTGAAGAGCGCGTCACCCGAGACGAGGGTCACCTTGTCGTCCAGCACGCCGCTGACCGTCACCGTGGCGCCCGCGCAGCCGCGGACGAGCACGAGATCCATGCGAGACGAATCGCTCGGATTCAGGGCCGGCGAGTTGTCGCTGCGCCAGGTGCAGAACGTGTCCGCCCACGGGCCGGTTGAGCCTGCCGTCTGGAGCGCCGCCCAGGCCGAGGCCGACGCGGCGGCGAGGCTCTGCGTCTTCGGTCCCGCGCTGAGGTCGCCCATGAGGACGGCGCACTGCTCGGGCGACGTGAGCCCCCTCGAGATGGAACGCATCGCTGACGAGGCCGGCGTCCCGCCCATCCGCGTCAGCTTCGTCATGGCCATGCGCCTGATCTGTGACGAGTGGAACTGGCTGGCCGTTGCCTCGCCCGGCGCCATTCCCAAGCACCTCAGGAGCCTTCGAGCCAAAGTCCGTCGCTTCATCCTACCGGAACGCCGCACCGATCGGCGCAACCCGCGCGCGGGCAAGATAAAGTTGAGCAACTATGCGAAAAAGCGAACGAAACTGAAAAGTGGACAGCCCAGCTGAGCGGTATTGGGGGCTAGAACGCGTTCTCACCCGTGACCGCCCGCCCCAACGCCAGCGTGTGGATCTCGTCGGTGCCTTCGTAGGTGTAGGTGCTCTCGAGGTTGAGCATGTGGCGCACCACGCCATAATCGAGCGAGACGCCGTTGGCGCCGAGCAGTCCACGCGCGGTGCGGGCCGCCTGAAGCGCGAGCCGACAACACTCGCGCTTGAGCAGACTCACCTGAACGGCAGACAGCCTCCCCTGGTCCTTCATTCGCCCGTAGTGGAGCGCGAGCACGCTGCCCTTGACGAGGTCGGCGGCGATGTCAGCGAGCTGCGCCTGGATGAGCTGCTTCTTGGCGATGGGGACCCCAAACTGCTTGCGCTCGAGAGTGTACCGCTGCGCGCGCTCGAAGCAGTCGCGTGCGGCACCCAGGACTCCAAAGGCCACCCCAAAGCGGGCGTTCTCGAGGCACGCGAGCGGGCTCGACAGCCCCCGGGCCAGCGGGAGACGCGAGGCCTCGGGCAGCCGCACGCCATCGAGGTGCAGCCCGCCGGTGACCGAGGCGCGCATGCTCATCTTGTGGGGGATGTCGGAGGTCGAGAAGCCGGGCATGCCCTTCTCGACGACGAAGCCCAGAATCGCGCCGCTGGCGGTGGCGTCGCGGGCCCAGACGATGGCGACGTCGGCTATCTGTGCGTTCGTGATCCACAGCTTGCTTCCGTCGAGCACCCAGTCGTCTCCGACGCGCCGCGCCCGCGAGGCCATGCCCGCCGGGTTGCTGCCATGGTCGGGCTCGGTCAGGCCAAAGCAGCCGACGACGTGGCCGCGCGCCATCGGAGGCAGCCAGCGCTGTTTTTGGGCCTCGCTGCCGAACCGCCAGATCGCGTACATCGCCAGACTCGTCTGCACGCTGACAAACGAGCGCAGCCCGGAGTCGCACCGCTCGAGCTCCATGCACGCGAGCCCGTAGCCGACCGCCGTCGTGCCCGCGCAGCCGTAGCCTTCCAGCGGCGCGCCGAGCAGGCCCAGCTGCGCCAGCTCCGGGATGAGCTCGCAGCGAAAGCGTCCGATCTCGAAGTCCTGGGTGATGTGGGGCAGGCAGCGATCGTCTACAAACCGGCGTACTGTGCTGCGAATCGTCGCCTCGGCATCGTCGATAAGCGGCGTCCAGCCCATCAGCGAGTCCAGGTCGACCGGAGTTGACGTTGGCTCAGTCATGCGAGGCCTCCTCCATTGGTGCCTATCAGAGCGTCGCGGCCGAGTACATCGAATCGGCCCTTGTCGATAAGATCCGCAAAGCGCCGCGCGCCCAGCAGCGCCGCGCCGATGGCACCCGCGAGGATACCCTGCGGGTGGCTCCGTACGGTGAGATCCAATCCGCGGCCGCGGATTCCGGCGACGCACGCCTCGCGCAGCGCGAGCACCAAGCCGGCGTCGGCAGCGGGTCCGCCGGTGAGCTGCACGACGCCCTCGGCGCCCGCCGCACGGAGCAGCCGCGCGAGTCGCTCGGCGATGGACGCGTGGATGCCCCGCAAGATGTCGGCCGCGCCAATGCCGCGACTGACCATGTTGATGACGTCCGTCTCGGCGAGCACGGCGCAGATGCCCGAGACCTGTTCGGGTGCCAGCGCGGAGACGGACAACGCTCCCACGTCCTCGAGAGTCACGCCAAGGTAGCGGGCGATGTTTTCGACGAACTGCCCTGACCCGCTCGCGCACTGGCTCGTCATTCGGTGGCCCAGGACCTTTCCGCGCGCGTCCATCTTGATGGCCCGTGCGTGCAGGGCGCCGACGTCGACGACGGCGCGGCACTCCGGGTCGAGAAAGCAGGCGCCCCGGGCATGGGCCGTCATGCCGTAGAAGTGACCCGTCCGAAACGGGACCGCGTCCGAGTCGCCCGTGCTGGCGACGTAGCAGAGCGCGCTGGGAGCCACGCTGGCCTCGCCACACGCTGCCTCGAACGCGGACCGGACCACCTCCTCGAGCGAGCGGCGCCGGATGCGCTGCACCACGGACCCGAGCAGGGTGGCTCCCTCGCCCCGATCGCTGCGTGCGAGGACGACCTTGACCGAGCTGGCACCGGCGTCGATGCCCGCGGTCAGGTGTGGCAGGTCACTCATGCGGCCCTCCTACTGCGCACGGAGCGCGCTCGGGCGTCCAGCATGTAGATCGTCGTTGGCGTACATGGCGGCACCGAGAGCACCCATGAAGATGGAGTCTGGGTGGATGTTGAGCTGCAGGCCGCTGTCGTAGTGCTCGTCGACGAGAGCGCGCAGGAGGCGCGTGGCCATCGGGTTCTTGCAGACGCCGCCGGTGAAGGTGAACTCGCTTCGGACGCCACCCGAGCGCGCGAGCAGAGACATGGCTCGCAGCAGGATGGCCCGATGGAGCCCGGCCAGGATGTCCTCCCGCCGCTCGCCCAGCGCCAGACGCTCGCGCAGCTCCGCGCCGGCGAAGACCGTGCAGGTCGAGTTCACACGTACGATCTTCTGAGCCCTGAGCGCGAGCGGTCCCAGCTCATGAAGACCCAGATTGAGCTCGTCGGCGATGTAGCCCAGATATCGACCACAGCCAGCCGCACAGCGATCGTTCATCTGAAAGCTCGTGACGACGCCGATGTCGTCGACCTGAATGGCCTTGGTGTCCTGACCGCCGATATCGAGCACGGTGCGTGTGCCGGGAAAGACCCGGTGGGCACCGCGTCCGTGGCAGAGGATCTCGCTTCGCACGGCCTCCTTTGGAAACGGCAACGTCTGCCGTCCGTACCCGGTCCCGGCAAAGGCGACCTCGGCGATACGTTCGTTGGCGGCCTCATGCGCGGCGCTGAGCAGGGCGTATCGCACGGGATCATGCGCGGCGCTCTGGGGCCGGATGTGCTCGACGGCCTCTGGCAGAAGCACCGTGAAGTCGCGCGTGGGTACCCGCATCTCGACATCCAGGATGGCGCGGTCGAACAGGCCGACCAGCCGCTCGAACGAGACCTGACGGTCGACCGACTCGCGCTCCGAACCGGCCGTGAACGCCGCACCCGCGAGGTCACGAAAGAAGTCGCTCTTGCGCTGCGCGCCCGCGAGAAAGAGCCCCGGAGCCGTGCGCTCCATGTCGGCCAGCACCGCCTGCGCCGCGCCGCGAAGGGGAGCCCGCAGGTGCGCCTCGGTGAGATTGTCGAGGTGCCGTTCGATCCGGACACCCAGGTATCGGAGCTCGTCGCGATAGAGCTCCAACCTGAAGGCGCCCTCGATGTCCGGAATCAGAGCGCGTGCGGCGCCACCGGCCTCGCCCCGGACGCGTGCCAGGGCCCGCGCGATGAGCGAGAAGCGCGCAGCGGTCAGCGCCTCGTCGCGCGCGACGGCGCTGGCGGCGGCGTAGTTGCTCCGGCTGTTGGTGATCCCACGACCGACGAGCTCGCCGTGCTCATCGAGCAGGACCGCCTTGGTCGTCGTGGAGCCCAGATCGATTCCAACCGACACGTTCATCGCGTCCTCCGCTGGCTACGCCGCGTGCCGAAGGCGGCGCGCGTCGAGCATCTGAAAGTAGCTCTGAAGCCGGTTGTCGATGTTTGCCTTTGCGAAGTATCGCGGATCCACGAGATCCGACTCGATGAAGCCGCCGGGAACGCCAGTGCGCTTCTCGAGCTCGCGCAAGATGAGCAGCTGGCCTGCGGAGAACGAGTTGCACGATTTAACGCTGTTTATTAGGAAGCCGTCGGCTTCATATGTCCGGATGGTCTGCTCAATGTAATCGATTCGGGTCGGCAGACCCAGGTTCGTGTAGCAGCCGAGGCAGTAGTCGGCCAACGTCTCGATGGGGTTCTTCGGGTCATGGCGAAAGCCGTGGTCATACAGCCCGCCGACCCGGGTGTAGGTGGACGACACGACGACCGCATGCTCGCGGGAGAACATGCGCCAGAACTCGTTGAAGCTCGTCCAGTTGGGAGGGCCCTCGACTACGATGCGGTGGCGCTGGTCATCGAGACGGCCATCGGGGGTCGTGGGGCCCTCACCGCGCGCGATCCGGCCCTCGACCTCGGCGCGCAGCTCGCAGTAATACGCAACGGCGTCCTCGGTACCGCGAAAGGCCGAGAAGATGGGCCCGATGTAGTAGACGCCACCAAAGTAGCCGTCGATTGGTGATGGTCGGTGTCGGGCGGACTCCCACACCGCGACGAGATCGTCCTCGGCCTGGGCCGACCGAGCCAGGCGCTCCGAGAGGGCGTCGCGATCGAGCTTCTTGCCCGCGATCCGCTCCATGGCCGGAATGACCACCGTCTCCAATTGGTCCACAATGTACTTGCGCATCGCCGGCGTCACGACCCCATCGGGCTGATAGGGCACGTGCAACATGACGACCGGACACTTGTATTCCTCGCGCAACAGCTCGAACCACTTCATAAACGTAAAGCATCCGGTGTAGCTCAAAAGCAACAGGTCGGGCCGGGGGAGGCGCGTGCCGGTAGGCCCCACGTTGCCGCTCTTGAGCATGCCGAGATCACACTTGACGTAGGTGCACACATCCTCGGAGTGCCCGGACTTCTCGGCCTCGGCGATGTAGCCCGCCGACTGCTGCCGCATCCCGGATTGGAGCGCGTTGATCTCGGGCAATACGGGCAGCATGCCGAACGCGCCGATGAGCTCGGTGAGGTTGCCGGGCACAAACGTGTAGACGACCTTCTCGTCGCATGTCCCATCCGCCACGCTGGCGAGCCGGTCGAAGTGATCGCCAATCATCCGCTTCTGCCGCTCCTGGCTCGGCTCCTTGGCGACGCGAAGGTGTGCCTGCTGGTTCTGGCTCATGCGATTCCCCACAATTTTACGGCGTCTGAGAAGGCGCCTGCCTGCTCTCGAACGACCTGGAATTGCCCCGTGTTCTCGGCAAACTTGAGCGTGGTGTACGGGATCTTGGCGCGAGCGAGGGCGGCCTCTTGCATCGGCTGGTCGAGCAGGGCCGGATCACAGAACGATGCGGCAGCAAAGACGACGCCGTCGGCGCCGAGGGTGCGCACACGCTCGACCAGAGCCCTGCCCTTCTCGTCGTCACCGATGTAGCGCGAGGCGGTGGCCCCGCCGCGCTCGATCCAGGAGCGGGCGAGCGAGAAGACCGGATCCTCGCCCTCGCGCAGGTCGATGGGTCCTTCGATGGTGCGCAGACCGAGCTGAAGATCGTCCTCGATGATGTCGCAGCCGGCCTTCTCGAGCGTGCGCAACAAGCCCAGCGGTGGCTGCTCGCAGAACGCGCCGACCAGCACTACACGCACATTATCGACGGGCCGAGCGGCGCGGCCCTGAGCCGCCGTCAGATAGTCCTCGAGCCACCGCGTGTGCTCCGCCGCAGGCAGCAGGCCTCCCAGACGGGCCAACAGGTAGACCTCGGAGGCCGGCGCCCGCCACGGCTCCGCTCGGCGCAGCGCGTCGACGCGCTCGAGAGCGGCACGCCGCACGTTCTCGACACGAATCGCAGCAACGAGCGCCTCATCGTTGAGAGGGCGAGCGCCGGCCGCCTCGAGCAGCGACGCGATGCGGTGCAGCTCATGGGCAAAGAAGCGGCCGCCCACCGCGAGATCGAACGTCTGCGGCAGATCGAGGTAGACGCTCAGCTTCTCTGGAAACAGGAGCCGCCACATGCCCCCCAGGTTGCGAATGACGTCGCAGATCGACGGGAAGATCATCGCATCGAGACAGTCTAGCCTCCCGCCCAGCGCGAGCTCGAGCGTGCTGCGAGGGATGTGGCAGATGTAGCTCTGGAAGTAGCTGTCTCCACGGATGATGTCGACCTGGTCGCCACCGCCGAAGATGGCCACGGGCAGCGCGCCGACGGCCTCGATCAAAGGGCGCGGCACGTAGATGGGCATGGTGCCAACGGCCAGTCCACCCGGGTTTGCGCGCTTCCAGGCGTGAACCGGTCCAAGATCGACATCGTCGACCTGGGACCGGGCCTCGGCCACGAGGGACTCGGCGCTCATGGGGCCTCCGGTGTGGGGTGAGCTGGTGGCAGCGGACCGGCGCGGGCGAGCAGCAGCGCGTAGATGTCACCAGCGACGAGCGCGACCTCGCCATGACGGTCGGGCACATACCAGCCCCAGAGCCAGTTGAGCATGCCAAACAAGTGATACGTCAGGCGCTCGACGGCGACTTGAGACGCGCGGTCCGGACCCGCGGAGCACAGCTCGGCGACCAGTGCATGCGCGATGCCGAAGTAGGCCTCCTTGCGGGCGCGAACACGAGCGCGGCCCTCGGGTCCAAGACGGCCCGCTTCGTGGACGAGCACGCTCATCACGTCGCGATGATCTACAACGTAGCGGACGTGGTTGGTGATGAAGAGGTAGAGCCTGCCAGACGTGCCAGAGGCGCCCTCCATCGCGCGGCGAGCGCTGGCGGTCAGCGTCTCGAAGGCCCGCTCCTGGAGCTCCTGCAACAGCACGTCCTTGCTGGGGAAATGGTTGTAGACGCTCGACAGTGCGCAGCCGAGCGTGCCGGCCAGGTCGCGCATCGACATGCCGCAGGAGCCTTCGCGGGCGAGACGCACCGCGGCCGCGTCCAGAATGACCTCGCGTGAGAGCTCCGCGGACGGCTTGCGGCGGGCTGCGATCACGCGTGGCTCCACGAAGGCGCCCGGCGCGCGAGGAACGCGTCGATGCCCTCGACTGGATCGCTTCCGGCCATGAGGCGATCCAGGTAGTGACGTTCCGCCTCGTCCAGTGGGGCACCCAGGGAGGCCACCAGCGGCCGGCGGATGGCGGCGACCGCGTGGCGTACGGCGTATCCAGAGAGCGAGGTGTACTGGCGGACATACGCCTGGACCGAGCGTCGCGGCTCCGCGCGCGGGGCGGGTGTGCTGTCCTCTGGTGGCGACTCCAGTGGCACGATCGCGGCCGCGAGACCGCATGCGACCGCCTCGGAAGCCGTGAGCGTCTGTCCGGTGAGCAGAAGGCGCTCCGCGACGGCGCCGCCCACCCGCTGCGCGCCGAGCACGGCGAGGACGGGCGGAAACACCCCCAGCCGCAGCTCGGGGCAGCCAAGCGACGCGTTGGCGGTCACAAGCACGTCGTGACACGCGAGAACCAGCTCGAACGCCCCGCCCAGGCAGCTGCCCTGAACGACCACCACGATGGGCACCGGGTAGGCCGCCACCTGTCGGATGAGCGCATGAAAGGCCGACAGCATGGGCCCGACCGTCGCCGGCCGGTGCTCTTCGACCGAGGCGCCAAAGGAGAAGTGCGGGCCGGCCGCGCTCAGGAGCACCACACGCAAGTCAGGAGCCTCCGCGTGGGCGGCCAACGCGGCGCTCAATTCGGCCATCAGGGCGCGGTCGAGCACGTTGCCCTTGGGCTTGTCGAGGACGATCTCGAGGCAGCCGTCGTCCCGACTTACGACAACCTCGGTGCTCACCGGGGCGCCTCGTCACGTGCGCGATTGGCGGATGCGGGGAGCACTTCGCGCACCAGCGCCTCATCGAAGCGGGCACCGTCGGCCAGTCGACGCCGTAGCGCTACGAAGTCGATCTCTCGCTCGCCGCGATCCCCAAAATGGAACGCCGAGAACCCAGCGCTGGCCTCGGTGTTCATGTTGAGCGCGAGCCAGGAGCGGCTGGTTTCAGAGTTCTGGAACCAGTGCTCGAGCTTCTTCTTGCGCAGGCTCTCGAGGGTCTTGCGCGTGCAGTCCGGGAAGGTGTGCAGGAGCTTGGTCGCCAGCTGGTCGACGAGCAGATCGAGCCTGGACAAGTCGACGGTGCACTCGGCAGCGACGCCTGCCGCGGCGGCCTTGGCGTCTCCGGTCTTCCACTCGCCATGCACGATCCGGCCGTAGTCATCGAGAACGCGGTCGGTCACGACAAACGGGTTTGCGGTGAAGCTGCCCGAGCGCGTCCGATACACCGGCGCGACGTCGTTGACGACACCAAGCCGCATCGCCTTGTGCGCCGACCAGCTCTCACACAGCACGAGCGACTCGGCGGCTTTGGCTACGCCGGTGTAGAGGTGCAGGAAGTCGGTCGCGCCGCCGTCCGGTGCCGAACCGTGCACCGGGCCCGCCTGACCAAAGCGCGCGTGGTCGCCGGCCAGCGTAAAGTCGCACGCCATGCCGATCTCTTGGCCACCGCCGATGCGCATCCCATTGACGCGACAGACCACCGGCTTGTCGCACAGCAGCAAGCTTGTCACCATGTCGTTGAACAGACGCATGTACTGGAGGTACTCGAGCGGCCGCTGGGCATAGTACGTCGCATACTCGGCGGTGTTGCCACCCGTGCAGAAGGACTTGTCGCCGGCGCCGGTCAGCACGACGACGACCGCGCGCCGGTCGCAGCTGGCTCGACGAATGCCGAGGATCATGTCCTTGACCGCCTCAGTCGTATACGAGTTCAGCTGCCGCTCGTTGTCGAGCCAGAGCCAGACCTGGTGGAGCCCCTCGATGAGCTGGCCGCTGCGGTCGCGAATCGGACGCTCCTCATAGCGAATGTGTCGGAGGGCGCGTTCGGGACAAAGCTCATGGTCTACGAGGTTCATGTGGTGCTCCTGATGGGTCGCGTCATTCGCCGGGCACGAGGACCATGCGGCGCGTGAGCCGATGGGCCGCCATGTCGGCGAGCAGGTCGTTGACTCGGGACAGGGGGGCGCGCTCGAGCCCGACATCGAGGCGGACGAGGCCGCGATAGATGAGGTCGAGTACGCTCGGGTATTGGTCGGGAGGACATCCCCACGTGCCATGAACGGTGGCGTCGAACGCCATGAGGTTGGAGAAGCGCACCGAGATGGGCTGCGGCGAGAAGCCGACCTGCACGAGCGTCGCGCAGCGCGACAGTAGACCGAACGCGAGCTCCTGGCCGGCGGTCGTGCCGCTGCACTCGAATAGTCGCTGGCGCAGGCCGGTGAGACCAGCCGCCTGTGCTACCGAAGTGACCTCTCGCCGCACGTCTTTGGTCGCGCGATCGCGGACATTGATGACCTGGTGAGCGCCGAAGGCTCTGGCGCGCTCCAGGCGGGCGTCGTCGACGTCGGCCGCGACGACCTGGGCGCCCAGCGCGCGTGCGATCTGAACGACGTAGCCGCCCACTCCGCCGCTCCCAATGACGACGACGAGGTCACCCTTCCCCACCTGCGCGCGGCGCGTCGCCTGCCACGCCGTGGAGACGGCGTCGGCCACGACCGCCAGCGGCCACAACGGCAGGTGCTCCGGAGCGCCCTGGAGCGAGACGAGCGGTGCGGCCGGGACAGAGACATGGGTCGCAAAGCCACCGTGAGCGTCATTGCCTGGCATGGTCTGGGTCGGGCACGCGTTGGCGCGACCGGCGTGACAGGTGGCACAGCGGCCACAGGGAAGGACCGCGGGCACGATGATGATCTCTCCCACCGGGAGAGCGACACCAGGACCGACGGCGACGATGCGGCCGACGATCTCGTGGCCCAGCACGAGCGGCAGAGCGTGATTGGGACGAACGGAGCCATCCGCGAAGCCCAGATCCGTGTGACAGAGCCCACAGGCGGCGACCTCAACGAGGGCTTGCCCCGCGTCAGGGTCGGGAAGCGCCAGCTCTCGCTGGACGAGCGGCCTTCCGGGGGCGTCGAGGAACCAGGCGCGCGCGACGATCGACATGACGGGGCCTCCGCATGGGATCTTGGCCGAACGAACGCTCGTACAACAAGACGGAATCCGCGCCAGAGTTGATCCAGATCAAGCGCCGGGCGCTTGAACGGCCTCGACGGCACGACGCACGAGCACGCGGAGCAGCTGGCGCCGATAGGGAGCGTCGTTGGGAACGTTCTCGAGCGGCTTGCGCTGGCGATGCACGTGCTCAGCGATCGCGGCGGCAAGCGTCGGATCGGTCACCTGGACGCCAATCATCGGGTCGAGAACTACGCGCTTGGGCCGCGCGGCGAGCACGCCGACAACGACGCGGCTGCCCTCTCGCAGGCGATCCTCGGCGCTGACGTCGAGCCAGAGAGCGGCGCTCACAGGCGGAGAGTCGATCGCGCCGCGTGGACGCCACTTGACGTAGCGGGAGCGCACGCCGGGCGGGGCTCTGGGCACCGCGACCTCTGTGAGCAGCTCGCCGGGGCGCAGTGTGAGGTGCTGGGCACCATCAGCGCGATAGAGGGACTCCAGTGGCACGACCCGGGTCGCTGTCGCACTCGCCAGCACGACGCTCGCCCCCGCCGCGATGAGAACCGGCGCGCAGTCCGAAGAGAAGGCCGCGACGCACTGCGAGCCGCCGGGCACGACGTGGCAGGTCGCGCCCTCCGACTTGAGACAGCCGCCAATCGCCTGCCTCCAAACTGGCGTCTGGTTCACGTAGCGGCAGCGCGTGTCGAGGCAGAGGTTCCCGCCGAGCGTGCCCATCGCGCGCAGTTGCGACGCGCGGGCAGCTCCAGCACCCGCGCCAGCTCCCGGTGCAGATAGTGCGGCACCTGGGCCGTCGACCACACGGTGAGCACGCTCCCGCCATCGACGGTGGCCAGCGCGCAGTGCGGCTCGATGGCCGCGTGCGTCGTGCCCTCGAAGAAGAAGTCGCCGTCAATGAGGAGATCGGCCGTGGCAAAGGTCGCGTCCACGTCGCCGAACGCGAGGTCCACGCGCTTGGACAGGTTCTGCGTGACGACGGAGGCGATCTGGATGAGCGATCATCCCGAGGTCGCGACCGTTGCCAATGCGCCGGCTCTCGCCGGGCACGCGCAGTCGGTGGCCCTCGGCAATGCGATTGTGACGGCGTTCCTCAAGAGCGGCACGGGTAAAGTGAACGACACCATCCTGGTGCAGGCCGCGTTCATCAACGCAGGGCTGCTGACCCAGGTCCACGTGCTTGCCGTCGCCGGTCGACCCTGCACGGGAACGTGCCGCTGCGCGCGTACGCGCACACCAGCGACGGGACCGTGAACCAGGTGACGTTGGACCCGCTCGCGACCTGGTCGGTGGATGCGCCGAGCACGCTGAGGCTGCTGGCGACCAAGGGCCTCGTGCGCGGCCGCAACGTCGGGATCGGACACGTCGACGCGTGCTTCCAGGGCGTCTGCGCGAGCACCGGGTCGCATCAGGCCACGGCGAACGTGCTGGCGCCGTAGCTCCCGCGCGTCTCGAGGGACTCCACTGTGGCGTGACACAGAGGCGTGACGCCGCGGGGGAGTCCGTCCTTCCGGAAGTGCCATCGTGGCACCCGCAGTGCCACTCTGGCACCGCTGGAGTGGCACTCGTCACCTCGCGTCATGCGATCGCCGAGGGCACCCGCCCTGCATGGACGCCGATGGGTGTCGCGTCGCCCCCGCCCGCCGCCCGTCGCCTATGAGCGACGCGTCCCCGAGGACACCACGCTCTACCAGGTCGTTCGGGGGCGCTGGGAGGCGTTTCGGTCGCGCGTCGAGGAGGCCGGCGAGTCCCTGCCCGAGCACGTCGTCAAGGAGGTCGAGGGCTTTCTCCGCTGCGTTGTCTTGGTGCAGGGCTTCGTCCGGCACCGCCGCCCACACCGCCGGTCGCGCGCCTCGGTGCCGCGGCCGAGGACCGCTCCGCGTCGCGCCGCCTACGGCTCTCCTGGGCCAATTTGATGAAGAGTGTATTTTCAATCGACGGGCTGGCCTGTTCGCGCTGCTCCGGGCGGCTGCGCCTCATCGGCGCCGTGCACGAGCCTACCGCCGTGGAGGGCATCCTCGCGGCAATGAGCTTGCCCGTGACGCAGCCGCCGCGCGCCCGAGCACGGGAGCCGCCGTCGCGCGACCCGGTCGACGACACCGAGGACTTCAGCCCAGCCTGGGTCGACGAGGCTGCCTAGCACGCGCCGTACGGCGCGCACCGCCGAGGTGCGCCCTTGGTGCGCCTGACCTCCGCTCCGAACCGCCGGCTATCATGCGACGAGACCGCTCTCAATCGCGTCCGGCGTCCCTCACGCTGACAATCTCAGTGATCGAGCCAGCGGAGGACGCCCGTGCAGCGTCTTGAAAATCGCGCACCATCCGCACGCGTGCCCGCCGACGGCTTCATGCTACTTATCCGTCACAACGCCCCGTGCGCGGCGCAGTGAGCGACAGGGGGCTTCGACGCGGGCGTCCGCGCGCGCGTCCACGTGCTCGTGCTCGTGCTCGTGCTCGTGCTCGATTCGAGCGGTCTCATGTCGCGCCCGCCTTCACTGGCAGCTCAACATCGCCGAAGGCTCGGGCAAACCCAACGGTCCCGACCGAATGCGCATCATGGCGATCGCACGAGGCTCCGCAACGGACTACGGCGCCATTATTGATGCCGCCCGAATCCTCGGAGCAGCCGCGCAATGCGATGCGAACGAGGCCGAAGTCCTCCTTGAACGCATCGTCTCGATGATCAGCCGCATGTGTCGGTCGGATGAATTGAGCACGAGCACGTGGACCAGCACGTCACCGTGGACGTCTACGCGCACGATCGGGCAACTGCGACGCCACGCAATTCAATGACAACCTGAGCCGAAACGACGCCAGAGCCGACGCCAACGTAGTCTCCCCGCGGGCGGTCTGCCCTGCGGCGCTCGACGACACCAAGCGCTACCTGCGTGAACGAGCGACCGACGACTTCGTCCAAGTCGTCTCGAATGCGCTGCTGGAGCGCCTTGCCGACTCCTTCCGCCACCGTTCGGGCTCGCTCAGGCGGCCTGACCCCGGCCCGTTCCCGTGTCCAATCCCGCGATAGCGTCTCCAGAGCGCGGATGCCGCCCGGAGACGGCACCAAGTGGCCTCTATGCCGCGGGATTGGGGTCGGGCGCCATCTCGCACGTCTCGCAGTCGACCTTGTCTGCGGGCCTCTATGCCGCGGGATTGGGGTCGGGCGCCATCCGTTGCATGCGTAGGGTGATGATGCTAGCGTCTCGCCGTGGCCTCAACCTCACGCGACTCCCTCGGAGGCCGCATGCGTCACCGATGTGCTCACCTGGTCACGCTTGTAGCCGCGCTGCTCGTCGGAGGCTGCCGCCACGACGTTGCCAGCGAGTTTCGGCTTGCGTGTTCGTTGGATCGCGACTGCAGCGCGGGCTGGCGGTGCGATCGCGCCGTTGGGCAGTGCGAGTCTGGGACTCTGGCGGCCGTGCCGGACACGTCCACGGCGGTTCCTGAGGCTGCCACCGTTTCCGAGACCGCCGCTGTCGTGCCGGAAATCTCCACGGTCGACCACGGGTGCGAGCGAAAGACGTGTGCGATGCTCGGCAAGACGTGCGGTATCTGGGACGACGGCTGCGGTGGCCAGACAACGGATTGCCCCGTGTGCGAGTGCGCCGGGGTCGCGGACTGCAACGACAGCAACGCGTGCACGACGGACGCGTGCACCAACACGAAGTGCGTAAACACGGCAATCGCGGGCTGCTGCACCAGCGGTTCGCAGTGCGACGATGGAAAGGTTTGTACGGCCGACGTGTGCTCGAGCAACAAGTGCGTGAGCACGACAATGGCGGGCTGCTGCACGAGCGCGTCGCAGTGCGACGATGGCAACACGTGCACGACGGACAGCTGCGCATCTGGCCAGTGCCTTCACAGCCCCGCTCCCGGCTGCTGCGGGGACGTGTCGTGCCCTACGCTCAGCGGCTACACGGCAGGCTGTAACGCGGCAATGGCGTGCGAGTACACGCCCAATGATAGCAGTGGCTGGCACGTCTGGGACGTGTGGATCTACGTGCCGCCCGGCAGCTTCAGCATGGGCTCCACCGCGGGCGCCCCGGACGAGAAGCCGGTACACCTGGTCACGTTCTCGAAAGGCTACTTCATCGGCAAATACGAGATCGTCGTGGCGCAGTACGAGGCGTGTCAGACGGCATCGCCTTGTACCGCGCCGTCCACGGCGGACTTCAACGGCTGTGCTGAGACGGGCCTGAACACCTCCGCGAACGGGCGGGGCAAGCACCCACAGAACGGCCTGAAATGGCCGCAGGCCAAGGCCTTCTGTGGGTGGGTCGCGCCGGGAGGGCGCCTGCCGTCGGAGGCCGAGTGGGAGTACGCGGCGGCCGGCAAGACACCGCGGGAGTACCCCTGGGGCGACACGCCGGAGCCGACGTGCACGAACGGGACGGCGCAGTTCGCCGTCGCTGGCTGCGGCTGCGGGACAAACATGACGGCGATCGCGGGCGACCACGCCAACGGAGGGTCCACGTTCGGCGTGCAGGACATGGCTGGCAACCTCTCGGAGTGGGTCGAGGACTGTTGGCACGCGTCCTACAGCGGTGCGCCGGTGGATGGCTCTTCCTGGACGGATTGTAGTGATTACTCCGCCCGCGTCATTCGGGGTGGGTCGATCACCGGCCTCGCGTCGGACCTCCGCATTGCCAGTCGCAGCGGCGACGCCCCGACGAACCGCAACGCGGATGTCGGCGGGCGCTGCGTGAGGCCGCTGCCTTGAGTTCTTTTTCCCTTGTTCACTGCGGAGCGTCCGAGTTTTTTGCCAATCGGGGACTATCGCATCGACGGTGAGCTTACCGTCGTTACACTCCCGTACGACCCACTGGTCCAGGGCTTTCCAGTCGAGCGATTGTCGGACTATTTGCATGGTCGCGACCTCATCTCCTACGACGCGTTCGCGTTCAACCACAAGGGCCGCCCTACCTGGTCCTTGGGCCTCCATTCGCGCCGCCGGCTCGGGGCGCCGGAGTCGCGCGTCATGAACACGCCAGGCGCGGATCGTGAGAGTGGACGTCACAGGAAGGGTGAGCATGCGCCGCGCTGCTCGCGCCGTAGGGCAACCTCACTGACAGGGATGCCGGCATCCACAGCAAGTTGCGCAATCCGCTGCCTCACCTCGACAACTGGCGCCGTATTGCCGGCGAGGCTCTCAATCGCGGACGCCGGCGTCGTGCGCGTGGCGCGCGTCGCTTGCCACCGCGGCCCGCATCGCGCGCGGGTAGCCGTCTCGGCCAACCTGGCCGCCTGTCCGAACCGTGTCGAGCGCCGCCCGAACTTGCGATCCCTCGTCCATGACCAAGCTCCTCTCGCCGTGCCCTCGATGGCGAAGGCGACGAAAAGCGTGGGTGACCCGCGAGTTCCGCGACTCCGGCACGCTGTGACGCTCGGCCCGGTGGTCTCCAATTCGAGCCCGCTCATTGCCTTCGAGCGCATCGCCCGGATCGACCTCCTTCTCGACACCGCAGGGCGACCGCTGTTGATCCCATAAGGCGTCAGACGGGAGGTCTTCCGCGGCGACAGCCCGCCGGCGCGCCCCGCCGCCTTCGTCGCACCCGACGTGGCTGGCTGACGCTGCGGGTAGGCGCTCAGCCGCCCGGAGTGCCTTCGGTTTTGGCGGCCTCTTTGGCCTTCTTCATCTCGCCCCGTGCGGTCGAGACCTGACCGCGCAAGCTCAGCGCCGTGGGCATGAACCCGCCGTCGAAGTGCATGAGGTCGCCGCTGTCACCGCCCAGGTCGGTGCCGCCCCAGCGCAGCCCGCCCGCATCGCGCATGGCCTGCACCGTCTCGAGTCTGAGGTCCATGAACCCAGCCGAGTGGTTTGATTTGCCGTCGGCCCCCACGAGCTTCTGCGCCGGGTCGGCCATCTTGCGCTCGTCGGCGGCCAGCACCTTCTTCCAGTGGTCGAGCCCCAGCGCTTTGGCCGCCGCCGGGCACTCTGCGGAGCGCAGGTAGGCTTCCAGCTTGGCCCCGTCGTTGGCCAGCTCGCGATACCGCATGAGGTTGGCGTTGGAGCGCGAGATGGCATCGAACGCCTCGGCCGTCGACTCCTTCTTGGAGTTGGCCGCCATGCCGAGCGCGCTGCGCACCTCGTTGACCCCAAACAGGGCGTTCACGTTGCCGATAATGCGGTTCAGCGTCCACGACGTGTCGGTCTTGCCCAGGTGCCAGTTGTTTTGGGCCGGGTTGAGGTCAATCGCGAACCCTAACCCGTGGTACATCTGATCTCGCCCAGGCTCGGTGGGTCGGAAGCTCACGACCTTTTGCACGCCCACCTCTTTGGCCAGCTGCTCTTCCGTCGTGGCGTGCGGGAACTTGGCTTGCAGGTAGGCCGTGGCGTTGGCAAGCCGGTCGTGCATGTCAGGGTGCGCCAGCACCGACTTGTCCAAGAACGTGCCCGACTTGAGCTCCTGCTTCACGTAGCCGGCGTAGCCGCCCTTGGCTTTGAACGCCAAGTCTTCGGGCGTGTCGGCGCCCGCCCCGTGGGCGCCACCCGAGCGGCCGAGGGCCTTGGCGGTGGCGTGCTCGGCCCCCGCCGACTCGGGAATCGACGCCGACAGCTGCTTGAGCGCCGCCGCCATCTCCTTGGCCACAGTGCCCATGTTCTTGGACTTCTGCTTCTCCTTGGCCTTCTGCGTCTTGGCCTTGGGGTCGTACGTGAGCGTGATGGGGTGCGCTGCCAGAATCGCATTGACTGTAGGCACATCGGCCACGCCCGACTGCGTCACACTCAGGTTGCGTTGGAGCTCCTTCATCCAGCGCACCGAGTAGGCCTGCTTGCGCAGGTGATCGTAGGCAAACAGGTGCAGCTCGTCGGTGAGCGCGGTGTCGGCTGGCGCGGGCGCCGCTTCGGCCGCGGTGGGGGGGGCGACTTCAGCTGCGGGTTCGGTCGCGGCGGCCGGCGCGAGGGCCGGGGGCGCGGCCGTCGTAGTGGTGCCGTCGCCACCGCTCGTGGCAGAGGCACTGCGTGCGGCATCCACCGCCGGCACTGCTGGCGTGGGGCGCGGGCTCAGGGCCGCCCGTTGCGCCGCATAGCCTGTGGCTGGGAGGCGCACCGAACGCGGTGCTGCGTCGGCTTGACGGCTGGATTCCGCGCCGCGCGCGGCTGCTGGGTCCTCCTTCTTGCCGTACATCCAACCTCCCGCGCTGGTAGAGTTTGCATGCTATCGCGACGGCGGCACCCCGGTCAAGCGAGCGTTCGCTATGCAGTTGGACGCTCTGTATCGAGATTACTGTTCTGCGTACTTGGCTCCGGCTTTCCGCGACCCGACGGCTCCTACGACCCCAGGTGGGTGCGCCTTATCCCACGTCACCCATCGGCGCCGTCGTCAATCCAAGTCGGCCATGGGCGCTTGCAGCACCTTGCGATTGCCTCGATGGTCAGGACCGCTCTCCACGCCATCGAACTGCGTGCGTTCGATGATACGTGCTGAGCGGTTGTAGCCGATCCTGAGCCGCCGCTGCAGGTAGCTGATGCTGGCGTTCTTGGACTCGACCACCACGGCCGGCGCTGCGCCAGGTGAGCGTCGTTTCGGCGACCCTCACCTGCCTGACAGTGCAGGCGCTCGACACGCGCGGGCGCGCACAGCCTGAGCGACGCCGGGGACTGGCTTGGCACGGGCTTCGAGCATCCGCGCGGCGGCTTCACTGCGTGCGTCAACGCCATCGGCCTGGATTGAACTACCCCATCGACCGCGAGCTGACTGACACCGTGGCGTGGACCTCGTCGGACGAGACCGTGGCGCGCGTGAGCGACGTGGAGCCCAGGCGGGTCAGCACCGCCAACGCCGGCACGGCGCTGCTGCGGGCGAGCACGGGCATCGGCCTGACGGCGACCGTGGCCGTGCTGGTGGTCAACGCCGATGCCGACCAGCTCCAGGTGAACCCGGTCGGAGTGGATCCGGTCAAGCTGTCGCTCGGTCCCCGTGCAAGCGCACAGCTGGAGCTGCTCGGGCACTTTGGCGGCAACTGGTACTGCGTGACGACGGACGCGACCTGGATGAGCGATCATCCCGAGGTCGCGACGGTCGTCAAGGCGCCGGCTCTCGCCGGGCACGCGCAGTCGGTGGCCCTCGGCAATGCGATTGTGACGGCGTTCCTCAAGAGCGGCACGTGTAAAGTGAACGACACCATCCTGGTGCAGGCCGCGTTCATCAACGCAGGGCTGCTGACCCAGGTCTACGTGCTTGCCGTCGCCGGTCGACCCTGCACGGGACCGTGCTGCTGCGCGCGTACGCGCACACCAGCGACGGGACCGTGAACCAGGTGACGTTGGATCCAATGGCGACCGCCAAGTCCGCTCGTCGTCGGCGATGATGGCGCTTTCGAAGACTTTGTCGTCGGTTTCGCTCGAAGAGGAGTTCGAGCCGCAGCCGAACAGCAACGACCCGGCGCGCCGCTGTGGGTGAAGCTCGATGACCCCGTCGATCCTGACCGGCGCCAGCACCAGGCGGGATGAGACAGGTACCCATGTTCCTTCGTCTCATCATGGGGCGATGATCTCTCGGCCCTCGAGCAACTGAATGCCTATGACGTCGAGGAACACGCCCGTTGCCGTCTGGCTCGCGCTCTGGGCAGGTGACTGCGGCTCCATGTCACCGACAACCGCCGGCACCGTGGTCGATTCATCGCCACAGGCCTCCGCCAACGCAGGCAGGCTAACGCAGTCCGCCCAGGGCGGCGTCTTCCAGCGGCGCGCAGAGCCGGCCGTGGCAACGGACGAGCAAGTCGCCGACGGTGTCGGGATCGCGGAGACACCTTCGGTCGATGAAGGCAACGGGTCGGCGAGTGAAGGCGCTGCGACGGTTGTCCCGACCTGTGAGAAGGCGCCCGGCGCATCGACGCGCTCAACGATCCGACGCTCCCGCCCAAGTCACAGTGCCTCGGCCCGCCGAGCGTGACAATCCCGACCACCGCGTGCGGGGCGCCTCCGGCTCAAGTCGTTGACCCGCCGTCATGCTTCGTTCCGCCCCCGTCGGTGCCCTATGCTCAGGGCAACGCCCCATGGACAGGCGTGGCGGCAAGCCACCTCTGAATGACGCCCCACAGCGCGTTCGGCCGATAGACGTCCGAATCCGGCAGTCGACCCTCTCGAATCGCTTCCCAATACGCGGGCGAGGGCGGTTCCGACCCGAGCTCGTAGTCCATGCCGTCCCACTCGTCCTCTCGAAAGGAGTAGAACGCCCAGTGCCATCCGCGCGAGTGAACCTCGCCGATCACATCCTCGAGATAGGCCGCGGCTCCAGGGTTGCGGCGGAAGACGCCGAGCTCGGCCGCGAAGATTTGCTTGGACGGGATCGCGTGTCGCCTCTGCCAGTCGGCCACCGGATCGAGGAAGCGGCGGACTTGGGCCCGGTCCCACGTCATCTCCAGGGGCTCGTCTCCCTCGCCCGTGGGAACGCGGCCCGGATAGGTGTGCTTTCCCTTGTTTCCGCGCGAGGTAAACGCAAAGGGCTCATACATGTGAAACGAATAGAGAATCTTCGAATCGCCCGCGATGGGCTCGAGGACCTTGAACGCCCAAGGGGTCGCGAAGAAACCGCTGTCGAGCACGATTGGAGTCTCGGAGTCGACCTCCCGGATTGCGGCCACCACGTTGCGATAGAAGCGATTGAGGTCCTGGGGCGTGCCCCTCACCTTCGCATACCAGCCTGCGTAGTCACCGGTGAACCAGTCCGAAAGTCGCGGCGCAGCGAGCTCGGGGGACGGCTCGTTGCGTACGTTGTAGCCCACGATCGCAGGCTCGTCCTTCAGCTCCCTCGCGAGATCTTGCCAGCATCGGATTGCCTGTCCCTGCCAGGCGTCGCTTTGCCACAGCACGCGCTCTTCGAGTCCCTCGTTGTGCTGCCCCCAGCGTGCGCCGGGAAGGCTCAGCAAGGTCAGGACCACCTTGAGGCCCGCTTGCTCGGCGTCCCGCAGCACTCCCTTCAGGAACGTGACGTCACCCTGGTTCACCCCGGTGTAGCCCGAGCGCGCGCCGATCAGAAAGTCGCCGCGCTCGCTCGGCGCGCGTCCCGCGAGCCACTTCGACGGTGAGAGCCGGACCACCTCGATGCCGGCGGCGCGCGCTGCTCGAAATCGTGCGGCCGTCTCGACGTCATTGAAAAAATTGGCCCCTCGCCGCTGCTGGCTCCAGTAGTCGAGCTTTGAGGCGCAACCCGAGGTGCCAATCACGATCAACAAGGTCAAGAGGCCCGTAAACAGTGACCACATGACCTCCAGCAGTACCAGCAGATCATCGCGCGACCAAGCACGTGACCGTCGGCGCATCCTCGCTTGCGGCGCCTACACAATGACGATAGGACGCGGACATGCGCGCTATCGCCTTGCTCGCCGCCCCCGCGCGCGCCGTCGACATCGAGAAGAAGTTCGAGGGCTTCGAGGGCTGCCTGCTGGTGCGCGACGTCGACAAGGACGTGACGCACGAGCGATTCGGCGGCGACCTCTGCGCCGAGCGTGCGCCCGCGTGCTCGACCTTCAAGCTGCCGCTCGCACTCATGGCGTTCGATCTCGGCGACCTGGAGGAGTCGACACGCTTCAAGTAGAACGGCGTCAATCATCTGATCGACTCGTGGAACCACGATCAGACGGCCGCGACCTGGATGCGCGATTCGGTTGTATGGGTATCGCAAAAGCTGGCGCCGATGCTGGGGAACGAGGCGCTCGAGGCCTACTTCACCGACTTCGGGTACAGCAGCCGCGACCTTTCCGGCGGCCTCGACCGCGCGTGGCTGACGCGCGCGTCGTTCCTCGAGGGCGCGGCCAAGCCCACGCTCACGATCTCGGCCGACGAGCAGGCGCGCTTCCTCGCGCGAATGTGGCGCGGCGTGCTGCTCGTGTCTGGCGGCGCTGTCGAGAAGACGAACGCGATCACCCGTCTCGAAGGCACGCCGGGCGGCTGGACGCTGCACGGCAAGACAGGCTCCGGCTTCGTCGGCAAGGACGGCAAGAAGCGTCTCGGCTGGTTCGTCACCCACCTGCATCAGGGCGGCCGCAGCCTCGTGGCCGTCGTGCGCATCGTCGACAACGCGGCGCCGCCGAAGGGCGCCGCCCCGTACGCGGGTCGTCAGGCCCGGGAGCTCCTCGAAGCGCTGCTGGCCGAAGGCGGCTCGTAGATCGGAGCCGGACGGCATGAGCGGGTCGCGCCGACACCCGACCCTCGTCTGCCGCGCGCTCGCTGGCGCGGCATGCTTGGCGTTCGCGGCGGACAGAGAGGCGCCTCGCGAGCTTGGCTGAGTGAGACTCCTGCTCGACGCGAATCCATCGCATCGGCTGGCTGCTCGCCTCAGTGGCGCTTTTTTTGCTGGCGACGCACGTACGAGACCTTGCGCTGCACGGTCCCCATTCGTCGAACCCTCCGCACTCGTCGCTCGGCGTTACGGATTCACCGGCGTCGGGATCGTCCCCGCCGGGGTGAGCGCCTTGGTTGCCTTGCCGCGATTGGCCTCGCTGGCGTCGTTCTTGGCGGCCCACTCGAGCAGCGCCCGGATGCCGCTCTGGT
>SXOX01000053.1 GCA_005776585.1 Pseudomonadota bacterium | reverse complement strand
TTGCCGATGCCGGTCGTGATGAACAGCAGCAGGAACACGAGCAAGAACGGCACGAACTGCGTCTCGGGAGCGGCGGCAGCACCCGCGGCCTTGACGAAATACGCCGCGCCGAGAGCGGCACCGACCATGACGACGGTGGCCCACTGGGTGACCCTGGCGCCGCCCCACTTGTCCGACATCCAGCCGCCAATGGGCCGGACGAGGCTCCCGACGAGCGGGCCGAGCCACGCGTAGGCCATCGGGTTCGGCGCGTTCGGGTTGGGCAGGCCGCCCGGCAGGCTGCCGAAGACGTCCTGAATGAGCTTGGGGAAGGCCGCCGAGTAGCCGATGAAGCTGCCGAAGGTCATCACGTAGAGCACGGTCATCACCCAGTTGTGCTTCTCACTGAAGATTCGGAACTGGCCGGCCAGATTCTGCCGTACCGACGCCGGCGTGAGCGTGCGCATGAGCAGCAGCGTGAGCGCGATGGTGACAACGAGCACGAGCCACATGTTGAGCTTGAGTCCGACGAGCAAGTACAGACCGGCGCCGGCACCCACGAGCCCCAGCACGGTGAGCCACAGCATCTTGGCGATGGCGACGGGCGCGGGCCCGACGTTGAGCCGGGGTAGGTTGTCCATGCCGAGCCAGGCCGCGATGGCGAGCACGGCCAGGATGGGCACCCACACGAGCCCGGCGTTTTGGATGAAGCTCACGCCGCCGCTGAAGACTCGGCCCTCGCCGCCCAGCGCGCCGAAGAGGCCGACGCTCATGACCCACGGGATGAGCACCTGCATGAGGCTCACGCCCAGATTGCCGACGCCGGCATTGAGGCCGAGCGCGAGGCCCTGCATGCGCTTCGGGAAGAAGGCGCTGATGTTCGACATCGACGAGGCGAACGCGCCGCCGCCGAAGCCGGAGAGGCCAGCCAGGATGGTGTAGGTCGCGTAGCTGGTCTTGGGATCCTGAAGCGCGAGGCCGACGCCGAGCGCCGGCAAGATCAGCAGCGCGGTCGTGACACTGATGACGTTTCGGCCGCCAGAGAGCGCGATGAAGAACGAGTTGGGGATGCGCAGTGTGGCGCCTGACAGCCCGGCGATCGACATCAGCACATACAGCAGCTCCTTGTTGCGCCCCGGGTCGGGGTCGAAGGCGATGCCGAGCTTCTGCATCTGCGTGGTGATGATGGACCAGTACATCCAGACACCGAAGCCGCACGCCAGCGCGGGCACCGAGAGCATCAGGTTGCGCCAGCCCACGCGCTTGCCCCAGGTGTCCCACTGTTTGGTGTTCTCAGGATCCCAGGCGGTCATGTCTCTCAGGTCTCGATCCTGGCTCATGCTGGCCCCCCTTCGCTCTGTGGCAGGTGCTCGTGATCGATCATCTCGGCGACCTCGGGCACGCGGCGCGCCATCATTCGCCGCACGACGAGGTGCATCCAGATGAGGCAGGCGGCGGACAGTACGGCGAAGAACATCCAGCACGTGGTCCAGAGGCCGTAGCCGCGCAGCAGGTAGCCGAACAGAATGGGGCAGACGAAGCCGCCCAAGCCGCCGAGCACGCCGACGATGCCGCCGACGACGCCGACGTCGTGGGGAAAATACTCCGGAATGTGCTTGTAGACCGCGGCCTTGCCGATGCCCATGAGGATACCGATGAAGCAGGCGATGGACGTGAAGATCCAGATATTGGCTTGAAAGTAGATGTGAGAGACGCCCTTGGCCACGAGCTGCTTCTTGACGACCGTGTCGCCGACCTTGACGACGGGCTCCTGCCAGAAGCGACCGGTCGGGAAGACGAAGGTCTGGGAGTCCGCGATCTTGAGGTCGTGGTCGGGATCGGGCGCCTTCAGCGGGTAGGCCTTGGAGTCGATGACCACCTTCTCGGGTGTGACCTCGGTAACCTTGCCGGGGGCCGCAGCCATGACGCCCTCGCCGCTGGCGAAGATGTCCATGCGCGGCACGACCAGGAGCACACTCCCGGCGAGGCAGCCGCCGAGGACCCAGTACATGACGGTGCGCGCGCCGAGCTTGTCGGAAAGCCAGCCCCCCAATGCGCGGATGAAGCCGGAGGGGAAGGTAAATATGGAGGCCAGCAGGCCCGCCATGCCGACCGAGACGGCGTAGACGTTCACGTAGTAGGGGATGAGCCACTGCGACAAGGCGACGAAGCCGCCGAAGACGAGGAAGTAGTACAGCCCAAAGCGCCACACACGGACGCTACCGAGCGGCGCGAGGTTCTGTGCGAGGGTCTTGTTGCCTGACGCGGGATCGCGCTTGTCCACGGTAAGAAACCAAAAGACGACGGCCATGACGACCAGCACCACGGCATAGATCCGAGGGAACCAACGCCAGCCCTCTGGGTTGGCTCCGCCGTCGGTCAACCACCGGAGGAGGGCGGGCGCGCCGAGGCTGGTGAGACCGGCGCCTGCGTTGCCTGCGCCGAAGATGCCGAGCGCGGTCCCCTGCTGGTGGCGCGGAAAGAAGACCGACGAGTAGGCGATGCCCACGGCAAAGGACGTGCCCGCGATGCCAAACCCGAGGCTGTAGAGCGCCAGATCCGTGAAGCCGGTGGCGCTGCCGACGAGCCAGCAGAAGGGCGCCGTGACGAGCATGACGCCGGCGTAGACGCGTCGGCCGCCCCAGCGATCGGTGAAGAGCCCGACCGGCAGCCGAAGCAGTGAGCCCGTCAGCACGGGGATGCCGAGGAGCCAGCCCATCTGGGCCTTGTCGAAGACCATCGTGCGCTGGTCGACCAGGAACGTCACCAGCACACCGTTCATCATCCAGACCGCGAAGCAAACGGTGAACGCGATGGTGTTGACGATCAGGACGCGGATCGCGATGCGGCGGTCGGGGTCACGGCTCATCGCGGCCCCTGTCCCGTAGTCCCTGCATTGCCGCCTCGGCCGTTCGCCCAAACCAGCGGAGGATGTGGCCCAGGCCGTAGAGCCCGAGGAACGTGGCGACGGCGAGCAGAACGAGGTGCAGCCCGTACCGTCGTGTGTTGACCTTCATGAGCTTCCACGGATCGCCATGCTGCGCGTCCAGCGGGTGCGTGCCGTCGCGGAGCTCCTGGCCGTCGGAGATGCCGTCGCGGTCGAGGTCCGTCTCCTGGAGCCGGCCGGCGAGTGCGCCCGGATCGTTCTTGAGCGCTAGCAGCTGCCGCTTGCCGACCGTGAACACGATGTGGTTGCCGAACGCGTTCAGGATCGGACTGTCGACCGTCTGCCCCGGCTCGAACGCGATGCGCGCGCGGTTCAGGCGGTCGACCTCGGCAGGCGTCAAGCTCCCGACCTGGCCTGGCTTCACGCCATCGGGACCGTCGCCGTGGGCGTGGCAGACCGCGCAGTTCACGTTCCGTCCCGAGGTCGCCTGAATGTGCTTCTGAAACTCGGCGTAGGCGAGCGCGGCGCTCGGGGCTGCGACACCGCTCAGGAGCAGGATGAGTGCCAGTGGTCTCATTTCAGTGCCCTCCCTTGAGCATCTCGTAGATGGCGTCACCGAAGAGGGTGATGACGACGAGGTAGGTCGCGGCACCGGCCGCGAGCATGCGCAGCGTCTTGCGCGAGGTGCCTTTGAAGATCCACGGCGCGAGCAGCAGCACACCGACGGCGGCGCCCATGAGCAGGTTCACGAGCCAGAACGGCAGCAACTCCAGCGGATAGTAGACAAAGTAGAAGTACCACTCCGGCTTGATGCCGTCGGGCGTGGAGCCGAGCGGGTCATAGGGCTCGAACAGCGGGTAGCTGAAGAACGACTCGAAGGGCACGCAGAGCGCCAACGCGACGAGCACGAAGAACATCACGCCCCAGAGCGAGGCGTCCTTGAGCACGAAGAACGGGAAGAACCGCTCGGTTCGCCGCGAGGGCACGTCGACGCCTTGGCTCATCCCGTGGACCTGGACGGAGACCAGGTGGAGCCCGAGCACCGCGAACGCCGCCAACGGGAGGAGGACGACGTGCGCCGCAAAGAAGCGGGAGAGCGTGGCCTGCCCGACCGAGGCCTCGCCTTGGATGGCCTCCTTCACGCGGGTGGGGATGTCGGCAAGGCTGCCGGGCAGGTACTGGCCCAGGAGCTCGATGGACCCGAGGCCAATCTTGGTCGCCGAGACCGCGATCTGGTGCCACGGGAGCAAGTAGCCCGTGAAGCCAAAGCCAAACGTGATGAGCAGCAGCAGCACACCCGAGATCCAGGTGAGCTCGCGCGGGCGCTCGAAGGCCTTCATTGCAAACGTCGTGATGAGGTGGACGAGGAGCGTGAGGATCATCGCCGAGGACGACCACGCGTGGACATTGCGGATCAAAGCGCCGCCGGGCACATATCGGGTGAGATACTCCACCGAGGCGTGCGCGTCGGACACCGACGGCTGGTAGTAAAACAGCAACAGCAGGCCCGTGATGAGCTGGATGCCGAAGAAGAACAGGACCAAGCCACCGAGGTAGTAGGCCCAGCTCATCTTGTGGAGCGGGACCTCCTTCTTCTGGATCATGGCCTCGACGTTCAGCTTGTGCATCGGGAAGCGGTCGGCCATGAACCGCACGAGCGTCGTGACGAGCCGGGCAGGTCGACCGTGTGAGCGCGCGTTCATGTCACGCCTCCTCGTACTTCTTGGCGATGCAGACCTCGTAGCTGGCGGCGTCGGGCGCCTTGGGATCGACGGAGCCCTCGACGGTCCCGTCCGCGCTCCGGCTGGCCAGGACCTTGCCCTTGGCGTCGCGGATGACCCAGCCGAGGCGGGGCAACGGCTCCTTCGCGGGAGCGCCGTCGTTGGGACGACCGGTCTTGATATCGAAGTACGAGATATGGCAGGGGCACAGGATGCGACCCTGGTCGTCGGCCTGACTGCCCACGGTGCAGCCAAGATGCGTGCACTTGGCCGAGATCAGGATGGGCAAGCCCTTTTCGTCTTGAAACGCGAGCGCTGGCCGCATCTGGTAGTCGATGAAGTATTTGCCCGACTTGGGCTGCAGCTCCGACAGCTTGGCGACAGTGATGGTCTCCGACCGCATGCGTTCGAGCTCGAGCGCCCGTTGGGAGGCCGTCTGCTCTAGCCGCCCGAGCTTCTGCGCCATGTGGTGCTCCTTCTGGTCCTTCGACATGGCGTCGCCCTTGACGAAACGGACCAGCTTGTCGAGCACACCCGCGGCGAGCAGGACGCCGGCGCCTGCGAGGCCGAGGGCACCCTTGACGAGGTCACGTCGGCCCTCCGCGGGATCTCCGCCCGGTTGATTGTCGAGCTCCTCGGCACGCCGGATGCTGGCCCACACGACGCGCTGCGGTAGCCGAAACAGGTAATGAATCGGCACGACCAGCGCATGCACCAGCCGCGTGAAGGGCACGAGCGCGAGCGTAACGAACGCGAGGACGACGTGCGCTTTGATGACGGCGGGCATCTCGGCGACGAGGGCCGCATCCGGCGAGAGGGTGAACAGGCCGCGGACATACGGCATGAGCGTGCCGGCCGACCACGCGGCGCCATAGGGTGCGGTGATGGCGACGACGATGCCGAGGAGCACCTGCACCATCAGCAGCAGCAAGATGACCAAGTCCATGGTGCTCGTGACGGCCTGGATGCGTGCATTCAACAGACGACGCGTCAGAAGGACGCCCAGCCCCAGCGCGGCGAGGACGGCGGCGCCCAGGCCGACGATCTCGACCCCGATGAGCACGGCGGGGTTGGCCGTAACTGCCTGCCACAGCTCGGGGACCAAGAACGGGATGAGGTGGCCGACGAAGACCACCAGGATGCCGACGTGCCAGGGCAGCGAGCCGAACGCGAGCGTGCGCGCCTCGAGCACCTGCGACGAGAGCGAGGTGATGGTGAAGCGGTCGCGCTTGAACCGCCATACGGTGCCGCCGACCAGGAGCGCGAGCGCCGCGTAGGGGAGCCCGACATAGAAGAACGCGCTAGGCATGAGCCACCTCCATGGGGTGCTTGAGCCGCTGCATGGGGAGAGGGAGCTTCTGTGCCGCCTCGAGGGTGAGGTCGGCGTCGATGGACGCGCTGATGAGAGCGGCGTCTATCACATGACGATAGGGCGTCTTGGCCCGCGCGATCTGGGCTTGCATGACGACGAGCGCCGGGAGCACGCCCAGTCGGAGCAGCTCCCGCCACTCGTCAGGGCTCAGGCGCGCGCCACCGCGGAGGACGAGCGCAAGGTGGTCGGGCAGCTCGGCCCCAAGGTCGAGGCCCAGCTCTTCCCAACGCGCCGCCAGCGCCGTCATGAGCCGCGCGCGATGGAAGCTCTCCTCGCCGAACAGATGCACCGACACGTATGGCACGCACACCGGCGAGAGGTCGAAGCTGCGGGAGTAGGCCTCTTCGAGCACGGCGGGTGCCATCCCACGCGCCTCGACCACGAACGGGGTCAGCGCATCGGCGACGGCCGCACGCGCCGGATCGGCACGCAGGTCCGACAGCAACGCCTCCGCGAGCGGGACCGTCTCGCGGTCGGGATACTCGAGCAGACGGGCCAAGTGCTCCAAGACCAGGGTGTTCATCACGCCCCCCGAACGGGCACGCCGTGCGCGCCCAGACCACAGTTGCCCTTCGCGAACTCCGGGCTGCACCCGTGCGCGCGGTCGGCCTCGAGGGACTCCTCGCGCTGGAGCGGCGGCAGCACATAGCGGTCCGACGGGTCGCACAGCGCGGTGAGCCGATAGATGGCCTCGGCCATGGCCGGGTCGAGCCCCGCGTCACGTAGCACGCGGCGTACCCGCTCCCAGTCGAGATCGCCCACCTGCGTCTGGCGCAGATAGGTGCGCACGGCGGCGAGCTTGTGCATGACCTCGGCCACCACGCCGACGTTGCCGGCCGAGAACAGCGAGGCCAGATACGTCATCGGTACCCGCGCCTTGGCGACGGACGCCAGGAGCTCCTCAGTGTCGTGCTCGTAGAGGCTCTGGCCAGAGCGGCCGCTGACCGGCAGCAGAGGCGGAACGTAGTACAGCATCGGCATCGTGCGGAACTCGGGGTGCAGCGGCAGCGCGAGGCCCCACTCCTTGACCCACTTCCAGACCGGGGACCGCTTCGCTGCGTCGACCATCTCGGGCGTGATGCCGTTGCGGAGCGCGCCGGCCTCGACCTCGGGATCGTTGGGATCGAGCAGCAGGCTGCGCTGCGCCTCGACGAGGGTGTGCTCGGGCCCGGCCATGAGCTCGGCGACACGCGAGGCGTCGTAGAGCAGCACGCCCA
>SXOX01000052.1 GCA_005776585.1 Pseudomonadota bacterium | reverse complement strand
GATCGTGCTCGAAGAACTCGATGGGCACAAAAAAGGCATGACCGAGGTGGCCCGCAACGGCCGCCAGACCAGCCGCACACTCGACGCCCTGGTGGCCCAGCAAGGTGGCGACATGGCCAAGGGCCTCAAGCTCTCGGCCACCGGCCACCCTGAACCGCCCGCGCCACCGTGGCCTCCTTGAGCGGTGCAGAACGTCGCCGCCTGGTCGGCCGCGCTCGAGCCGCCGTTGCCGCCCACGCCGCCGGCCCCGCCCGTCCCCCCGGTGCCGCCGAAGCCGCCGTTGCCGCCCTTGCCGCGCCCGATCGTGTTGCTGCTGACCATCGGCAGGCTCGTGGGAGGCTGCGACCACGACAGGAACAGGCCAAAGCTCCCGCCGCCGCCCTTGCCTCCGGTGCCCGACGTCCCGCCGCAACCGCCGGCGCCCGCGCCGCCGCCGCTGCCACCGATGTCGGTGTACTTCGCGTTGGCGCTATTGCAGTCGCGCACCTCGACCCCGCCCGCCGCGCCACCGCCGCCGCCGCCACTGCCGTGCTGTCCGGTACCGCCGTCGAACCCGTTGGCGGGCTGCCAGAGGTGATCGACGACGTTGCCCTTCGCGATCGTGCAGCCGAGCCCCATGCCGCCGAGCTCGCCGTGACTGCCGTCGGTGCCCGGGGCGCCATCGGCCGAGAAGCCGTGCGGCAGGTGGCAGAGGCCGCAGTTGAGCGGCAGGCCGGGACCGCCGCAGCCGAGCTGGCCCCACCCATCGGTGATGTAGGAGTCGCGACCCGCGATGCCGCCCGCGCCGGCGCCGCCTCCCTTGCCGTCGGCTCCCTTCTCCGCGGTGGTCGGGGCCTGCGTGAGGTTGTCGTTCGGGCACTCCTTCGAGGTCGCCTCGTCGTAGTCGGGACAGATCGCCTCTCCGCCGCCGCCGCCGCTCACATCGACGGTTCCGCCGCAGACCTGCGCACCACCGGCGCCCCCCGCGCTGTGCTCGGAGGCGCCACAGGTACCCTTGCCGATGTCGTAGGCGACCTTGCCGGCCGCCCCCGAACCACCGCCAGCGCCGACGGCCCCGGCCTTGCCGAGCCCGCCATCGCCCCCGTCACCGGCGAATACGCGGTTGTTCCGCACGACGAGGCTCCCGTCGCAATCGACGAACCACATGCCGTACGACGAGCCGCCCGAGGACTTGTCGTTGGCGCCAAAGACGATGAACCCGTCGACCGTCGTCGGTTTGGCGCCGGAGATCGCCACACCGTTGATGGCCGCGGGGGCGCCCGGCTGCGGTGGACCACCCAAGATGGCCGTCTCGTAGAGGACCGCGTTGTGTGCCTTGAAGTCGCCCGCGTAGCCGCCGTAGACCGAGACGCCCGCCGCCAGCTTGACGTTCTCGGAGTAGACGCCCGTCGCCACGTAGACGTCGCGCTTGTTGAACTGCGCCGCGCGGTTGACGCCGGCCTGGATGGTCAGCAGCGGAGAGTCGATGTGGCCAGCCGCGGCGTCATTGCCTGACTTCGCTACGAAGACGCCGCTCTCGAGCTCGCCGTCGATGCCGTCGCAGTTCTGATCGCTGCCATCCGGCAGATCCAGTGGGCTCTGATAGGGGCACTCGCACCCATTCGACGGGTTCTTGTCGACGTCGAAGAAGCCGCCCTTGCACGCGATCCCGCAGCTCGGGATGGGGTTCCCAGCGATGACGAGGCAGCTCCCGAGGGCGTTGGGAGGCGGCGCCGCCGCGCAGTTGTTGCCGCAGACGCCGCAGTGCTGATCTTTGACGTATTGACCTTTGGCGTTCACCCACGGACCATCGATGGTGCCGTCGCAGTCGTTGTCCTTGCCGTCGCACACGTCCTGCCCGAGCTCGCAGTCGCCCCAGCCGTTGGGCGTGCAGTGCTGCACTCCCGGGCACGTGAGCACCGGCGCGCCCGGATCCGGCGAGACGACCTGCTTCTCGCAGGTCTTCTGCAACGACTGGTTCTGCCCATCGCAGCTGCATGAGCCCGACTTCGGCTGACACATGTCGACCGCGGGCAGGCCGAGCGGCTTGCACTCATAGCCCGACGGGCAGCCACCCGTGGCCGAGCAGGGCACGACGCAGAACTTCGCCTCGCCTCCGCCCGGCCCGAGGTCCTTGAACGGCGCGCACTTGGCGCCTGGAACGACGCACGAGGCGTCGTCGCTGCACGGCGCGCAGAGTTTGGTCGGGGCCGGAGCGCAGACGAATGGGTTGACCTGGTAGTAGCCCTCAGCGCACTGCTTGACGATGCATGCGGGCGGGTTGAGGGTCTTGGACTCGCACGCGGCGATGGCGTTCGGGATCGCGTTGGCGCAGCCGTTGCCGCACTTGCCGCAGTGGCCATCCGAGCCGTAGACGCCCTGCGCGTCGCGGAAGTCCTCATCGGTCTGACCATCGCAGTCGTTGTCGACGTAGTCGCATGCCTCGGGCGCAGCGGCGATGGCGCTGCACTTCTGGCCGAGCGGGCCGAGGCAGGTCTGCGTGCCCTTGCAGGTGCCGTACTGGTTCTTCTCCTCGCACGGGAGCCCGTCGCCCTGATCTTCGTCGATCGCCGCGTCGCAGTCGTTGTCCTTGCCGTCGCAGAGCTCCTTCGCCGGAGTCTGCGCGTTGCAGGCGCCCCAGCCGGGCGCGCCGTCGCAGGTCTGGTAGCCGAAGCACGTGCCGAAGTCGTTCTTCGTCTCGCACGGCTTGACCCGACCCTTGCTGCCCTCGCTGCACTCGCAGGTACCCGCGTCTGGCACGCAGGCCTCCATCTCGGCCCCGCCTTTCGGGTCCTTGAGCTTCTTGCAGCTGTATTGGGAAGGACACGCGACCTCGGCGCCGGGCGCCGTCGAGCAGGTCGTCGAGCACCAGGTGCCTTGCTCCGTGATGGGCAGACAGCGACCTCCGGGACACTGCGGGTCGATCTGGCACGGCTGGCACAGGCGCAGCACGTCGGCGATGCAGATGAAGGCGATGTCGGAGCCCAAGCCCTGGACGGACTTGCACTTGTAGCCCGAGGGGCACGTGTCGAGGCAGGTCTTCGTGCAGATGTAGCCCTGGGGCGAGTCCACGCAGTAGCCCGACGCGCACTCGTCGTTGCTCGTGCAGGGTGCGCCGAACTCGCCGGTCCCGATGGGGCCGCTGTCGCTGTTGGTCTCCGCGCCGGTGCCGTCAGTCGAGGTCCCATCCGGTCCCTTGGGCACGTCGGTACGCGCATCCGGGCTGCCCGCACCGTCGGCTCCCATCACGTCGAACAGGGACTCGCCGCTCCCGTCGTCACCCGCGCTACACGCCGTGCCCACCAACAGCAGGGCCAACGCCCACGTCGCTCGCGCCCTCGTCCACTTCCGCATGTGCCCACCTCGCTTTGGTTCGACCGCTCAACCAGACGCCATCTTAGCGACCCGCGCGCGGCTTTGCGACGCCAACGCGCCTCGCAGACCTGGGTTGCCTCCCGACCGGCTCCTGATCGACCGGCTCTGGAGCCCGGAGGACGTGCGGCGTATCCTCGCGCCCGTGATTCAGGTCGATCACCTCACAAAGGTCTACACCTCGCCGGTCAAGGCCCCCGGCCTCGCAGGCTCGCTGTGGTCCTTGCTGCGCCCGCAGTCGCGCGAGGTTCGTGCCGTAGACGACGTCTCGTTTTCTATCGCGCGTGGCGAGCGCGTCGGCTTCCTCGGCCCCAATGGCGCGGGCAAGACGACCACGCTCAAGATGCTCTCCGGCCTGCTCGTCCCGACGGCCGGGACCGTCACCGTCTGCGGTTTTCGACCGCGCGATCGGCGCCCGGACTTCCTCACCCGCATCACGCTCGTCATGGGCCAGAAGCAGCAGCTGCTGTGGGATCTCCCGCCCCGGGAGACGTTCGAGCTCAACCGCGCGCTGTTCGACCTCGACCGGACCGAGTTTCGAGCATCGCTCGACGAATTGGTCACGCTGCTCGAGCTTGGCCCCGTCCTCGACCGGCCCGTGCGCAATCTGTCGCTCGGCGAGCGCATGAAGTGCGAGCTGGCGGCCGCGCTCCTGCATCGCCCCGACGTGCTCTTCCTCGATGAGCCGACCATCGGGCTCGATGTCACCATGCAGGCGACCGTGCGCCAGTTCATCGCCACGTGGAGCGAGCGGCTCGGGGCCACGGTCCTCCTCACCAGCCACTACATGGACGATATTGCGGCGCTCTGCCGGCGCGTGGTGGTCATCGATGGTGGCAAGCTACGCTACGATGGCGGCCTGGACGTACTCGCCCGCCGCTACGCGCCCGACCGCCGCATCCTCGTGCGCACCTCACGGCCGTCGACGGCCGCCGAGTGGACCGAGATCGCTGGGTTTACCGAGGTCGACGGTCGCCTCGCCCTGCTGGCCACTCCCGAGGACGTTCCCCGACTCGTCGGCCGCATCCTCGAGCACCTTCCGGTGGCCGATCTGACCGTCGAGGACCCGCCGCTCGAGGAGGTCATGTCGCGACTGTTCAAGGAGGGCCGTAGTTAGTCCACAGCTAGCCCACGCGCGCGCGGCGCAGCGCCAGCGCAGCCAACGCGACCAAGGCCAGGCCGATCGCGCCAAAGCCGGGGCGGTGGCCAGTCGAACACGCGAAGAACGGGATCGGGTCGAGCTTCTCCTGCTCACCGGTCTCCGCGCCGAGCTTCGTGGTGCCGGTCTTCGTCGTGCCGGGGCCAAGTACGACCGTGCCGCTCGCGTTGCTGACGGTGACCGTCGCCGTCGCCTTCCCGGTGTTGCCGAAGGCGTCGTAGGCGACGGCCTCGACCGCGTGTCCGCCGTCGTCATACAGCGTCGTCTGCCACTTGAACGTGTACGGTGAGGTCGCCGCGCTCCCCTTCAGTGCGCCGTCGATTACGAACTCGACGCGCTGAATGCTCGTGCTGGAGGTCGCCGTCGCCTCGATCGTGACCTGACCGCTGACCTTGGCGCCGCTCGCAGGCGACTTCAGCGTGACGACCGGGTCACCCGGCGCGCCGCCCGTGGTGCTCCCACCGCCGGACGTGCCGCCCGCGTCGACGCCGCCGGACGTTCCGCCTGTGCCGCCCACGTCCACGACGCTCCCCGCGTCGGCGCCCGTGGTCGTCCCACCGCTAGACGAGCCCGCGTCGGTGCCACCAACCGGCGGAGGCTCGGTCGTGGCCGCGAGTCCGAAGAACTGCACGACACGCCACGCCGCGCACAGGCCCTTGTCCTCGACGTACGCGCCCGACGTGCCGCACGCATGCTCCGGATCCTTGGGGCCGATGGAGACCGAGTGGCCCATGCCTGCGATCTTCCACGACTCCACGACGACCGTTCCGTTCGCCGAATAGCGCGACCGCTCGGCGTTGCCGACGACGACCTTGTCGGTCGGATTGCCATCGGCGCCGAGCACGTTGGTCCACTGTTTGACGAGCTCGACGGCGTTGTCATAGTGCACCGTAAAATCGCTCGACCCTGCAAAGATGATGGCGCGCGGCCAGGGTCCGGTCCACGACGGGTGCCCGCTCTTGACACGATCGCCCCAGACCTCGGGAGACTGCTTGAGCTCGGCGTGGCCATTGAGGGCCATACAGTTGTAGGCGCCTTGGACCGAGGTCGCGCAGCGATACGGCACGCCCTCCATGATCGCACCTGCGGCAAAGACATCGGGCCACGTGGCCATCATCACAGCCGCGAACGCCGCGCCGGCCGAGAAGCCCGCGACGAACACGCGCTTCGGGTCGATGCTGTACTTCTTGGCCATCGCATCGACCATCTGCTTGACGCTCTCGTTTTCGCCTTTGCCGCGCTCGAGGTTGGCCGTGTCGCCGTACTCGCCGGCCCAGTTGAAGCACTGAACGGGGTTGTTCGACGTCGATTGCTGCGGGTAGGCGATGTAGAACTTCAGCTCGTCGGCCAGCTCATTGAAGCCGTGGGTCTGGAAGTTCGACACCGGCTGAGTACAGCCGTGCATCAACACGATGAGCGGGGCGTTCGACGGCATGTCCGACGGGACGTACTCGAACATGCTGAGCCCGCCGGGGTTCGACCCGAAGCTCGAGACGGGGCTGAGCTTGCCTGTGCCTGCAACTGCGGTGGTCGCGGTGAGGCTGACCGAGAGCGCCAGCAGGGCCAGCAGGGTAGAACGAAGCGTGAGGTGAGGGTGCAACATCGGGAGCTCCTTCGGAGTGCGAGTACGATAATCAGATGCGCGTGTCATTACAGCTGTGACCGGACAGTGAGGAAGAACGAGCGGGAGCCTTCTTTTTCGGGACAGCCGGCGCTGTTGGGCTCCTCGCATTTGATGAACATCGCAAAGCGCGCTGCGAGGGCGACCCAGTCGGTCATCCACCACGTCGCGCCGATGTTCAGGAAGTGCTGCGTCGTCCGCGTCCCCTGGCCCTGCTGGTCGCGGACCATCGCGTACTGGACGCCGACGCCGCTCTTGCCCCAGAAGTCGTAGTCGATGCCAGCGGAGGTCGTCAGGCCGCGGAAGACCTCGCCCGAGAGCCGGGCGCCGTCGTTCGGATCGACCACCTCGTTCTGCACGTAGGAGAAGTTCGCCCAGAGCCGCAGCGCGTTGTCGAGCAGCTTGACGCGGGCTCCGACGCGGATGTTCATGCCGTCGATGGGCTGGTCGGAGGTGGACGACGTGTTCGTGTTGGCGCGGAAGAACTGGAGCGAGGTCTGCGCGTCGACGTAGCGGTGCGTGTAGGTCAGCGACGGCGAGAGCACGAGGAAGTGGAACTCATCGGCCGGAAAGCGCGACGCGTCGCGGCCGACCTGCTGCCACGGCGCGATGTAAAAGCGCGAGAACGGGGCGAAGGTGCCTCCGACCATGATGCTCGACGTCGTCGACGTCGGGTTGCCGCCGTTGACGCCGAAGCAGACGCGCAGGCCCGAGACGACCTCGTAGCTCACGTGCGCGCCGTTGCCGCGGTTGAAGCCGCTCGCGAGCAGCCCCGACCGGGTGTACGGGTCGGTCAAGAGCTGGTCCATGACGTGGTATGACGTATAGTCGAAACTCGACGGGTCGGTCACGCGCCCGGCCTCGACGCGCAGGCCCCAACGCTCGAAGCGAATGAGCTGCTCGCGGACCTGGATCGCCGCCTGGCCCTCCCACACGCTCGTGCCGTGCGGCCCGCCATTGACCTCGAACTCGCTGTGGACCGCGAAGTTCCACTTCAGGTCCGCCTTGAGGCCGATGCGCGACAGCGCGATGGAGAAGCCGCGGTTCTCGCGGTCGTCGGCGCCTTTGGTCTGGAGCGTCTCGAAGGCACCGCCTGCGACGACCGCGAGGATGGGCTCGACCGTCCACTCCTTGGCGGGTGCCGCGGTCTCGACCGGCTTCTTGGTCTGCGCGCCCTTCGCCTCCTCGGCGGCCTTCGCGGCCTCCGCTGCAGCCTTTGCCGCCTCAGCCGCGGCCTTGGCGGCGGCCTCGGCAGCCTTGGCCGCCCGCTCAGCGTTGGTGTCGTCGGCCGCACTCCGCGTCGGGAAGCCGGCGAGGCAGGTGAGGCCCGCGAGCGTGAGGATGAGGGAACGAATGGTCCGCATGCGGTTCTCCGGGCTCACTGGCCGAGCTTTTCGAGCATGATGGTCAGCGCGGCCTGACTGCGCGCCGCGCCGTAGTGGTTCTTGAGGAGCCCGTTGAAAAAGTAGCCGGACTCGTCGACGTCCCCGAGGTTGATGTTGCGGTTGTCCGCCCCGGCGAGCTTGCTCGAAGCCTGCGAGACGAACTCGTCTTGGTAGGAGCCGTCAGCGATGTCCTTCATCACGATCGTCGTCCAACGCACCGTGTTCCCGCCACAGAGGCCCGTCACGCCGAACGCGTTCTGACCGTCCGCGCAGGGCGTCTCCCAGGCTCCGCTCGAGCCGTTGAGCAGCTTGAGAAAATCGGTCGGCGAGTAGTTGTCGCGCGGGCCGAGCTCACAGGCGACGCGCCCGCGCATCGTCGGATTCTTGCCGCAGAGCTTGGCAAACGTGGAGACGCCGTGATTGGCGCCAGCCAGCAGGATCACGTCCGCCACGCGGGCCCACGGGTTGACCCGACCGGCGAAGGTCGCGCGCCGCAGCGCGTCGCGAATGATGGTCACTCCGAGCGAGAAGCCGATGAGCGCGATCTTCCGGCCCGGATAGGCTCCGAGCACCGACTCGATGAGGTGCTGCGCGATGGGCACCGACCAGCCGTGATCGATGTTCCGCGCTGCGTTCTCCGTGTCGTTGTTTCCCTGGGGATCGTCGACCTTGGCGATGCGCAGGTCGACCGCGAACGTCCGATAGCCGGCCGCTACGAGCGACTCGGCGACCATTGGCTTGCCGGTGCCCGCGGGGAAGCGCTCCCACGAATCGGGCGCATCCGAGTTGCCGTGGATGAGCAGCACGATGGGCTTGGCCGTGTTCTCGGTCACGCCGGCGGGGAAGTCGTAGCTCTTGGCCGCGCAGGTGTAGCCGAGGATGTTGGCGGCCGGATAGTTCAGCCCGTCGGTCGTGCAGCCCGCGTGCTTGGTCAGCTCGTCGCGGTAGTCGATGTTGTCGACTGCGGCCGGGCTCGTGACGTTGACGACGCCGTCGCCGCCTTCGGCCGCGGCGTCGGTCCGAAGGCCGCTCGTCGCGTCCGGGTGCGTCAGGTCCTGAAAACAGCCGGGCGCAGCCAGGCCGAGGGCCAGCAGGCCCATGCGAAGACGGTTCATGAGGGCTCTCCAGTGGACATATGCTCGCGAGCGAGCGCGACGAGGCGGCTGCGATCGACCTTGCCTGCGCTGGTCTTTGGCAAGGCGGGCAGCGTGACGAAGCTGTGTGGGACCTTGAATGGGGCCAGGCGCGCTCGCAGGCGCGTCGTGAGCTCCGGCGCGGGTGCGCCGTCACCGCGGAAGACGACGAACGCGAGCCCGACCTCGCCCCAGCGCGCGTGCGGCACGGGGACGACCGCGGCCTCGACGACGGCCTCGAGCTCCGACAGGGCGCTCTCGACCTCGGCGGGCACCACGTTCTCGCCGCCCGAGATGAAGAGGTCCTTCTTGCGACCGGCGATGGCCACGTCGCCGTCCGCGTCCCGCTCGGCGAGGTCACCGGTGTGCAGCCAGCCCGCGGCGTCGATGGCCGCGCACGTGGCGGCAGCGTCGTCTGCGTAGCCGGGCATCACGTGGGGGCCACGGAGGAGCAGCTCTCCGGGGATGCCGGGCTCATCGATGTCCTGGCCATTGGAGTCCACGATGCGGTGCTCGACGTGCAGCAAGGGCCGTCCGACGCGCCCCGGCTTCTGCCGCGCGGCCTGGTCGGACAGCCAGAAGTTGTTCGGGCCCGCCTCCGTGAGACCGTAGCCCAATCGCAGCACGGCGCCCTTGGCCTGGAAGCGGGCAAAGAGGCTCGCCGGCGCCGGCGCTCCGCCCGTGATGAGGATGCGCAGCCGCGCCAGGTCCGCCGTGGCCCAGCGCGGATGCTCGGCGAGCGCGAGGAGCATGCTCGGCACGCCGAACAGCAGGGTCGGCCGACCCGAGGCCACCAGATCGAACGTGCGCTCCGGGTCGAAGCGCGGACACACGATGGACGCACCGCCGGCGTAGACGAGCGGGGTCGTGAACACGTTGAGGCCGCCGGCGTGAAAGAGCGGCGCATCTAGGATGGCGACGTCGTCGGCGCGCAGACCCCAGGTCATGACCGTGTTGATCGCGTTCCAGGTGACGTTCGCGTGCGTCAAGACGGCTGCCTTGGGCGTGCCGGTGGACCCGCCCGTATGACACAGGAGCCACGGATCGCTCTGCCGCGGCCGCTCCGCGTCGGTGAGGGGGCCGAGCGCTGCGCCTTCACGCGCCGCGAGGTGGAGGTGGCGCGGCTCGTGGCGGCGACCGAGCGCGATGGGCGTGCCGAGCGCGACCTGCCCCGCCTCGAGGGCCGAGACCACCGCGGCCGAGGCGTCGTCGTAGAAGAACGCCTTACGCGCGCTGCGACCGAGGAGCGCGACGAGCTCGGGGACCGCGAGGCGCCAGCTAGCACACTCCAGAACGGCGCCGAGCCGCCCACACGCGAACACGAGATCGAGATACGTCTCACTGTTCTGCGCCAGGATGGCGAGGCGATCGCCCCGCCCGATGCCCAGCTTGCCGGCCAGAAACCCTGCCGTCTGCGCTACACGAGCGTTCCATGCGGCGTACGTCGTGACGAGGCTCGACGGCGAGAAGAGCGCCGCCGCGTCCGGCGTCAGCTCCGCGCGGCGCGCGAGCCAGTCGGTGGCCAAGGGCTCCATGGTCGACTAGTCCGCGACTACGGGCGAGCGCGAGAGGCGGGAGCGCCCGAGCAGGCCGACCAGCGCCGGGGCCGCGATGGCGAAGGCGAGCAGGACCTCGAAGGTGCCGCCGACGTACGTGATCGCCGTGCCCAGCGACATGCCGCCACGCTCCGAGAGACCCGTCACGAGCGGCGGGATGAACGCGGCCATGAACGCGCCCACGTGGTAGGTGATGCCCACGCAGCGCGCGCGCAGCTCCGGAGGGAAGAGGTCGGTCAGCAGCAGCGGCGTCACGCCGGTGAAGCCCACGCCCACGAGGCCGCCGAGGAACGCGCCGGTGCCGAGCAGCGTCGGTGACGCGCCGGCGAAGAGCGGCATGAGCGGGACCATGAGCAGCGCGGGGAGCACGACGGCCCAGAGGACGCCGAAGCGCTTGGCGACCGTGCCGGTGATGACGGCGCCGATCAACATGCCGACGTTAAAGATGGCGAGCAGGTGACCGATCTGGGTCGCGTCGAGCTGGTGCTCCTTGGCGAGCATGGCCGGGTACGCAGGTCCGACGAGGCTGTAGTAGACGCCGAAGCCGAGGCCCATCACGAGCGAGCCGAAGCCCATGGCCCGGAGCAGGTCGGGGCGCAGCAGATCACGAAAGGACGTCTTGGCGCGGCGCGCGGCGGAGGCGTGCCACTCGGGGCTCTCCTTGACCCACATCCGGATGGGGAAGACCAGGATGGCGGGCGCGGCGGCGATGACGAACAGCGTTCGCCACCCATAGCGGGGCAGGATCCACGCAGAGACCACGCCGGCGAGCAGGTAGCCGATGGCCCAGCTCCCCTGCAGGATGCCGGAGGCGATGCCGCGGCTGCGCTCGGGCCAGCTCTCCATCGCGAGAGTCGTGCCGGAGGTCCACTCGGCGCCCATGCCGAAGCCAAAGATCGTTCGAAGCACGAGCACCCAGCCAAACGAGGGCGCAAAGGCGACGAGTCCGTCGCACACAGCGAACCAGACGATGGAGATCATGAGCGGGAGGCGCCGACCCCACTTGTCCGCTGCAGCGCCGGCGACGAAGCCGCCGACGAGCCGTACCAGCAGCGTGAGGGTGACCGAACCCGCGGCGGCCGTGTAGCTCACGCCGAACTCCTTGGCGATGGCCGGGACGGCGAGGATGTAGATGGTGAAGTCGAAGGCGTCGAGGATCCAACCCGACCACGCGGCCAGAAACGCTGCCCACTGCGCGCGCGTTGGCTCTCTCCACCAGGGCTCCGTGCTTTGCTTCCGGTTCATCGTCTCTTCTCCGCTTGACGCGCTCATCTTGCCATGCAAAATAAGCGCTTGTTTAGTGAGCGTCTTACCGCAGGTCGCTCACCCAAGCAAGAGCTTTTTGCGGTGCAACAAGATTTTTCTTCCGCGCTCGAAGGGACGATCCCATGCCGCGTCTGAAAGCCGAGAACCTGGAGGCCGTGCGGGAGCGCATCGAGGCCGCCGCGCTCGCTCAGTTCATTCGCCACGGCTACGCGGCGACGACGACGCGCGAGATCGCCAGCGCCGTCGGCCTGACCGCAGGCGCGCTCTACAGCCACTATCCGAGCAAGGACGCGCTGTTCGAGGCCGTCGTCAAGGGCTACCAGAGGCGGCTGCTCGGTCGCAGCGCCAAGAGCCCGCTGCATGAGGCGCTGCGGCACTCCGAGTTCCCGTTCGACATCCCGAAGCTCGCCTTCGGGATTCGCGATCTCATCCGCTCGAATCGCGCCTACTGGCTGCTCTGGTACATCGACATCGTCGAGTTCGAGGGACGGCACTTCAAGTCCCAGGTCGCGCCCACGGCGCTGCTCGGCGCTCCCGAGCTCAAGGCGCGGCTGGACCTGCTACGCCGCGACGGCGTGTTGCGGGTAGCACCCGAGGTTGCGTTCGTGATGGTGTATATGCATCTGTTCAACTACTACTGTATCGAGACGCTCTTCGGTGGACAGGAGCACTACGGTGTGCCCGAGGACGAGGCCATCGCCACGATGGCCGATGTGTTCTTGCGCGGGATGCTGGCCGAGGGCGTCCTGGCGACGCGTTCAGAGCCCAATCTGGTGAGCGCCCTTGATGTCGGTCGTCTTGAAGTCGCCCGTCGAGCCGACCACGATGAGCCGGTAGCCCGGGAAGACTCGATTGGTCGTCTTGGCGGTCACGCGCGCGCTCCAGCGGGAGCCTGACGCCATCCGCGAGGTGATGAAGTCCACGTAGTGGCCGGTCGTTATCGGCACGCCGAAGGCCAGCACCTGCCGGCCATCCGAGTTGGACCGCGCCACGACCTTGCCCTTGGCGTCGAGCAGCTCGAGGTCAAAGTCCGACAGCGCATTCTCCGGGACGACGAGTAGGCTCACGTACTGCGTCACACGGGACTTGAACGCGAACGTGTCCGACTCGGCCACCGTGACGTCGAGCGAGCCGAGCACCATGAACGAGGTGTCGTTGTCCTTCATCGCCTTTGCCCGTGCCTCGGTGTAGCTCTCGACCAGCTCATAGGTGCGGCTCTTCCCCGCGTAGGGGACCGCGACGGTCCGGACGATCTTGCCAGCGCCTGTGACATAGTCTCCCGCGGCGTTCGGCTCGAAGCCGCGCGCGCCTCGGGCGCAGTGCGCGCCGACTGGACCCAACGGGCCGAGCGGTCCAAGGGCGCCGAGCGGTCCCAGCGGCCCCAGGATCGACCACACGCCGCCCGTTTGAAGCTGCTTGACGAAGTCATTGTTGTGGCCCGCCTCGTTCGGCCAAGCCGCGAGCGCCTTATAGGAAGCCGCGGAGAGCGGCCCGGACGGCCCCAACGGACCTTGCTCCGAGAGCGGCCCCGTTCCACCCAGGTCCTCGCACCACTCGTCCCACACGGCGGTCGGGATGGCGCTCAGCCACCATGACGGATTCCAAGTCGCGTCCCCCAACGGCCCCAGCGCACCGAGCGGTCCCCACGCGCTGAGCGGCCCAATGGCACCCAACGGTCCATCGCGGTCGAGATAGAACTCGGGCGAGTGGCTGGCATCGGCGTTCTGGACCGCCGGTTTGACGGTGGCGAGGCTCCCGTTGAGGCGCTCGAGGCTGCTCGCCGAGATGTAGAACGCCTTGCTCGAGGCGCTGTCCGATTTTCCTGCGGCGCCCTCCACCGTGGGCTCCGTGCCAGAGCTACCAGAAGACCCGCTCGTTTCGTCGACCACTGAGGCGTCGCCGCAGCCCAAGGTGCAGGCGAAAGCGAGCGAGAGGAGCTGTCGAGTCATGGGAATCTCCTGGCGGGTACAAGCGACCCCGGGGTCGGCCGCCCCCAAGCAACGAGCGTGCCACGAAATGGGCGGCGTGACCATGGACGTCTCGACCCGCTTCACGTAACGTCCTCCGCCGATGAGCGCCCTTCGACGCGTCGTGCGCGCCTTTCCGTCGCTGCTTCGAGTCGGTTTGGCCGAGATGGTCGCCTATCGCGCCGAGGTTATCGTCTGGATCCTCACCTCGACCCTCCCGCTCGTCATGCTCGCCGTGTGGGACCGCGTCGCTCAAGATGGCGCCGTGCAGGGCTTCGGGCAGGGCGATTTCGCCCGCTACTTCGCCGTGGCCCTCGTCGTGCGCCAGCTGACTGGGACCTGGGTGGTCTGGGAGCTCAACCAACAGATCCGCACGGGGAGCCTCTCCGCGGCGCTCCTCAAGCCAACGCATCCGCTGGCCTGGTTTGCCGCCGAGAGCCTCGCCACGATGCCCATCCGAGCGGTGGTGCTCATCCCGCTCATCGCGGTCATCGCGCTCTGGCGCCCAGAGATGGGCGTCGGCTTCGAGCCGGCCAACGCACCGGCGTTCGTCCTCTCGGTCCTCCTCGCCTTCGGCGTGCACTTCCTCGTCCAGACGATCTTCGGCTGCCTGGCCTTCTGGCTCGATCAATCGCTGGGGCTTTTCAACGTCTGGTTTGCCGTCTGGGCCCTCTTCTCGGGCTATATCGCCCCAATCGCCCTCATGCCGGACGGGCTTCGCGCGGCGGTCGAATGGCTGCCGTTTCGCGCGCTCCTGGGGATCCCCGTGGAGATCGGTGCTGGCCTCGCGACGGGCCCGGCGGTGTGGTCCGGCCTCCTCGTCCAGCTCAGCTGGCTCGCGTCGTGCGCCGTCCTGGCCGCGTTCGTGTGGCGCCGCGGCGTCCTCCGTTATGGCGCCGTCGGCGCATGAGCGAGAGGGCCGTCGGCGCATGAGCGGCCGTGCCTTCCGAGCCATCCTGGCGCAGTGGCGGGCCGCGTGGATGGCGGCGCTGCAGTATCGCAGCAACTTCCTCGCGGACACGCTGGTGACCGCGCTCTGGGTCGGCTGGACGATCGTGCCGCTGTGGTTCGTGTTCCATCGCGCGCCCGAGCGGCTCGCGGGCTGGTCGTATGACGAGTCGCTCCTCGTGACCGGCTTCTTCATGATGCTCCAAGGCGTCCTCGAGGCGCTGATCGAGCCCAACCTTCGCGGTCTCGTCGAGCACGTCCGTCACGGGACGCTGGACTTCGTCTTGCTCAAGCCCGTCGACAGCCAGGTCCTCGTGTCCTTCGGGCGGGTCGTCCCGGCCAAGGCGATGCTGTCGGTCGGCGGGCTCGTCGTCGTGCTCGTCGGGATCGCGCGGCTCCCCGTGGCGCCCGACCTCGGCGCGCTGTTGGTCGCTCCGGTGCTGTTGATGGCCGGGCTGGCGGCGCTCTACGGTCTCTGGCTCCTGGTCGTGAGCACGAGCTTCTGGTTTGTGCGCGTTGACAACCTCTCGTACCTGCTCACGTCGATCCTCGACGCCGGGCGCTGGCCCATGGGCCTCTATCGACCCGCGCTCCGCGCCATCCTCACGTTCGTCGTTCCGGTCGGCATCATGACGACCTGGCCCGCGCTCGCTCTCCGTGGGCTCATGCGTCCCACCGATGTCGCGGTCTCGCTGACCATCGCAGCGACGATGCTCGTCACCAGCCGCCTCGTCTGGCGCCGCGCCGTCGCGAGCTACACCTCCGCGTCGAGCTAGTCCCGCTACTTCGGATCCCAGGTCCCGAGTACGCAGAAGTTCTTCGGGGTGCACGCCGTGCCGATCTGAGTGACGCAGCACCCGTTGTCCACGCAATCGGCGCCGGTCTTACAGCCATCGCACAGGTAGGTGCACGCGTTGGCCGCGCCGTCCTTGCCCTTGCAGCAGATCTGGCCGTTCTGGCACTCACTCGAGGCCTTGCAGCCCGTACCCGGGTTGGGATCGGTCCCGCAGAACTGCTCGAAGTCCTTGCAACAGTTGCCGTTCTTGACGCACGGTGGGTCGCAGTGGCAGCCGCCATCGGGTCCGAAGTACTTGCCGCACTGATCTTTACAGGTCGTGTTCTTCCCCGGCTGTGCGACGCAGAGGGCCTCATAGTCCTTGCAGCAGTTGCCGTTCTTGACGCAGGGCGGGTCGCACTGGCAGCCCCCGTCGGGCCCGAAGTAGGTGCCGCACTGGTCCTTGCACGTCGTGTTCTTGCCCGGGGGGCCGCCCCCGACGGGCTTGCCATTGGCGACCGCGCAGATGCCGTCGATGAGACAGATCTGAATGGCCTGGCCCTGGACCGCGAGCGCACAACACCCCACACCGGGATCGCAGTCGGCAGCCGTCTTGCACGTGTTGCCGATGCACTGATTGGCCGGGCCACAGATGCCGCCGAGCTGCGTGGGGCAGCACTCGCGCCCCGCGCCGCAGTCACCCGACTGCTGACACTGGGGACCGTAGCACCCCCCCTTGGGGCCGCAGAAGCTCGGGAGCACGCCGAAGCCGTCGCAGCACTCCTGCCCATCGGCGCAGTCCTTGGCCGTCTTGCACTCCTTGCCGTAGCAGGCCGCGGCGTTGGCCGCGCAGTAGCTGCCGACGTTGCCGACCGAGCAGCACGTGCCGCCATTCGGGCAGTCCTCGTTCTTGGTACACGCGGGCGTGCCGCCACCGGTGTCCGCCGGGGGCTTGGCGGTGTCCGGCTGCGGCGAGGTGCCGTCTTCCTTCGCCACCGGCAGTTCTGGCGTGGCGGGCGTGTCGGATGGCGCAGGCGGAGCGTCCGTCTTGAGCGTGCCGGAGTCTCCGGGCGCGGCGGCGTCGCTCGATGAGCCGCCAACGCATTGTCCGTTTTGGCAGATCGCCCCGGACGGGCAGTCCGCGTCACGCTTGCACCCGCCGGTACTGCCGGCGACGTCGGTGATGAGCGTACCGCCCGTCTCACCCTCGCTCGAGGCGCACCCCATGCCGAACCCCACGGCGATCACGCCGACGACGCTCCAACGCACGATCCCAATCCGCATTCGGTACCTCCAGCTCAGCTTGCGACCGCGGGCCCCACGAAACTCGGCCCCGACCGGCGCAACGGTACACGGCGCGCCGAGCCAAGAAAAGCGGATTCGCGCGACGTGAAACCGTCCAGGGGCCGTGCTACCGTCTCGCGATGCGCCGATTTCTCCCGTTGCTCCTGCTCCCAGCGCTGGCTGGAGCGCAAAGCCAGCCCCCCATCCCGTCCATGGCGGCCCGACTCGGTGCGTCCACGCTCTCGGAGCCGGACGGCGTCTCGGCGCTGCTCGACAACCCCGCGGGACTGTCCCTGCTCCCGGCGTGGGAGGTCCGTGCCTACAACACCCAGCTCGACTCGACGCCGGGTCACGGCGCTGGGGAGGGCACCTCGCTGCTGTTTGGTATCCCGGTCTGGGGCCCGATCGCGACGGGCGTCGGCTTCGAGCACGTCCGCCCGGGCGGTGGCTTCGCGACCCGGGTTCGCCTCTCGTTCGCCGCGAGCTTCCGCGTGCATCGGACGCTCACGATGGGCCTGACCTATCGGCACACCTTCGCCGACCTGGATCCGGCCTACGATCACACCAATGAGCTCGACCTCGGGCTGCTCTACCGTCCGGTGTCCTTCCTCAGCATCGGTCTCGGCGTCCGCGACCTGAACACGCCCGTCACCGGCGGCGCCGTCGTGCCGCGGACTTGGTCGTTCGGCTTTACGTGGCACCCGGGCACCGACCGCCTCTCGATCGACACAGGTCTCGATGTCCACGAGTCGAGCGGTGAGGTCGACGTCGTCACTCGGCTCCGCGGCGAGCCCTATCCCGGGTTGGAGCTGGGCGCGCGGCTCACGCTCTCGCCGCGCGGTGACCGCGTCGGCCTGGACCTCGGCACGTTCGTCGCCGTCCACTTCGGGCCGGGAGGCGTCGAGGGCGGCGTCTGGACCGGTCGCGCTCCCGGCGGGACGTTCGCCTTCGACGGCTTCACGGTCGGCGCGCGCGTCTCGGGCCATGCCTACGCCAACCTGTTCAAGCGTCGTGGCGGAAAGACCGTCGTGCTCGAGCTGGGCTCCGTGGGCGAGGTCCCCAACCCCGGCTTGGGCGAAGGGCAGGGCGTCGCCTTCCCCAGCCTCGCGCTGCTTCTGGATCGCCTGTCCCGCGACGATACGGTGGACGGTCTGCTCATTCGGGACCGCGGCGCGAGCTATGGCTGGGCTCAAACCGAGGAGCTACGGACGCTCCTTGCCGCCTTCAAGAAGGCGGGCAAGCGCTTGTCGGTGCACCTCGATCAGGGTGATCTCCGAACGATGTTCTTGTATGCGGACGCCGACGACCTCCTGGTCTCCCCCGCCGGCGGCCTGATGCTCACGGGGCTCCGCGGCGAGCTCACCTACTACCGCCGCGCGCTCGACTTCCTCAGGATCGAGACCCAGTGGGCACGCTATGGCAAGTACAAGTCTTTCCCCGAGGCCTTCGAGCGCACGGAGCCGAGCCCCGAGGACCTGGAGGCGCGCAACGCGATCCTCGACGGTATCTTTGGGGCCATCGTCACCGGCGTCGCCTCGGGTCGGAAGCTAGCGCCGGAAGGCCTCAAGGCGATCCTCGATCAGGGCCCCGCGGTCGCTACCGAGGCCAAGGAGCGCGGCCTCGTAGACGACGTCTGCTTCTACGACGAGATCGACCAGGTCCTCGCCAAGCGACTCGGCCGGCCGCTGGACTTCGTCCGCCTCGGCGGCGAGTCGCCTCGCCTGACGCGCGCGTGGGGGGCCGGTCCGCGCGTCGCGATCATCCCGATCGTCGGCGGCATCGTGGATGGCCGGAGCAACACGGTGCCATTTCTTGGTACGCGCAACGTCGGGTCGCAGTCCATCGTCGACGCGCTCGACGCCGCCCAGCGCGATCCGACCATCGCCGGCATCGTGCTCCGCATCGACAGCCCAGGCGGCTCCGCGTTCGCCAGCGACGTCATCTGGCGCAAGACCGCGCTCGTCGCCCAGAAGAAGCCGGTCGTGGCGTCAATGGGCAACGTCGCGGCGTCGGGCGGTATCTACGTGGCCATGGGCGCGCCCGAGATCCTCGCCTCCGACCTGACCGTCACGGGCAGCATCGGCATCTTCACGGGCAAGGTCGCGATCGGGAAGCTGCTCGGGTGGCTCGGCATCGACCGACGCACGCTGACGCGCGGCAAGTACGCCAACCTGTTCGGCACCGACGAGCCGTGGAACGCCGACGAGCAGAGCCTCGTCTGGAAGAAGCTCGGCGTCTTCTACGACCTGTTCAAGCAGCGAATCGTCGATGCCCGCAAGCTCACGAAGGACGAGGTCGAGGCCTCCGCGCAAGGTCGGGTCTGGCTTGGTAAGGCAGCGCGCGAGCGCAAGCTCGTCGACGGCCGTGGCGGGGTCGTCGAGGCCATCAAGCACGTGCTGACCAAGGCCGGCAAAGAACCGGACGGTCCGGTCGAGCTGGTCTACCTGCCGGAGCCGACGCTACTGGACCGTGTCAAGCGTTCGCTGGGACTGGCCGAGATCGCGGCCCGTGTCGGCGTCTCGCCGGAGACGCTCGCGCTCGTTTTGCCGTTCATCTTTGGGTTTGCGGCGGGTGAGCCGTTGGCCATGCTCCCGTTTGCGCTCGACGTCCGGTAGGGCGGGTCACCGCGGAGCGTAAGGCGCGGTCGTCGCAGGCTTGTCGTCGGGTCGGGCCAAGGTGCGCACATGCGCCACCACGCTCGACAGCTCCTTGGGCGGCAGGCGCTGCCCCGGCATCTTCGTGCCACGTCCGGCGACGATTAGGGCCGCGAGGTCCGCGTCGCTCCACTTGGACTGAATCGCGCTCGAGGTGAGGTCGATGCCGACCGTTGTGGCGGTCCCCGTCCCCGTTTGGCCGTGACAGGACACGCACCGCTTGGCGTAGGTGTCCTTGCCGAGCACGAGGTCGGGAGCCAAGGCCGTCGCCCCGGCCGCGAGCGGAGCGCACGCCGCCTCGTCGGGGAAGCAGCGCGAGATCGTCTCCGTCGGCGCATCATCACAGCCCGACGTCCCCACGAGCACGGCCGCGAGTGCCGCGACGCTGGGACGGACCCACACGAAGAGAAGCCTGAGCGGATAGAATTTGCACATCGCCGTGCACCTTCTAGCGGATCTCGCGACCCGGCGCGAGCCTGTGCGACCGATGACGTCGTTTGACGTGGAGCGTCACTTGCGCGTGACTGCGACCCGTGGAGCTGCCGCGGGACGTCAGTCCGGCCCGGAGCCGAGTCGTCCGAAGAGGTGCGTGCGCCCCATCGCATCGTGGCGCGGGACTTGCTAAGCTGCGCGGCGGGGCAATGGTGGCTCGACCTCGAGCGACAGGCAGACATGGCAACTCCAGCGCAATCGTCCGCGCGTGTACGTGCCCGAGGGGCGCGCGGGTTCACCCTTATCGAGCTCATGATCGTAGTCGCGATCCTGGCCATCCTCGCGGTCGTCGCGGTGCCCGCATTCATCAAGTACATGCGCCGCGCCAAGACGACCGAGGCCATCGACGAGCTCGACAAGATCCACAAGTCCGCGGCCCAGTACTACGCTCGCGGAGGCGTCGTGAGCGGCACGGGTAACTCGATCGACTGCCAGTTTCCGACCAATCAAGAGCTCACGCCGGACGTCACGGCCAAGGCGTGCTGCGGCAACAGCGGCGGCGGCAAGGACGCGGACAAGGACGATCGCTGTGATGTCGAGAGCACGCTCTGGGACGTCCCGGTCTGGTCGGCGCTCAACTTCGAGATGAAGGACCAGCACTACTTTGGCTACTCGTTCTTCAGCTCCGGGACGCGTACGACGGCAATCTTCACCGCGCGAGCCAATGGGGATCTGGACTGCGATGGCGCGCTCTCCACGTTCGAGCGCTATGGCTACGGCGGCACCGAGGGGACCTCCGCGGAGTGCTCGATGCAGCAGGCCTCGGCCTACTTCAAGATGAACGAGACCGAGTAGCCCGTGCGGGCCCGCTAGGGCATCGTCGATAGCTCGATGCCGTCTATCAAGAACGCTGGCTCCGACGCCGGGTTCGTCGTCGCCGGCAGCGGCGACGCCTCGAGGACCGCGAGGATGCTCTCGTCGGCCGCGTGGTTCGACACATCGATGCGCAGCTCGCTCCAGCGCGTCGCGACGCCCTCGCCCTCCGGACCGGCGATGCGCTCGGTGGGCACGTCCTTTGGCACGCACTCCTTGTAGAGCGGCAGGCCATCGGACAGGGCCAGCGTGACCTTCATGCACGGCGTCTCTTGCTCCGGCGAGCGCGCCACCTTGCGCACGCGGACGACCAGCGACTTGATGCCGGGCCGAACGCGGACACGCATGACGAGCGCGGCCAAGGTTCGGCTGCCCGTCGGCGCCGGCACGAGCTTCAGCAGGCGGCTCGCGTAGATGGGTCGGACGCCGAACCAGGCGCCCACGTAGCTCGCGTCGCCTTGCAGTCGCGCCGTGGGGTCGTTCTTGCCCGGCGACAGCTCGGTAAACTTTGCGCCCGCGGCGGTGAGCTCCTCGGGAAACGTCGGCGTCTTGAAGGTCGCCTTGACCGCCTGCTGCAGCTTGTGTCCGCCGAAGCTCTCGAAGGACTCGGCGACGGTCACCGAGAGCGTCTGCTCGAAGGGCAGCAGTTCGAGCGCTTGAACCCGCACGTGCGTCGCGTAGTCTTCCAGATCCGTAGCCGTTGGCGACACCGTGACGTGAATCGGCTTGTCCTTGCGATCGGTTAGGATGATCTTCGAGCCGAGCCCCGAGGTCTCGATGGGATGGTCGAAGTACACGTCCACGGACCCGCTCACCAGGCCCTCCGGCGGTGTCGTGACGGCGACGACCAGCGGCTCGATGCTCCGATTGCCGTGCCAGCGTGCATCGAAGGTGCCCGAGGTGCGCAGGTCCCCGCGCGCGTACGAGACGGACACCTGGCCGGTGATCTCGATCGGGCCACTGACGACCCCGTCGGACGGAAGCTCACCCATGGGCTTCATGCGCAGCCGCGTGGCGTTGAGCCGCAGCACGGCGCCGTCGTCCAGCGCCAGCTCGACCTGATCGTCGGTCAGATAGACGTAGTTCTCATCGGAGCGCAGCCGCAGCTTCGGGTAGCTGCTCTTACGGGCGGAGCCCGGCTTGCCGCCGAGTCCGAGGCGCACGTACGCCTTCTCCGTCTTCGGCAAGTACATCGTGAGAGGATGGTCCTCGAGCTGCCGCTTGAGCTCCTTCTGGTCGTCTTTGTCCATCGCGCGCCGAGGCGTGAGGTTGTCCAACGCGAGCACGTACGAGCCACTGCGCGACAGCGTGAGGTCCGGAGCTCGCTCCTTGGGTGCCTCGGCCTCTTCCTTCTTGCAGCCGGTGACACCGCCAAGGACGAGGATGAGGACGAGCACGAGACGCAACGAGCCGGCGAGGCCCAGGTGCAGACAGCGCGAGGGAGGCCACATGGGCGCCTACTGTAGCGGCTCGGAGCGGGGGACGCGAGCTTCGGGTCGGTATCGCGCCGCTGCGGTGACTTTCGCGTGGCCGCTCGGGCGCAGATCGGCTATGCTCGACCCCCCATGGAGGTGATGGCGTGAAAACTCGGACGTGCTTGCTTGCTGCGGTCGTGTGCTGTTCGGTCGTCGCAATGGGATGCAAGGACGCCGCGACCGCCGACGCCCAGCCCACCGCGACGAGCGACGCCAAGAGCACCGCTGCGGGCTACGACGCCGCCGCCGCGCTCCCTGAGCTCTCGGACGGCACCCTGGACAACCGCGCGAAGCTGCCCGCGCCCGAGCCCCAGAAGTATTTGGATTTTCAGGGGAACGAGGCCGTCATCAAGGTCGGAGAGGACCGGATGGTGTGCCTCCACCTCACCTATGACGGGCCGGACGTCGCGTTCACTCTAGCAAAGTCGTATCAGGGTAAATATGGCCACCACGTGGTCCTCCTTGAGGCCAAGGAGCCGCTCGCGCCCAACACCGTCGTCGATTGCAGCGACGCCAGCGAGATGAAGAAGTATGGACCGTATACCATTACCGACACAGACATCCCCCCGGGCCACGCCACGTTGCTCAAGACCGGCATGAAGCTGGTGCTCCAGTCGCACTACGTCAACGCCGGCACCAAGCCCCTCACCGTGCGCGATGGGCTGCGGCTCTCGCTCATCCCCATGGACCAGGTCACTCACTGGACGTCGACTTTTGTCACGAATACTCTGGATATCGAAATTCCGGCCAAAGGCGCGCGCAAGGTGCGGTTCGATTGCGCCGTCAAGCAGGACGTCTCGCTCATCCTCGTGGGAGGTCACATGCACGAGTACGGGAAGCGCTTCGAGCTCGAGTTCGGGCCCTCGGTCGACAAGCTCGAGCGCATCTACCTCGCCGCGCCCTGGACGCCAGAGTTTCGCGACCTGCCGCCCATCTACGAGTTCTTCGACGCCCCCATCAAGCTCACCAAGGGGAGCATCCTGCGCACGACGTGCGAGTGGGACAACCCGACCGACAAACCGGTCACGTTCCCCCACGAGATGTGTGACGCGTTCGGCTTCGTCGCGGGGACCAAGGTCCCCGAGGTCTGCGATGCCAAGGCCGAGATCCTCCCGACCGGTCCGGGAGGTGGCACCGCGCGCCTCGCGTTCACGGTCTCCGAGGGCGCCCAGTCCAACCCCAAGCTCAAGGACCCGCTCGTCGGACACGTCTACGGCAGCATCTACAAGAAGGAGGACGTGAAGCTCACCGGTCCGGTCGAAGGCGCGACAGCCGTCGTGACCGGGATCGACATTCAGATCGACCTCCGCACGGACGCCGTCTCCAAGACGTTCTACACCTCTCCGCAGATTCCCGTGGGCAAGTACACGTTCCTGGGCTTTTTCGATGTCGACGGTTCGTCCTCCGGCGCGGCCGACCGCGACCCCGAGACCGGCGATCCCGTCACGTTGCCGACCAACGTAATTGAGATTCAGGATGGCAAGGCCATCGATCTCACCATCTCCTTCGACCTGGTGCTGTGAGCGCGTGAGTCGAGCAGCCTCCACCTCCCCAGCCATCGAGAGCTGGAACCCCGCAACGGGCGAGCGGCTCGGCACGGTGTCGGAGGCGTCGGTCGCTGACGTCCGCGCGGCCGTCAGCGCGGCACGCCAGGCGCAGCTCAGCTGGGGGGCGCTCCCGGTCAGCGAGAGAGCGGCGCGCGTTTCTCGGCTGCGCGGGCTCATCGTCGCACGAGCCGACGCGCTGTCCGCGCAAATCTCCGCCGAGAACGGCAAGACGCGCTTCGAGGCGCTCATGATGGAGGTATTCCCGCTGGCGGAGCTCGTGCGCTACTTCTGCAAGCACGCCGAGGAGATCCTCGCCCCGCGGCGCATCCCTCTCGCGCTCATGAAGCACCGGCGGAGCTACGTGCATTACGCGCCCCGGGGCGTCGTCGGCATCATCGCGACGTGGAACTTCCCGCTCGCCATCCCGTTTGGCGAGTCCGTCATGGCGCTCCTGGCGGGCAACGCGGTCGTGCTCAAGCCGAGCGACCTCACGCCGCTCATCGCCGAGGCCGCGCTCTCGCTGTTTCGAGAGGGAGGCATCCCGGACGACCTCGTGCGCATCGTTCACGGCCGAGGCGCCACGGGCGCCGCGCGGATTGACGCCAGCGTCGACCAGGTCTGCTTCACGGGTTCGGTCACCACGGGTCGAAAGGTCGCCGCCGCGTGCGGTGAGCGCCTCATCCCGTGCACGCTCGAGCTCGGCGGCAAGGCGCCGGCCATCGTCTGTGACGATGCGGACCTCGAGCGCACGGCTCAGGCGCTCGTCTGGGGCGCCTTCGCCAACAGCGGCCAGGTCTGCGCCAGCGTCGAGCGCGTCTACGCTCACACCGCCATCCACGATGAGCTCGTCACACGCGTCGTCGAGCACGCCGCACGCCTGCGGCAGGGGGACCCCGCGAGCTTCGAGACTGACGTCGGCGCGATCTGCTTTCCACGCCAGTTGGACGTCGCTCGGGCGCTGATCGACGACGCGGTCGCGCAGGGGGCCCGCGTCGTACTCGGTGGCGCGGCGCTGCCGCTCTCCGCGGGTCCCGACGGCTTTCCGCGCAGCTTCTTTCAGCCGACCGTCGTCACGCACGTCCGGCCCTCGATGCGCATCCTGCGCGAAGAGAGCTTCGCGCCGCTGCTGCCCATCATGCGCGTCACCGACGTGGATGAGGCCGTGCGCCTCGCCAACGACTCCGACTACGGTCTGCTCGGCTATGTCTTCACCGGCGACCGCGCGAAGGGCAGGGCGATCGCGGAGCGCATTCGCGCCGGCACCGTCATGGTCAACGACGTGCTCATGACCTATGGGCTTCCGGAGACGCCGTGGGCCGGGGTCAAGCACAGCGGCATCGGCCGTGTGCACTCGGCGGAGGGTCTGCGCGAACTGTGCGAGACGCGGCACGTGCACCATGACGCCTTCTTCACGCCACCTCGCGAGCTCTGGTGGTACCCGTACGGAAAATCGACGTACAAGAACGCGCTCAAGGCGCTGCGGCTCTTCCTCGGTGGGCGTGGGGGAGCCTAGCGGTCACCGTGAGCGACAAGGACTACACCTGCCCGCACTGCAAGGCGCGCAACCGCTTCGGGCCGTCGGACACCCTCGACGGGGTCGTTCGCTGTGGGTCGTGCCGTAAGCCGTTTCGCTTGCCCGATCCGCCGGCCCAGGGTCGGATTCCGGACGGTGTCGATACCGCCATCGTCGACGTCCGCACCGGTCGCGAGGTCGCCACTCCGTTCGATGGACGCGACACGGCGATAGTGGACCTGCGCACGCAGGAGCCACCCCGCGCCGTCGTGCGGTCGGACCAGCATCGCTCGGGTGTCGGCCACAAGGCCGCCGTGTCCAACCCCAACGTGCCGAGCTACGAGGCCATGGCCGCGCAGGCCGCCAACCTGGTGCGGCCGGACACGGGCTCGCACCGCATCTCCGAGGTCGTCGTCCGCACCTCGGACTCCGGCGCCCGCAATCTTCCACTGGCGGAGCGCGTCTCGCACGAGGCGGGCACGCAGCGCGTCTTTCCGGGGTCGGAGAGCGCGACGACTCCGGGCTGGGCGAGCGTAGGTGCGCGGCTGCGGCCCTGGGGCATCGCCGCGGGCGCGGGCGTCGTCGTCGCGGTGCTCATGATGGGGCTCGTGTGGTTCGCCGCTCTCGGGCCCGCGGAGAGCGCGCGGCAGGCGGCGCTGTCCGACGTCCGGTCGCGCGCGCGACGCACCGCGGAGTCCGTGGCGCAGCGGGTCTCTCAGCTCGAGTCCGAGGGGCGCGCCGTCGAGGTCCGCTCGGCCTTGGCGACCCTCGATGGCTTCGAGGAGCTGCGCGTGGCGATTGTGCGTGCCGACGGCAAGGCCACCTATTCGGGTGACCTGCTTTCGTCGGTGCTCTCGACCGCGCTGGCTGCCGCCTGCGCTCCCGACGCCGGCAAGGCCAGCAGCGCGCCGATTCAGCACCTCCTCGCGACCGAACCGGCGCTCGCGGCCACCCGCGCGGAACCCTGCAAGGCGCCGCCGGTGCTCAAGCCTCCGCCCGCGGTACCGGCGGGGCCGACGTGGGTGCCGGCCGAGCTCCTCACGCGCGCCGACAACGCCGCGGATGGCACCGCACTGGCGGAGCACGACGACGCCATCGTCGCCGCCGTCAAGCTGCGCTGGGAGGGGACCTGCAAAGGCTGCCACGCCGAGACGCGCTCGCGTCCCGCGGTGCTGGTCCTTGCACGGGCGCGCACGCCGAGCGTTCCCGCACCTGCGGGCTCCCCCGCGCTGCTGATCACGTCGGGCCTCCTCGGCTTCCTCGTCGGCGTCGGTCTACTCCTCGGTGCGCGCCGCTTCATCCCCTGATCTCGCTCCATGTCGTCGGTCTTCAAGGTGAGTTCATGACCCGCGCGAAAGCCCTCTCCCTCGTCGCCACGCTGCTCGGCCTCCTCGGACTCGCCGACGCGCTCTACCTGACCTGGCTCAAGTGGAGCCACGAGGTCATGGGCTTCGCCGACTCGTCCGTGTGTCGCGCCCTGTCGAAGTCGGGCTGTCAGATCGCGCTCGAGAGTCGCATGGGCACCGTCGGCCCGGTGTCCGTGAGCATCATCGCCGCCGCGTGCTACGTGGTCGTCGTGGTCCTCGCGCGCATCTCGGCGTACCGCGCGGGGTTCGCCGTGCCGGCCCTCCGGCTCGTGTCCGCGGGCGCCGTGCTCTGGTCGCTGGTGCTCGGAATCACGTCGCTCGTCGCCAGACAGTTCTGCCCGTACTGTGTGGCACTCTACGTCATCAATCTCGCGCTGCTCGGCGTGGCCTGGAGTCTGCCGACCGACGTCGCGGGCGTTGGCCCCACGGTGCGCGCAGTCTTCGGCGCACGTCGCTCGCTTGCGTGGAGCGTCGCGGGCTTTCTGGCTGCGACTGCCGGCGGTCACGCGCTCTATCAGTGGCGCGCGACGGTCGCCATCGGCGCCTTGGCCGATCAGGACGAGAAGCGGTTGGCTGAGGCGCTCGCGTTGGGGCGCTTCGCTCCGCCGCTTACGGACGCTGCGTCGGTCGGGCCCGAGGATGCCCGCTTCACCATCGTCGAGTATCTCGACTTTCAGTGCCCGCACTGCCGCCGCCTGCGCGAGAGCCTGAGCGAGGTGCGCCGCCAGCGGCCGACCGAGATCCGCATCGTCACGCGGCATGAGCCGCTGTCGAGCGAGTGCAACCCGATGATGCCCGCGACTGGCCACGATCGCGCGTGCGCCGCCGCCGTGGCCGCCGAGTGTGCGCGGCGCCAGGGTCGTTTCGAGGAGTACGCCGACCAGCTCTTCACGCATCAGGACGCGCTGGGCGAGACCGAGCTCATCGACTACGCCCGCGAGGTCGGCCTCGACCTCGCCGCCCTGGAGACCTGCCGCGGCTCAGACGACGCCAAGGCCGCGATACGACGCGATGCGCTGCAGGGCATCGCCGTCGCCGCGCTCGGCACACCGACGTGGTACGTCAACGGTATGCGCCTGCAGGGGGGCGCCCCGGTCGTGTCGGTGCATCGGATGCTCCGGGGCGTCGAGGCGCTCCTCGAGCGCGGCGTGCCCGAGGCCCCCGCGATGGCGCGCCAGCGGGCGATGCTCGCCCGGCCGCGTGTCCCGAGTGGAGCTGCAGGACGGGCCATCACGTCACGACTGGACGCCGTCGACCGTCCGCTCCCCGAGGTCGTCGCCTACGTCGATCCCGCTACCGCGGCCGGTCGACGGATCATCGGTTGGGTCGCGATGATGGGCGAGCTGCCATCGCTCCGTGTCGGCATTCGAACCATGGCTCCGACGTGCGCGGCCGACGCGACGACCCCTGCGTGTCAGGTGGCCGCCAGCCTCGCCTGCGCCGTCGTCGAGGGCGTGCTCTCGGACGTGCGTCCCCGGCTCCCGGCCGAAGGGGAGGGCGACGACCCCGCCGCGCTGGCACAGCGGCTCAGCTCGGAGGTGCCCCGCGTTGGCGCCTGTGTGAGCGCGGGTCGTGGCGCGGCGCTGCTCGCGGAGGACCGCGCGGCGGCTGCCGCGGCGGGGGTGACCCGGAGCCCGATGGTGGTTTTGGCCGGGTACACGCTGGATGCACCGGAGACTCTCGACGAGCTCCAGATGCACCTGGCAGCAGCGCTACTGGCGCACGGCAAGCCGGCGGGCCAATAGCAGCCCCAGGCCGGCGGCGAGGAGCACCGGCGTCGTATGGGCCAGGAGCAGGTGGCTGAACTCATGCGCCGGGCATGCGACGTGGAGCGCCGCCTGACCGGCGAACGCGCTACCGGCACCGAGGGCGGCCAGCTGCGCGGGGGAGGCTCCATGACCGCGGCGCGCAAACCACGCCACGCCCGCGAGCGGGAGGCTCGCTGTCAGCAGCTCTCCCAAGCCGCAGCCGACCGCCCCGAGGATGGTGGGGTCTGGCGCCGTCGAGGTCGCCCAGGCCGCCAGGACCGCGAGGCCAATCATCGCGAGCCAGGTGTGCCCACCGCGCTCAAAGGCTGCGACCGATAGGCCCGCGGCCGCGACCGCCCAGAGGGCCGCGATCGCGTAGTCCATCCCGAGGGGGACACGATGGGTCGACACGGCCACCACGAGCACGGCGCCGACGACGACGAGGCCCCCGAGGGTCAGCCGCGCTCGCCAGCGATGTAGCGCCTGCAGCCCGCCGCAGCGGGCCATGACCTCCGCGGCCAACGCCTCGAAGTGCGTGGACCCGGGAGTGAAGCCGCCCTCGACGCCACCGATGGCGTCCTGAAATCGCTTGGCCTCCGCGAGCACGCACGCGCACGGTGGGCAGTGCGCCGCGTGCTGCTCCACCAAGACGCGATCGGGATCGTCGCTCGGCAGCAGCACGACTCCGGCGGCGCGAGAGCACGCCTCGGTACACGCACAGCCCATCTCAGCGCCGCTCCGGGCGCGCGAGGTCGGCGAGGTCCTGACGTAGCTTCTCGTAGGCTCGAAACGCGCGCAGCTTCACGGCACCCTCCGTCGAGCCGATCATCGTCGCAATCTCGCTAAACGTGAGCCCCTCGTAGCGATGGAGCTGGACGACGACGCGTTGCGGCTCCGGCAGGCGGTCGAGAGCCGCCCGAACGCGCTCGGCGAGCTCGGCCGCCTGGAGCTCTGCCTCCGGGGCCACGGACGTCGTCGCAGAGAGCTGCTCGACCGCGCGCTCGAAGGCGTCGTCGTCTTCGGCGCCGGACGAGAGCGCCAGACGTTGGCCATAGCGGCGTCGCAGCTCGTCGGTGCGGACATGCCCGGCGATCGCGTAGAGCCACGGGCGCACCGGCGAGCCGGGGCGATAGCTCTCCCGCGCGCGGTGCAGCTTCATGAACGTGGTCTGGACCAGATCGTCTGCAACCGCGACGCTATGGAACGAGCGCTGGAAGAAGCGATGGAGCAGCGGGCCGTGGCGCTGAAACAGAGCCACGAATGCACGCTCGTTCCCGTCCAGATACGCGCCCATCAGCGCCTCGTCGGGAGCGCCAGCTTCGACGGCGGGGCGGTTCACAGCGGCCACGCTAGCATGGGACGCCTCGGTCCGCACGGACGGGAGCGAGGTGACCGAGAAGCGCGAGGAGAGGGCGATGGCGGCGGAGTTCACGCACCGGGATTCGCTCCAACGCGTCGAACAGTTACAGGATCAGCACCGGATCACGGCGGCGACTGGTGACAGAAACGCGGGCAGAGGCTCTAAGGGGTCGAGCGCGCCGCGGACACCTGCGCGACCAGGCGCTCGACGAGCGCGGACAGTGTGCCGGCGGCGGTGTCCTGGCGATAGGAGGCCAGCTCGGCCGTGACGAGCGCTTGGAGGCTGGCGCCATACGTCATGAGGACCGTGCCCACGAGGCGGCCGACGGTGGACTCGCGCACGACGTCGGTGCCGACCGTGAGCGTGCTCGAGACGGTCCAGAGCGCCTCGGCGAAGCTCGAGACGCGCGGGTTGCGGTCGCGCTCGGCAAGCCAATAGACCACCGACGCCACGACGACGACGACCGCCAGCGACTCGACCGGTTGGTTGGCCAGCGTGCGCAGCGTCGTCTCGCGCAAGTGCAGGCGGTGTCCCGGAGCGGGCGCCGCGGCCGCGCGGCCAAACAGGCCCTCGCGCACATCCGTGCTCAGCTCCGTCCAGAGGGAAGTCGGCTCGCTCACAGGGCCAGACCTTAGCGCGCCGTTGGCCCGAATGTCACGCCCCGGGGCCGGTCTGACCGCGTGTCGCGGCCGGTACGATGCGGTGCTATGATCCGGCGCCGATGGGAGCGCGGCCGCCAATGAGCCTGAAACTGCCCTGCACCTTGGGTGGCCGTTACCAGTGCGACGAGCGCATCGGCTCCGGCGGCATGGGCGAGGTCTACCGCGCGCGGCACTTGGGCCTCGATCGCGACGTGGCTGTCAAGGTGCTCTCTGTCGTCGGTCTCGAGAAGAACCAGGAAGAGCGCATCAAAGAGCGCTTCAAGCGCGAGGCGGTCGCGCTCTCCAAGCTGCGCCACCCGAACACGGTCCAGGTCGTCGACTTTGGCTGGACCGACGACAAGCGCCCCTACATCGTGACCGAGTTGCTGACCGGTCGGACGCTCGACCATCTGTTGCGCGACGAGACGCGCCTCTCGGCCGGACGCGCGATCCACATCTTGAGCCAGGTCTGCATGTCGCTCGCCGAGGCGCATCAACACGGCATCGTCCATCGCGATCTCAAGCCTTCCAACGTCTTCCTCGTCGAGATCATCGGCCAGAAAGACTTCGTCAAAGTCATCGACTTCGGCGTGGCTCGCGTCGCCGTGACCGACGACATCAATCGTGCACGTCCGCTGACCGTCGAGGGCACGACTCTGGGCACGCCGGACTACATGGCGCCCGAGCAGGCGCGCGCTCAGACGCCCACCGCGGCGACCGACGTCTACGCCTTGGGCTGCATCCTGTACGAGCTCCTCGCCGGTGAGCCGCCGTACATCGGCGATACCGCGCTGCAGGTCATGGTCAAGCACATCACCCACCCGGTGCCCCAGATCCTCGCTGTGCGACCCGACCTGGGACCGGGGCTCGCCGACGCCGTCGCGCGCGCGATGAGCAAGGACCCGACGCAGCGCCCTCAGGACGCCGGCGGGTTTCTGGAGGTCCTGCGGAAGATCCCAAGGAGCGAGGCGACTGTCAGTCTGCCCGACCTCCCGCGGAGCGCGACACCGCCTGCGTCATCGCCCGACAGCGCACCCTTGGTCGCTTCGCCCGCGTCGGACACGGAGGTCGACTTCATCCCGCCCGCCACGCCCGAGATCCTCGCGGCGGCTCGGCCAGTCGCTCCGCCGGACCCTCGCGTGGTTTCTCCCGCTGTCGCTGTCGCTATCACGCCCCCGGTCGCTCCCGCCGTGCAGGCCTCTCCGGCGTCGATTGTTCCGGTCACGGGCCGACGTCGCGCGCCCAACCTCGTCCCCGAGCCCGTCATCGAGCTCGAGGAGGTGCGCAGTCGCGCCGAGGCGCGCACCGCCATCATCGAGAACATCGACGACCTCCTCATGGAGATGCGTCAGCCGCGTGATGCTGCGCCACCCAAGCGCTCGCGGGCCCCGCTGTGGATCACCCTTGCGCTCTTCGTCGCTGGCGTCGTCGGGCTGACAGTGTGGCATTTCGCGAGCTGAAGACGGGTCCGCGTGCGCCGCGGCACTGACGCTGCCCACGCCATCGCAAGGATTCTTCGGAAGGCCAAAACGCATCGAGCCGACGCCCTTGCGGGACATCGGCTCGATACGTCGGCAGAATTACATTTGAAAGTAGCCCGTAGGGGAATCGAACCCCTGATTCCGGCGTGAGAGGCCGGCGTCCTGACCGCTAGACTAACGGGCCATGCTTTCGGGGACTAGGATTCGAACCTAGACAAACGAGTTCAGAGCCCGTTGTCCTGCCGTTAGACGATCCCCGAGTACGCTCACGGCGAGGGCCGAACCCTAGGAAGAATGACTACGTAGACTTTGCCATCGTACTGGCTCACGTTGACGTGGTGCCACTCCGTGGTCGAGTCCTGGCTCTCGAAGTGAGTGAACTTCACGCTGACCCGGTGCACTCTCTCCTCGCTCGTGACGGCGAGCTTTGCCTTGGCAAAGTGCCGCTCGAAGAAGGAGACCGTGGCTTCATAGGTGCCACGCACCTCCAAGCGCTCGTCAGGATTACGCTTGGTTCGCGCCGGTAGCGGAAGTCCGAACAGATTTTCAGCGGCCGCGGAGCCCGCCCCGAGGAGCAGGAGCCAAAGCAGCCAAGCGTGCGGCCGGTGCCACATGCGGGGGCGGATATTAGGGGCGCCGCGGTGAGCTGTCAACGGCCATTCCGCCTGCGCGCGCCAATTCACGCCTGGGGTGCAGGTCCGAAGCTCTTCTCGAAGAGCTCGCGGATGGCCGTGCGGCCCGCGTCGGAGAGGAAGCGCGTCCCCGTGCCAGCAAAGCGCAGGCGGGTGATCTTCGGCGTCTCCACCTCGGCCCAGGCGCCGTCCCGCCACGCAAACCACGCGCGGCGCTCCTGATCGAAGCAGTAGACCGACTTCTCGATGCGGCGACCCAGCTCCGCGGCCCAGCCGGTGCCTCCCTTGACGGTCTGATCCGGCTGAATCAGTCCGACGACGAAGACCTCGCCCGCCGTGTTGACCTGGTGCCAGATGGACTGGAGCACCTTGCGGAACAGCGGCGTGTTCGGGTAGGAGCGATGCATGTGCGCGATGAGATAGGCGTCGTTGACCGCGCCTTGCTCGAGCTCGCTGTCGGTGAGCTGGACCAGGCCGCGCGTGCGGGCCACCTCGCCGCGACCGGCGAAGCTGAAGTTGACCTCTTGGACGCCCCAGCGCTCGGCACACGCCCCGAACTCGGCCTCGGCGCCGATGGCCGCGCCGGAGAGAACGGTGTACGCAGAGGGCGGAAACGACGGGGCCGGACGCTCATCCTCCTCGTCGGTGACGAGCCGCAACGTGTCCGGACGCAGGCGCAGGCGCGTGTCGCGGGCGGTCGTGTCGTCGTGATCCTTGAGCAGCCGTACCCAGATGTGGTCACCGTGCGGCTCGAGGAAGATGGCCACGTCGATGTGCGCCGTATGTACGTCGCACGGAGCGGTGAGCGCCATCGGGTGTGGCCCCGTGATCTCGCGATGCGTCTGTGCGGACATCCACAGCTCCGCGTCCAGGCGCTTGGCCACGGCCTTGAACGCCGCGATGCTCTGGCCGACGAGGGCGCGATCGCTCTCCCACTCGAAGCCGTCGATGAGGATGGCGTCGGGCTTGAAGGCCAGGTGCTTCTCGTAGAGCGCGATGGTCTGCTCGAGCCGCTCGATGCCGAGCTGCCCGTCCGCATACGACTGGATGATGCGGTTCTTGGCGACGGCCGCCTTGACCTGATCGCGGTCATCGGCTTCGGCGAAGGCGACGAAGTCCTCGACCAGGGCGTCGTAGTGCGCATGCACGTGGTCGACCGACTGGCCCAGCGCGAGGTGGATCACCTTGCGACCGCGGACCAGGTCGTCCAACGCGATCTGGACGAGGCAGGACGTGCGGCCCACGCCCGCGCGCGCCATGATGACGCCGAGGTTGCCGCGTCCGAGGCCACCGTGAATGGACTCCTCCAGGATGCGGAGGGGGCTCTGTGCGTTGACGTCTTTCGTGTACATGACGGCACCCCTTACTTCTTGCCCTGCTCGGCCTGGGCTTTGGCGATGAGCTCCGCTGCGATGCTCTCGGGCACCTGAAGGTAGCGCGAGAACTCCATGGTGAACTCGGCCTTCCCTTGCGTGTTCGAGCGTAGCACGGTTGCGTAGCCAAACATCTCTGAGAGTGGCACCTCGGCCTCGATGCGCGACATGCCGCCCTCCTCCTGCGAGCCGATGATCATGCCGCGGCGCTGCATCAGCGTGCCCAGCACGTTACCCGAAAAATCTGACGGCGTTTCTGCCACGACCTTCATGACGGGCTCGAGCACCTTGGGTCGGGCGCGGTCGTAGGCCTCACGCCATGCACCGCGGGCTGCCTCTTGGAACGCGATGTCCGACGAATCGACCGCGTGAAAGCCGCCGTCGTTGAGTACGACCCGTACATTGACGACCGGGTGGCCGATCAGCCGACCCTTCTCCAGCATGGAGCGGAAGCCCTTCTCGCAGGGTCCGATGAACTGGCGCGGAATGGAGCCGCCCACGATCTCATCGACGAACTCGAACTCTTCCTCTCCAGGCTCGATGTAGCCGGCGACCTTGCCGAACTGGCCGGAACCGCCGGTCTGCTTATTGTGCGTGTAGTTGAAGGAATGTTGTTGCGTGATGGTCTCGCGGTAGGCCACCTGCGGAGGGGAGCTGATGACGATGGCACCATACTCGCGCTTCATGCGCTCGATGTAGACGTCGAGGTGGAGCTCGCCCATGCCCGAGACGACCGTCTCGCCGGAGTCCTGGTCGACGTGCACCCGAAAGGTCGGGTCCTCCTTCGTGAAGCGCTGGAGCGCCTTCGACATGTTGACCTCGCTCTTCTGGTCCGTTGGCCTGATGGACAGCGAGATCACCGGCTCGGGCACATGCATGGACGTCATCGTCCAGCTCACCGAGCCGTCAGTAAATGTATCTCCAGTATTGCAATCAATGCCAAACATTGCCACGATGTCACCAGCAGTGGTACCCGTGATGTCCTCCATCTCATCGGAGTGCATACGCACGAGCCGACCGAGGCGGACCTTACGACCGGTACGCATGTTGATGATCGTGTCGTCACGCTTCATCGTGCCCTGGTAGACGCGGATGTAGGTGAGCTGGCCATAGCGCCCGTCTTCGAGCTTGAACGCATAGCCGACGAACGGCTTGGTCTCATCGCTCGAGACGACGACGCCGGCGCCGTCCTTGTCCAGATCGAGGGCCTCGTTGACGACGTCCGTCGGGCACGGCAGATAGTGAATCACGCCGTCCAGCAGCCGTTGCACGGCCTTGTTCTTGTAGGCCGAGCCCATCATGACGGGCGTGAGCTTGAGCTCGAGCGCGCCTTTGCGGACCGCCTGGCGAATGAGGTCGACGGTGACGCGATCTTCGAGGATGGCCTCCATCAGCTCATCGGAGAACATCGAGGCTTGGTCGAGCAGCTCTTCGCGGGCAGCCTCGGCCTCGGCCTGCATGTCCGCCGGGATGTCCGAGACGGAGATGATCTCGCCGTTGGCGCCCGAGAAGCGATACGCCTTCATCTCGATGAGATCGACGACCCCCTCGAATTTGTCCTCGAGCCCGATGGGCAGCTGGAGCAGGATGGGGTTGTGCCCGAGCTTCTCCCGGAGCTGATCCCGAACGCGCAGCGGGTTGGCGCCCGTGCGGTCGCACTTGTTGACGAACGCGATACGCGGAACCTTGTAGCGCCGCATCTGACGGTCGACGGTGAGCGACTGGCTCTGCACGCCGGCCACGGCGCACAGGACCAGGATGGCCCCGTCGAGCACG
>SXOX01000007.1 GCA_005776585.1 Pseudomonadota bacterium | reverse complement strand
GGGCCACATCCACAAGACGGGGCACATCGGCGTCGTCAGCCGCTCCGGCACGCTGACCTACGAGGCCGTCGGACAGCTCTCGGCGCTCGGCATCGGTCAGTCCACGTGCATCGGCATCGGCGGAGACCCCGTGAACGGGACCAACTTCATCGACGCGCTCCAGGGCTTCCAGAACGATCCCGAGACGCGCGGCATCATCATGATTGGCGAGATCGGCGGCAGCGCCGAGGAGCTCGCGGCCCGCTTCATCGCCGAGCATGTGACCAAGCCCGTCGTCGGCTTCATCGCCGGCACCACGGCGCCACCGGGTCGCCGCATGGGCCACGCGGGCGCCATCATCTCGGGTGGCACGGGCACGGCGCAAGACAAGATCAAGGCCATGACCGCCGCGGGCGTCGCGATGGCGCCGACCCCGTCGGACATGGGCAGCACCATGAAGGACCTGCTCGCCAAGCGCGGCATCAAGGCTTAGGACACGAAGGGAAGAAGACAATGGCAATCGAGCGCACTCTCAGCATCGTCAAGCCGGACGGCGTGTGGAACGGTCATATCGGTGACTGTGTTTCCCGCTTCGAGAAGGCCGGACTCAACGTCGTGGCCATGAAGATGAAGACGCTGTCGCGGGCGGAGGCGGAGGGGTTTTACTACGTCCACCGCGAGCGCAAGTTCTTCGGTGAGCTGGTGGACTTCATGACCTCGGGGCCGTGCGTGCTCATGATCCTCGAGGGCGAGAACGCCATTGCCAGGAACCGGGACATCATGGGCGCGACCGATCCCAAGAACGCCGCGCCGGGCACGATTCGCGCGGACTTTGCGCAGTCGATTGGGGAGAACACGGCACATGGCTCGGACGCGCCGGAGACGGCCGCGTTCGAGACGAGCTGGTTCTTCGCCGGCACCGAGATCAACAAGGTCGTGCGCCGGTGAACGAGCGGGTCTGCGACCGGATCGATCTCGCGGAGACACTGCCGGCGACCGCGCAAGCGATCTACGACACGTGGCTCTCCAGCGAAGGCCACACGGCGATGACCGGCGCGGACGCGGACCTCGACGCAAGCGAAGGCGGGCAGCACTCCGCGTGGGACGGCTACATCGAGGGCACGTTCGTCGCGCTCGAACCGGAGCGCCGGATCGTGATGACGTGGCGCACGAGCGAGTTCGCCCCGGATGCGCCCGACTCACAGGTCGAGGTCGTGCTCGAGGACACGAACGCCGGGTGTGTCGTGACGCTCGTGCACACCGAGCTCCCCGAGGGCGACGGCCCACGGTATGAGCAGGGGTGGCGGGACTACTATTTTACGCCAATGCGCGCGTACTTCGCAGGAGCGCGGTAGGCGGGTCCAGCTCGACGGCGCCTCGCCCGCGCACGCAGCCTGTGTCATTCTGACGCCATGTTGCCGCCCATCGCCACAGCGACCTCCGACTTCCTCACGCTCCGCGGCAAGGGTGCGCTCTATGTCGACAAGACCGCTGCGTTCGTCGCTCGCGTGCTTGCTGACACGTCGGAGGCGCAGCTCTTCTGCCGTCCACGGCGCTTTGGCAAGACGCTCAACATGACCACGCTGCGCGCGTTCGTCGAGCCAGCGCAAGGCACCGCCGCTGAGGTCGCGCGGGCCGCGTTTGCAGGGCTGGCCATCGAGCGAGCGGGTGACGCCGTGTGGCGGCACTTTCAGGCGCACCCGGTCATCTGGTTGTCGTTCAAGGACATCAAGGCCAAGACCTGGAGCGCGGCGTGGCTCAACCTGCGCGAGGTGCTTGCCGAGGAGGCTCAGCGTCATGAGGTCGCCTTGGCCGGCGCGGGTGGAGAGCTGAACACGGGCGCTGAGCCCGCGACGGCTTCACGGTGGCTACTCAAGCTCTCGCACGCGCTGCACCAGGCGACCGGCCGCAAGCCCATCGTACTCATCGACGAGTACGATACGCCCATTCACGTCGCCTTCGAGCACGGCTACTTCGACGACGCGATCGACTTCTTCCGGCCCTTCTTTGGCGCCGGACTCAAGGACAACCCCCACGTCGAGCGTTCCGTCATGACCGGCATCTTGCGGGTGGCCAAGGAGAGCGTGTTTTCGGGGCTCAACCACCTGTCTGTGGTTTCGATGCTCACCGGCCGCACCGACTACGCCGACGCGTTCGGGTTTACACAGGCCGAGGTCGATGCGCTGAGTGACCTGGCCGGGTTCGATCAGGCCACCCGTGACGCGATCAAGGCCATGTACAATGGATATCGCTTGGGAGGCCTCGACCTCTACACGCCTTGGTCGCTGACCCAGTGCCTCGCCGACCCGGCGCACGGGGTGTGCCCCTACTGGACCAACACCAGTGACAACACGCTCATCCGCGACCTGCTCACCGACCATGCCGTGCTGGCTTCGGCCACGCTCGAGACCCTCTTGCAAGGCCAGGCGGTCACTGCCGCTATCGACGAGCACACGGTGCTGCGTGACGTGCGGCAGCGCCCGGAGGCTCTGCTGTCGTTTCTCGTGCTGGCAGGCTACCTGCGCGTCGACCACAGGCAGCTCACGTCCTATGGCCTCGAGGCGACGGTGCGCGTGCCCAATGGCGAGACCCTGTGGGAGCTGCGACGCCTGGTGCGCGGTCGCGTCAGCTCGGCGCGCCAGGGCGACCCGCTCGCCAGGGCCATCCTCGGCGGCCAGGCCGAAGCCGTCGAATTGCTGCTGGGCACGTTATTGAAGGACTCGGTGTCCTACCATCTGCTGGGGCGGCCGGCGCCCGAGCGACTGTATCAGGCGTTTGTGGCCGGATTGCTCATCGTGGTCGAAGACACCCACCTCGTGGCCACCGAGGTGGAGACCGGCCTCGGCCGCGCCGACGTGCTCATCACGCCGCGCCGGGCCGGGCTACCGGGCGTGGTCATGGAGCTCAAGGTCGGCGGCGTCGAGGCGCTCGACGGCGCGCTCGAGCAGCTCCGCACCATGGACTACGCGGCGCGGTTGCGGCAGGCGGGCGCGAGCCCCGTGCGGCTCATGGCCGCAGCGTTCGATGGCAAGCAGGTGCGCGTGGTGTTCGCGGAGGGGTGAGCGGGCGGGGGACGCCCGTTCCCGAGCGCAGCGATTGACTCGGCGGTGGGCGGCTTCGAGCCGCCTCGCTGAGTGAGAAGACCTTTGTTTTCATTCGTTCTCCAGAAGAATCCGATCAGGGCTCCGCCCTGGACCCGTCAGGGCCGCTTGGCGCGGCGATGCGAGTCAAGTGTCAAAGAGTAAGAGGGCTAAGGGAGGGACCTCGCGGGGCGGAAACCATGGTCGTTGCTTCGAAAGTTTGGTCCCCGCAACGTACTGCCCGTGGACTGACCGCAGTCACGATTTGATGAGCGAGCGGACGCGGGGGAGCTACTCCAACTGCCGCCCCGAAATGCCCGGTCCGACCCAGTCCCGGGCCCGAGGGGGTCGAGCCCTTTGAACAGCGTGTAGTAGGTGCCCAGGTACCAATCCTGACACCACTCCCAGACATTGCCGTGCACGTCGTGGAGTCCCCATGCGTTGGGCTCGAGCAGCGCGGTAGCGTGCGTCTTGGAGGCGGAGTTGCCCACGTACCAGCCGACATCGGCCAGGGTAACGCTCGCGCCGCAACTGTCGCCCGCGCAGGGGTCGGTCGCTGCGGGGGCCACCTCACAGGCACTGCCAGCCGCGCGGTAGCCGGTGTCGCAAAGGCATACGGGCCCTGACCCGCCCTCGACGCAGGTCCCGTGGCCGGAGCAGGTGACGCCCGCGCACACCGACGGAGGGGTCTCGGTCGCTGCGGTGCACGCCATGACGAACGAGAGAGCAAGGGACGGGACCACACGAGCCATGGGAGCCTTCAGCCTTGGTAACTTGACAATGCACGGTAGCTCCGACGGAACTGGTACGTCAATCACACCAACGAGTGTTTTACGGCGCACGTGCTACGATGGCACCGCTTGGTCCCACAATGGCACCGGTCCCGTGAGACCGGCAGTATCGAATCAGCGACGGCGAGCCCCAATGGGCTTGGCACGCCCCGTGCCCGCCGCTCCAGCCATGCCTAGCCTCTCGCACAGCCAGATTGCCGAGCTGTTCCGGAGCTGCCCTGAGCTCGCGCCGCGCCTCGTGCGCGAGTCGCTCGGCGTGGACCTACCCGACTACACGTCGGTCGAGATCGTCGACGCGACCCTGGCGGCGCTGATCCCGACCGAACATCACCTGGACCTCGTGCTCCTGCTGCGCGATGCCCAGCCGGTCTACGCCCTCGGCGTCGAGGTCCAGCTGCGGCGTGATGCAGACAAGCCCTGGGTGGTGCCTTACTACGCGATGAGCCTCCGCTTGCGCCACCGCTGTCCGGTCGCCGTGCTCATGGTGTGCCCAAAGAGGCCGGTGGCAGTGTGGGCCCGGCGCCCGATTGCGACTGGTGCACCCAACAACGCGTTTCGCATGTTGGTACTTGGACCTGACTGCATCCCGCGGATCGAGTCGCCCGAGCAAGCAAACGCCATGCCCGAGCTCGCCGTGCTCTCCGCATTGACGTATCGGAACTCGGTGAACGGCCTGGCCGTGCTGCTCGCCGCGTTGGACGCGGTGGACGCCCTCGACGACGAGAGGGTGCGCACTTATCATGTCTTGCTGCTGGACGGCCTCAGCGCCGCCGCACGTCACGCGTTGGAGGCGGTCATGATTCCACACGACTATAAGATCAAGTCGCCACTGTTGAAGAAGCTGATCAAGATAGGGCGAGTCGAAGGGCGAGTCGAAGGGCGAGTCGCGAGCCTATTGACGGTCCTGTCAGCCCGCGGACTGACCATCACCGACGCCGAACGCGAGCGCATCCTTGCGGCGACTGATGATGCGCTCGTCGATCAATGGCTTGCCCGGGCAGCGACCGCAACGACGACAGCCACAGTGCTCGATCTCGACTAGGACACGACCATGACGCGACCGACCGACACCGACTGGCGAGTCCTGCCGCACGATCCGATACGCCAGCTGGCGGAGAACCTGTGGTGGGTGGAGGGCGATCTGCCGGGGATGAAGCTGCGTCGGGCCATGACGGTCGCGCGGCTCAAGAACGGCGAGCTCGTGCTGCACAACGGCGTGGCGCTCGATGACGCCGGCATGGCGGCGCTTGAGGCGCTCGGGCGACCGGCCTATCTGATTGTGCCCAACGGATGGCACCGCCTCGACGCGGCGCGGTACAAGGCCCGCTATCCGGACATCGTCGTGCTGTGCCCCACCGGGTCTCGGAAGCGGGTCACGCAGAAGGTCCAGGTAGATGCCACCTACGACGAGCGGCCGGAGCCGTGCCCCGGTGACACGAGCGTGCGGCTCGAGCGCTTCGGAGCCGAGGACACCCAGGGCGCCGAGGGCGTGATGCTGGTGCGGTCCTCCGACGGCGTGACTGCGGTTTTTGGCGATGCGCTGTTCAACCTGGAGCACCAGCGGGGCTTCTTCTGGTGGCTCTATGGTCGCGTCATGGGGGCGACGGGCGGGCTCAAGGTCACGCCGCTCGGGAAGCTGCTGCTCGTCAAGGGCGGCGCACGCACGGCCTTGAGAGAGCGACTGAGCGCCCCCGTCAACCTCGCCCGAATCGTCCCGGGCCACGGCGCTCCGGTGGTGGACAATGCGGCCGAAGCGGCCCTTGCCGTCGCTGCATCACTTCGCTGAGTCGGACGTCCCGCGGACGATGATGCCGAGCAGCACGGCCGAGCCGTGGCTCTCCGACCCAACGCTCGCGAAGCTCGCGCGGACGTGCCGGTAGACGCCCTCGAGCGTCATCCCGATCTCGGTGTTGCCTCCCACGGGCAACGACCACGCCACCCCGATCGGCGCCTCGACGATGCGGGCGGAGTATTCTCCGTGGCCTGTACTCGCAAATGAGCCGTAGGCGGTAGCCCCGACCCAGAGCTGGACGCGCTCGCCGTGCCACCCGATGCTGCCTCCGACCCAGCCGAAGCCCCCACCGATGCTCGGTCCGCCTCCGCCAATGCCAAACAGGACGAGGCGGATGTGGACGGGTCCGATGAAGAAGGCAGACGACAGGTAGGGGAAGCCACCCCACGCGACGGTCTGGCCCTGGACCTTGGAGAGCGCCGGGTTCTGAGCATCGCGCATGCCGGTAAGAACGAACCCGAGACCCGCGCCAAACCAGCGCGCCACACGGAACGTCGCCGAGGTGCGGGCTTGAAACGCGCCGCCGACGGTCCCGCCCGGCTCGAGGTGAAGCGCGCCGTCGAGCTCGCCCGTATACGACAAGGCGGAGCGCCTGTAACCCATGAGCTCCGATCCGGTCGGCGCCGCGAGCGGCCCCAACCCGATGGGCCCGGCGAGACAGCCCGTCAACAGCAGCATCAGGAGGAGAAGGCGAAGGCGCGTCACGAGCCCAGAGCTTATGCACAGGCACGCGTGGTTGCCCAGCGCCTTGACGACTGCCTGCGTCCGCGCCACCTTGCGCGCCATGATGTCGCCCCCCTGGCCCGATGGTGTCCGCCGCTTCATGATGCCCGATGGGGCGTTTCGCTTCCTGGTCGCTCACACGACCGCGATGGTCGGCGAGGCCGCGCGCCACGCACAGACGGCGCCCGAGGTGACGTCACTCTACGGCGACCTCCTGACGGGCACGTTGCTGCTCGAGCTGGCACAGGCCCCCATCGACCGCATCCAGTGCAGCCTGTCTCACTCGGGGACCGTTGGCAGCTTGCTCGCCGACGTGTGGCCCGGCGGCTTCGTCCGGGGCCGGGTCGAGCATCCACGCGCCGAGCACGGGCCGTACCTGGATCTCCAGCGCGGCGGGCTGCTCCAGGTCTCGCGTCAGCCCGCGCGCGGGGGCGACCTCTATCAGAGCGCGGTACCCATCCCTCCGGGCGACAGCTCAGTCGCCGAGTCGCTCCAGCGCTACTGCTTGGAGTCCGAGCAGGTGCTCACCTTCTACGCGCTGGTCACGATCCCGGACCCTCAGGGTGGCATCGAGCGCGCGGCCGGCCTCATCATCCAGGCTCTCCCAGACGCACGACGCGAGGACCTTGCGGCGCTGACCCGCTGCCTCGAGCGGGCGCGCTTCGAGGATCTGGTCGCCGCCGGCGACCACCCTTACGACGCCACGCTGGCGCTGTTTCGCGATCTGTCGCTGCATCATCTGGGCGACGATCCGGTTACGTACCGCTGTCGCTGCTCGGTGGACGTCGCGGTCGATGCCGTCCGATTGCTCGGAGCAGAGGCGATCGCAGCCATCCGCGAGGGTGCCACCGAGTCGGTCACGTGCGAATTTTGCCAGACTGTCTACGTCATCGGCTCGAGGGAGCTCGGATACGACGCGTGAGCGGTCTCCTCCCCGCCCTCATCAGCCTCGTCCTGAGCGCGCCACCGGCAGCGCCCTTCGATCTCCCGAAGCTCGTCGACCGGGGCGGAGCGACGATCCAGTCTCAATGGGAAGAGGTCAAGGAGCTGGCGGACGATCCGACGGCGCAGGCCGTACGCTTGGGGGAGCTCCAGCTCGAGCGCGCGCGCTGCACCGATGCGCTCTCGGTCCTGGACCTGCTGCGCGCTGCACCCGAGCTTCCCTACGCGATGCGCGACACGTGGCGCGGTCGCGTGGTCGCACGGCCGGAGCTGCTGGCGGTCATGGCGCTCGCAGGGCGACTGCTGAGCGAGCGCGCGCCCGGGGCGGTCGTGACGATTGGGGACATCGCGCAGCCCGGCTGTGGCCAGATCAAGTTCGGGACCACGGTGACTTTCGTCGATGGCGAGGACAAGAAGGCACTCTTGGCGCGCGCGCGCTGGGTTGGCGGCGCCGCGACGACGTTCGATCCCGAGCCGCCCGAGCTCTTCGTCGACGAGTGGCCCCGCTTTGCCGACGATCTGGGTCCGGTCTGGGTCGAGCATCGCCTGACCGGGCTCACGGTCGAGGGCGCCGTGCGCGTCGAAATCCGGCGCTTCGACGAGGGTCACCGCCTCGGCCAAGGGAGCATCGAGCGACTGATGGACCGCACGCGGAAGCGGCTCGCCGACCGCCGCGCCATCGTGCTGCGGGATGTCGTGAAGCACACGCTCGACGACGGGCGCGTGGTCAAGGTGCGACGCGGGCGCTGGCGCGACAAGGTCGGCAAGCGCTTCGTGGAGGTGATTTTTCGCGATGGCGTTCGCACAGACACGCTCTCGGCGCAGACCCTGCTCCTGGTGCGCGAGGCCCGCATCGACCCGAAGAAGCCCACGAGCCTCATCGATGAGGAGCGCTACGTGTTCTCCGACGACGGCGAGGCCGGCGTGCGCGTCGATCGCCACGTGGGACACTACGAGGCCCACCACGTGAGCCATCTGGCGGGCTTCGACGCGGATTTGTCCTACATCACGGTCGACAACGCGCATCCGTTCGAGGGCGGCGGTTGGCACCTGAATCCAAAGCAGAGCTTCACTTGGCTCTCCGCGCTCGACGAGGCCGCGCGCCGGCTGGCCATCCCGATGAAGGCGCTGTTCGTCGATCGCCGCATCGTGCGCGCCATGAAGGCCGCACACGTCGCGCCACCGTCGCATCCGGCGTGGCGCGCGATCCATCTGGCGCCCGGGCACGACAGCCACGTCCACGTGCGCGTCGGCAGCGCGGCGCGCTTTGCAGTCAAGTCCGCGGCGGAGGTGCTCGAGCTCGTCGGCGGGGTCAAGGGCTCGCTCAAGAAGTGACACGCGACCGAGTGGCTGCGCTCAGGGGCGCCGTCGCGTCACGCTCAACGGCTCGCGCTCCGGCAGCGTGGGGCACGCCGTGGCGACTCCGGGGCAGTCGATTCCCCCGCAACAGTCTCCAGTAAACGGCGTGAGTCGATGATAGCCGGCCTTCAAGGCGTGGACGCGCTGCACGGCGCCGTCGGGCCACCGCACGGTCACGAGATCGGCGACCGGCGAGGCTCCGAGGCCGAAGTGCAGCACGTAGGGGAGCTGCGACCGGTAGCTCTCGCCGGCGGTCACCACACGCGAGGTGCGTACCGCCCCGGCGACGACCTCGACGGTGGCACCGATAGCCTGGCGATTGGTCGGCATCGACAGCTGAAGCTCCAGGAAGCGATTTGTGGCAGCGCGCCCGCTGTCGTTGCGCAGCAGGCGCATCCCCATCCTCAGGACGCCGTCGGGCAGCGGCGTCACCAACGGGTCGGAGATCCGGTCGGATGACACGAGGACGTCGAGATCGCCGTCGCGGTCCACGTCTCCGACGCTCAGCGAGTAGGCGTTGACCGGAAGCGCGAGGCGCGACTCCTCCGAGGCGTCCCGGAAGCGGCCGGTGCCCAGATTCTCGAAGAGCTGCATGCCTCCCTCGCGCGGCGACGCGTTGGGGTTGGACAGGTCTTTCTGGTCGTAGCTCGAAGCGACCACGATGTCCTGATCGCCGTCATTGTCGATATCCGCGAAAGCACAACCCCAGCCCAGCGGCATGTCGGTCGTGTCATTGCCATCGAGCACGGCCGGCCAGACATTCTTGAACGTCGCCTTGCCGAGCCCACGGTAGAGATAGTCGGGGCCGAACTGCGTGCCGTACATATCGAGCAGCCCGTCCCCGTCGTAGTCGCCCACGGCGAGGCCCATCAGCGTCGTGCTTTGACCACCGACGGCGGTCTCGGTGCGATCCTCGAAGTGATCGCCGTGGTTCAGATAGAAGTGATCCGGCTGGAGGTCTCGCACGACGAGGGCGTCGGGATCACCGTCCTGATCGAAATCGGCAAACACGGCGCCGAACGACTCCGAGCGACTGCCCGCCTCGGCGCCCCAGAGTGCCGTGACGTCGGAGAACGTGCCGTCACCGTTGTTGCGAAAGAGCGCGCTGGGCCCTCCTTGCTCGCCGGGAGGGAAGGCGCTGCCGACGCCAGCGTTGCGCCGCGCGCCCGTTACGTAGAGATCGATGTTGCCATCGCGATCGACGTCGACGAAGTTGACTCCTCCAGGGTCCGTTCGCGCAGGGACCGCACCTTCACTCGGGACCAGGCGATAGTTCCCTTGCGCCAGAAACAGCAGCCCAGGACCCGTGCGCGTCGCGGCATACAGGTCCAGATCGCCGTCGTTGTCGACATCGCCAAAGAGGAGCGTCGCGGCGTCCGGGAGGTGCGCGAGCGCCACCCCGCCAACGGTGAAGGTCACGTTGATGAACTTGACCCCCGTGTTCCGGTACAGCGCGATACCGCGATCGCCGACTCCGGCGACGTCGACCCAGCCATCTTGGTCGAAATCGACGAACAGCGCGGAGTTCGCCAGCTCCGTCGGCAGGCCGACTGCGGCAGTGACGTCGGTGAAGGCCAGCGCCGAGAACGACACGTGCGTAGGATTGCCGACCTCTTTCCACGGCGTGGGGTCGAAGCCAAAGAGATTGACGCCATCCGGAGGCTGTCCATCGTCGCCGAGTGGACCCTCGACGTCTTCGCTCGTGGTCGGAACGGTGACGTAGCGCACCGAGCCCGCGCGAGTGCAGGCAACGATGGGCAGCAACAGCAGGAGACCCCGAATGACGCCGGTCACGCCGTGCCCAATCCTGCCGTACGTGCGGGGGTGGCGCGAAGCACCGCGGGTGTCGTCACTGGTCCTGGCCACGTCACGCAAGGAGCGTACGCGGGCGCTGACCTGATGGTCAAGGTCGAGACGCGCCGACGAGACGAGGCAAGGCGACGCCAGGCGGGCGTCGCGGCGCGAATGCCTTGCTTCGCAGGGTGCCGACGTGTAGCGTCGCTCGGGTGAAGGTACTCCTGGCCTCGCCTTCGGTTCCTCTGCACACGATTCTCCCGGAGCGCTATCGTCGGCGTCACAAGCTCTGGTCGTGGCTGGGAGACGAGAAGCCCATCCTAGGCGTGCAACCACCGTACGGGCTGCTCTACTTGTCCGCCTACCTCAAGCGCGCGGGCCACGAGGTGAGCTTCCGCGACGGCTTCTTTCACGATCCCGCGACCATGGTCGAGCACCTGCGGCGCGAGGACATTCGGGTCGTCGGCATGACGGCCGTGAGCTACCACTGGGACAAGGCCGTCGCGACCGCCACCGCCATTCGGCAGGCTCTTCCGGACACCTTCATCGTCGTCGGAGGAGCTCACGCCAACGCGCTCGGCGCTGCGGCGCTGGCAAGCGCGCCGGTCTTCGACGCGCTCGTCCACGGAGACGGCGAGGAGACGTTCGTCGAGATCGTCGACCGGCTCGCCCAAGGGACGCGCGACCTGAGTGGGATCCACGGTGTCATCACACCGGAGTGGACCGGACCGGAGCGGGCGCCCATTCGAGAGATCGACGACATGCCCTTTGCCGATCGCTCCCTCATCGATTTGAACGACTATCGTCCGAGCCCCTTCTATTATCGAAAGCTGCCCTTCACGGCGATTATCGGTAGCCGAGGCTGTCCGTACAAATGCACGTTTTGCCATACGGAGGTGCTGACACGCATTCGCAGTCCGGAGAGCCTCGTCGATGAGATCGTGCACCTCCAGCAGCAGTACGGAGTCCGCGAGGTCGTGTTCTATGACGACACGTTCACGCTCAAGAAGCGCCGCGTCGTCGAGTTCTGCGAGCTGCTGTTGCGGCGCGGCGTCGTCATCTCCTGGTCGGCCAATGCGCGCGCCGACTCCGTCACGCCGGAGCTCCTCCGGCTCATGCGCCGCGCCGGGTGTTGGCGTCTCCTGTTCGGGATCGAGTCGGGAAATCAGAAGACGCTCGACCGGATGCAGAAGAAGGAGACGCTCGGCGAGATCCGGCACGGGATCCGCATCACCCGAGAGTCGGGCATCGACACCTACGGTATGTTCATCCTCGGCTACCCTGGCGAGTCTTACGAAGACGGCCTGCGCACCATCGCGTTCGCGCAGGAGCTCGAGCTCGACTACGCCAACTTCTGCGCCGTCACGCCCTTTCCCGGGACCGCGCTCTTTCGGGAGGTCAAAGACGAGCCCGGGTTCCTCGGCTACGAGACGATGAGTATGTTCGACGTGAGCTATGTGTCGCCCGATATCACGCGCGCTGAGCTCCAGCGACTCGTGGCCGAGAGCGCGCGGCGCTTCTATCTGCGCCCCAAGTACCTGCTGTCACGGCTCAGCCCGAGCAAGCTCTCGGACTGGGAGGACGTGCGCCGTTATGGGCGCGGTTTCGCCATGGTCGTCAATGACTTTACCATGCGCGTCTGACGCTAGTCTGGGACGAAGCGGGTCCCGTCCCAGCCGTACCACCGAAGGTCCGTACGGCGGTACTCACATAGGCACAGACCCGGTGGGTTGAGCGGGGGGGTGCGCTGCGGCGCGTGCATCCACTCGCTGAAGGCTCGCAGCGTCGCGCCGGGCAGCGGCGGAGCGAGAGCCTCGCGCGCACACGCGCAGCGCGGCTCGCCGATGAGGAGCGGGGCGCTCGCACGCTGCGCTTCGAGGAGGCGCCGATACAGGACGAGGCTCGCGATCGGGTCCTCGGGCTCGACGACCCGCACGCCCGCGTTGGGGACTTCCGAGAGCGCCTCGAGCGCGCCGGCGGCCGCCACAACACGCTGTCCGGCGACAGCCGGGACCTCGGCAGCGACGACGAGCAGGGTCCCGGCGCCGGCGACCAGCCCGAGCCCCACGACTGCGATCGCAACGCGTGAGGGAATGGCGCAGGCGAGGCGCGCGGCGACGAGCGCAGGTCCGACGAGCGCAAGGGTCGCGTGACGCAGCTTCCACGAGGGCACGAGCCCGACGATGCCGGGGGCTTCGGCGACCTCCAGGTCCCAAGCCGAGAGCGCGAGGAGTCCGAGCGCCCACAGCGCGGCAAACGCCAACCAGCGCCGTGGCGTTCGGGCGCCTTCCACCCGAGTCGCGACCGCGGCTGAGACCGACAGCGTGAGCGCGAGCACCACCAGGAACACCGGAGCGAACGACGCCACGGAGGTCGTGAGCGGCGCCAGGACGATACGCGGCGCCACGACGACGAGCGCGTGCACCAGGCCGGGTACTCCCGCTGTCGTGAGGTCGGCGAGGTAGGCGGCCATGCGCGCGTTGTCGGGCTCGGCCAAGGCGAGCCGCCAGCCCAGCGCGGCGAGGACGAGGCCCGCGCTGATGGCGTACGCTCGCCACGGCAGGTCGCGGAGTCGCACGTCGGGCCGCGCGAGATCGACCAACACGAGCGCGCCAGGCAACGTTACGGCCGCCTCCTTGGTCGCGAGCGCGAGCGCGCAGAGGACGCCCGAAACCAGCCACCGGCGCTCGAGGTGAGCGCAGACGGCGCCAAGGTAGGACAGTGCGAGCAGCGGGCCTTCCAGCGCGCTCAACCAGCCGATCGTCTCCACATGAATCGGGTGCGCCAGCCAGAGTGCGGCACCGAGCAGGGCCGCGGGACGATGATCGAACAGGCGGAGGCCCAGCCGAAACACGAGCGCGCCGGCCCCGAGGTGCAAGGCGAGGGAGACGAGGTGCCATCCCAACCACGCAGACCCGCAGGTCTTCGCGATCACGCCGAGGACGATGTAGATGAGCGGTCTGACGGTCGGCTCGGATGGGTGAACGTGCTCGGTGAACGCCGAGCGCCAGACGCCCAGGTCGCCGTCGGCGAGCTTGGCGCCGAGTCCTGCGTACCACCAGTCGTCGAAGGTGAGCGGCGGCAAGGTCAGATGCGGAAGCGCGGAGAGGCCGAGGGCCGCGAGGGCAACGGCAACGGCGACGCGACCGAGCCACGCGGGCGCTTCCACGGCCGCCTGCGGGGCGCGCCGTACGCCGAGCACGACGGCGAGCGGGAGCAAGCCCCATGCGGTCGCCGCGGGTAGCCAATCCACGCACCGAGCATGACGCGTCGGCCTTCCGAAGTCACCTGCGGTCACCGCGAGCCGGCGACACGGGAACTGTGGTAGCGTGCGCCGATGCTCGTTGCCGAGCGAGACGTGCGCTGGTTGCTGGGGGTGACGGCGTGCGTCGTGCTGGTCCAGGCCGTCGTCGTCTACGACTCGTTCTACTTGGCCACCGACGACTGGCTCCTCGTGACGTTCGGGCGCAGCCCCGTCGACGTCGCGCGGCTCTTCGAGCGGCAGACCGCCGGAACACCCGCGGTGCGCCCCTTGTCGCTACTGCTCGCGCGTGTCGAGCACCTGGTCGCCGGCGATGCAGCCACGCCGCGCATGCTCCTGAACACGCTCTGGGGAGCCACGGCCGCGTGGATGCTCTTCCTCTTCCTCGACGGCCTCTTCGGCCCGAGCCGACGACGCGCCGCCGCCATCGCGAGCGCGGCCTTCCTCGTGTGGCCGCTCCAAGGAGAGGCCCTCGGCTGGTATCACAGCGGCCAGACGATGCTGCCCGTCGCGGCGCTGAGCCTCGCCGCGCTCGCGGCCTTTGCGCGCGGCTGGCCGACCTTCGTGGGGCTCACGCTGCTGCTGGCGGCGCTCTTGACGCGCGAGAACGCGGTGGCCGTCGGCCCCGTCGTGCTAGCGATCGCGACGTGGCGGCAGCGTTCATTGCAAGCGGCGCTGCGGTCGAGCTGGCCATGGCTCCTGGTGCTCGGAGTCTACGTCGGGGTGCGTGCGTGGCAGGTCCTCTCCGCCGTCACCACGGACGTCACGGCGCAGCTCCCCATCGGTCAGAGCCTCGTCTCGACGATCGGCTACGTCGCATTCCATCTCTTCGTCCCCGTGCACCCTGGCATCCCGTGGGCGTGGGGATGGTTCGGCATCGCGCTCACGGCGAGCCTCGCCGTCGTCTGGCTCGGACGCCATGAGCTGGGCCCTGCCGTCGCGTGGGTCGTCGTTTTCTGCCTGCCCTTCGTGTGGTTGTACGACACGGGCGACCCGGTCTTCGACGTGGCCCACGCCTCCTACGAGCGACGCTGGTACCACCTCACCTTGCCTGCGGCTGCGTGTGCGTGGCTCGTCGCGACGGTCGTGAGCCGGCATCGCCAGTGGCTGACCTGGGCGCTGCTCGTCGGCCTGCTGGCGCTCCAGCTCGTGAACGCGCGCTGGTACGTCGGGCTCGGACAGGAGCTCCGTGTGACGTTCTCCGACGTCGAGGCGCTGGTCGCGACCCGGCGACCCATCGTGCTCGTGGCCTCGAGCGAGACGATCCTCTCTGAGCTCGTCGAGCATCAGATGCTCGACATCCCACGCGTCTTCGCCGGCCACGCGTCGCCCGTCTTTCGGGTGAAGGCCGAGGGCGACGGCTACGTCCAGGCCCGCCTCGACGCCTTCGGCTACCCGCACTGGCATCCGCTGCCCGAGACCTTCGTCCCGCCACGCGACGTCCTGGTCGTGGAGTGGCGTGAAGCGGAGCGGAGGCTGCGATGGGTGCCGTAGGAGCCTGTCATCGATGCCTCGCACGGCTGCGTGACCGAAGTGTTAGGCTACGCCCGTGATCACACGTCCCCACGTCGTGCTGGTGCGCCCCGCGGCGCTGACGACGGTCCTCAAGCCGAGCACGGTCGTCACGCCGCCCATCGGAGTCGCGTATCTCGCGGGGGCGCTCCAGGCCGCCGGCGCCCGGGTCACGGTGGTGGACGCGGTCGGCGAGGCGCCTCAGCTCGTGCGGCGCTTGGCCCAGATGGAGTATCGCGCGGCGCTGGCCATCGGACTCTCCGTCGACGAGACGGTGGCCCAAGTTCCACGCGACGCGGACCTCATCGGCGTCAGCTCCATGTTCTCGAGCTCCTGGCCGCACGACCGACGACTGATCGACGCGCTCCGAAGGCGCTTCCCCACGATCCCGATCGTCGTTGGCGGCGAACATGCGACCGCATGCTGGGACTACGTCCTGCGGACCTGCCCGAGCGTGACGGCCTGCGTGCTCGGCGAGGGTGAGGACACGCTGGTCGCCCTGTGGCGCGCGCTGGCGGAGCAGCAGCCCTGGAAGGACATCGCCGGCCTCGCGCTGCGGCGAGGGGCCGAGCTCCACCTCACGCCACGGCGCGCCCGCCTCGACGACTTGGAGGCCATCGCGCGCCCCGCGTGGTCTCTCCTCCCCATCGAGGCCTATCTGTCCAATCGACTCGGTCATGGCACCTCGCGTGAGCGAACGATGCCGCTGCTGGCGACCCGCGGCTGCCCCTACACCTGCAGCTTCTGCTCGAGCCCGCAGATGTGGACGACGCGCTGGAAGGCGCGCGAGCCTTCAGCGCTGGTCGACGAGATGGCGGACTACGTCGCTGCTCATGACGTGACGAACTTCGATCTCTACGACCTGACGACCATCGTCGATCGTCGCTGGACGCTGGCGTTTGCGGCAGAACTCATCGCCCGGAAGCTCGGCGTGACCTATCAGCTCGCGTCCGGCTCGCGCACCGAGGCCATCGACGACGAGGTCGCGCTCCAACTGGCGCGCAGCGGATGCACGCACATCACCTTCGCGCCGGAGTCAGGCTCCGAGGAGGCCATCGCGCGACACCGAAAGCGCGTCCGGCTCGCGCACATGGAGTCGGCGCTCCGGGCGTGTACCCAGCACGGGATCACGGTATCGCTCAACTTCATCCTGTTCCCCGATGACACGATTCAGGACGTCCTCGCGACCTGGCAGTTCGCGCTGCGGTGCGGCAGCGCTGGCGCGGCGGACATGAGCTACTTTCCGTATCTGCCCTACCCGGGCAGCGCGCTCTACGAGTCGCTGCGCACCGCCGGGCGCCTGCCACCGCTGTCGGACGCCTTCTTGGCCGAGCTCCTCGATCAGTTCGACCTCACCCGCTCGCACTCGTACAACGCGCGCTTCTCGGACTGGGTGATTCAGTCCTTACGCCTCTCAGTCGTCGGCTCGTTCGTCACCGCGTCGCTCCTCAATGAGCCAAGGAAGCTCACGCGCATGGTCACCAATCTGGGGCGAGGCCGACCTGCCACGCGGCTCGAGAAGAATGCGGGCGACGTCGCGCGACGGCTCGGCGCCGTATGGCGTTCGAACCGAGGTGACGCAGGTGCGCGTCCTGGAGGGTCAGCGCGCGCGTGAGGCCGGGCTCCGTGAGGCGCACGGAGGACCGCGACGTGGCGGAAAGACGCTGGAGGTGAAGAGCCAGGCGGGATCGCGACCGCGCGTGTCGTGGTACATGCCAGGCCCCGCCGTCACGCCCTCGCCAACGGCGTCGCCGCAGCGGTGCTCGGGCCACGGCTCGGCGCGAAGCCGGAAGCCGTCATCGGCCGGTGCGAAGTGCACCGGAAAGTTGGCCACGAGGCGGAGCGTCTCGCGGCGTTCCGGACCGCGCGCAGCCACGAAGAACGTGGGCTGAATCGGTACGTCGTCTACTGTGACGTCCACGCTGCCGTACGTCGGTCCGCCGTTTTCGAACAGCCCCAGGTTCAGGTAGAGGGCGCGACCGCCGCCCTGCCCTCCGCTCTGGACGGCCACGGTCACATCTCCCTCGTGGCGCGCGACGCGGAACTGGACGACGCCGTCGCTGTCGTCGAGCCGCAGCGAGACGGCCACGACCTTCTCCGACTCGACGAAGCCATCGCCGACGAGCCCAATCGTGGGATGGACGAGTGGCTCGTTGGAGAGCCGCACGTCATAGGTGCGATCGTACGGCAGGTTCTCGACCCAGACCATGACGGGATCGTCGAGGAGGGGCTCTTGGCGTTGCGGCGGGCGGGAGTGCGTGAGCAGGCCCCACGTCCACGGCAGCGCGAACTCGGCGTCGTCGACGCTCCAGGAGGGCAGCAGCGACGACTCGGCGAGCGACGCGCGCCGCTCATCGAGCGACTGGTCACCGAAGCGATCCGCCCGCGACAGGTACTGCTTGCGCGGATCGACCGGCAGGTCGAGCGTGGGGAGCGTGAGCGCCGGGAGATCGACGAAGAGGACCAGGGCGACCGTAGCGAGGGCGAACTTCCGCACGCGACCAAACTCGTTGCCGGCGAGCGCGGCCACGCCGCGACCACACAGCAGCGCGATCGGACCAAAGGACATCAGCGCGTAGCTGAGCTTCTCGTGGTCGAGCGAGACGATGAGGATGAGCACGAGGTAGTTCGGGAGCGCCCAGAGCACGAGCGGGACGAGGAGGCGCCAACCGATGGCGAAGAGGCCGGTGAGCGCGGTCAGCCAGAAGACGCAGCCGAAGCCCTGGAGGTGCTCGAGCGGGAGCTGAAACACGGTGGGATACGGGCTGTGGTCTGGACGCATCAGCGTGTCGGAGATGGGCCAATTCAGCGGGTGAAAGCCGAAGTCGACGCCGAGGAAGCGGTGCGGCTGGTTCGCGTATTGCAGTGATGGATGCACGAACGGGTCGCCGAAGCTCTCGAAGTTGGTGAGGAGCCATGGGAGGGCCCAGACCGCCGCGACGAGGCCGAAGGTCGCGCTGCGACGCCAGCCGGGAGCGAGCAGGATGAGCGCCGCGGGAGCGTACGTGATGCACTCCGGGCGCGTCGCGACGCAGAGCGCGTAGAGGAGACCCGCGAGCGCGCCGCTCGTGATCGTGGGGTCCCGCAGCGTGAGGTACAGCACGCCGAAGCCCAGGCCCGCGGCAAGCGCCGTCTCGTTGACCATGTAAAACGCGGTATAGCGACAGCCGAGCGCGAACAGCAGGGCAAATACCGCGACGAGCGCCTGTGAGCGCACGAAGCGCGAGAACAGGAGCGCGCCAAAGCCGATGACGAGGAACTGGTAGGTGAAGCTCGCGACCACGAGCCCGCCCGGGCCGAGCGAGCCGGTGTGCTGGGCGAGCGTGGCGGCCGAGCCGATGCGCTGAGTGCGCAGGATCTTGGCGATGCCGTAGCCCGGCTCGAGCGCGTGCTCCGTGACGTGGGTGACCCAGCGGCTCCACTCGTGGGCCCACGCGGTCAGGCCACTGCCGCTGCCGTCCTCGAGCAAGAAGAGCGAGGCCTGGTGAGGGCACGGGAGCCAGAGCTGCGTGGCGATGGAGAAGACCGGCTGCGTGGTGAGCGCGAGCCCGACGGCGAGAGCGACGACCAGCGCCGCGACACCTGCGGACTGTCCGAGGGTCTCGCCCGCGGGGGGCGGGGTCTCTCCGCGGGGCCGCCAGCGGAGCAGCGCGCCGAAGGCGCCAGCGCACACGAGGCCCGCGCCGAGGATCCACAGCGGCGTCAGCGGCGTGCGCAGGACGTACGGGATGGTGTAAGCGCCGGGCACGACGAGGCCCATGCCGAAGACGACGCTCGTGACCACGCGTTCGAGCGGCGTCGACCGCGGCAGCGCCCAGCGGCTCGCGAGGTAGCCGGGCAGCACCCAGGCAACCCCCGGGAACAGGACGACATACGCAAGCCACATTCGCGCTGCATAGCAGGGGCCACCGGTCGCGTCAATCGATCCGCCGGCGCGCGGGCCGCTTGACCCCCCGCCGCCGCTGTGACACGCACCGCCCATGGCCTTCGCGCATCTCAACGTCCGCACGCACTACAGCTTCCTCGAGAGCACCATCAAGGTCCCCGACCTCGTCAAAGCCGCCAAGCAGGCCGGCATGACCGCCGTGGCGATGACCGACAAGGGGCAGCTCTACGGCGCGATGGAGCTCCAGAAGTACACCGAGAAGGAGGGAGTCAAGGCCATCTTCGGCGCCGAGGTGCTGGTCGTCGAGAAGGACCGCACCGACCCCAAAGATCGGCGCACGACCTCGCTCGTGCTGCTCTGCGAGACGCTCGCGGGCTACCAGAACCTGCTGCATGTGGTCTCGCATGGCTTCCTGGAGGGTTTTCAGCACGGCGTGCCGCGGGTCGATCGGGCGCTGCTCGCCGCGCACACCGACGGGCTCATCGCGCTCTCGGGCGGGCTCGCCGGGGACGTGACGCAGGCCGTGCTGCGCGGCGATCTCGACGGCGCCCGGCAGCGGGCGGAGGGCTGGCGCGCGCTGTTTGGACCCGAGCACTTCTTCCTCGAAGTGCAGGACGTCGGCTTCACCGAGTGCCCGCCGGCGAACGACGCGCTGCTCGCGCTCGGAGAGGAGCTGGGCCTCGGCTGCGTGGCGACCAACGCGGTGCGCTACCTCAAGCAGGACGACGCGCGCGCCCACGCGGCGCTCTTGTGCGTGGGGATGAACAAGAGCTATCGGGGCATCGAAGGCGACATCCCGAACGGCTTCTGGTTCAAGCCCGAGGCGGCCATGCGCGAGGCGCTGCCAGGTGCGTGCGTCGATCGCGCGGCCGTGATCGCCGACCGCTGCAACGTGAAGATTCCGGTCGGAAAGACCTTTCTGCCGAACTACCCGGTGCCCGAAGGCGTCTCGCGCCCCGACTTCTTGCGCCAGACCGCGCGTGAGGGCCTGGAGCGCCGGTTTCAGGAGATGGACGCACGCAAGGAGGCCTACGACCGCGCCGCCTACACGGCCCGGCTCGAGCTGGAGGTCGACGTCATCGTACAGATGGACTTCCCGGGCTACTTCCTCATCGTCTGGGACTTCATCGCGGAGGCCAAGCGGCTGGGTGTCCCGGTCGGGCCGGGCCGTGGCTCCGGC
>SXOX01000051.1 GCA_005776585.1 Pseudomonadota bacterium | reverse complement strand
CGCCGAGGCCGCGCGTCTGGCCGCACGCTACCGGCTCCATCAGACCCACGCCGCGATCGTGGGCGCCGAGGCCGCCGAAGAGGCGCTCGACGCCTTGCACCACAGCTCCGCCGAGCGCCTGTTCGCGCTCTGCGTGGAGCTGCGCGGCGGCATCCTCAAGCTCGGTCAGCTCGCCTCCACGCGCGGCGATCTATTGCCCTCGCCCTACGTTCGCGCGCTGTCGCGGCTCCAGGATCAGGTGCCCGCCGTCCCGACGGAGCTCATTCGGGCGCACGTGGAGGCCTCGCTCGGCCAGACCATCGCGAGCGTGTTTGCCAACTTCGACGACGCCCCGCTCGCTGCGGCCTCGATCGCCCAGGTGCACGCGGCCACGCTGCTCGACGGCCGGTCGGTCGTCGTGAAGGTGCAGGTCCCCGGCGTCGCCGCGCTCGTCGAGGCCGACCTCGCGGCGTTGCGCGTGCTCTCTGCGGCCTTCCGCGACGTGTTCCCGGAACTAGACCTCGAGACCACGGCTACCGAGCTTACCCGCTCGGTGCGTGAGGAGCTCGACTACGGCCAGGAGGCGCGCCACGTCGTCGCCTTCCAGGAGCGCCTCGCAGCCCGCAGCGATGTGGTCGTGCCCGGCGTGCACCCCGAGCTGTCGACCGACACCGTCCTGGTCCTCGAGCGCATCCACGGCGAGCGCCTCATCGACTGGCTCGATCGCGCCGAGCCCGCGGCACGCGACCCGCTCCTGCGCACGCTGCTGGATGTCACGTGCGAGCAGGTCCTCGGCCATGGCCTCTTCCACGGCGATCCGCACCCGGGGAACTTCCTGGTGGTCGACGGCGCCGACGGTCCACGCCTCGCCATCCTGGACTTCGGCTCCGTCCGTGCGTGGTCTCCCGACGTGCGCCGCAGCTACGCCGAGCTGGCCATGGCGATCTTGCAGGGCGACCTCGACAAGATGACGACGCTCTTCACGCGCCTTGGCTTCGAGGCCAAGCACGGCGGCGACGTCTCCGGGCTCCATGAGCTCGGCGAGCTCGTGCTCTCCGTCTTTCGGCAAGGGACGACCATGGACCTCGCCGACCTCGATCCCGAGGCGCAGCTCCAGTTCGCGTTGTCGCTCGCCCGCCGCACGCCCGTGCGCATCCCGGCGGACTTCGTGCTGCTCGGCCGCGCCTTCGCCGCGCTCGGCGGCCTGTTCATGCGGTATCGGCCGAAGCTGGACCTCGGCGCCGTGCTGCTGCCGTGGCTCGGGCGGGCGTTGACGACGTAGGAGGCAGCGCGAGCGCCCGACCAAGTTTGCTCGGTCCGCCAGTCCGGTGTACCCAACGGCGAGGCGACTGGCAGGAGGTGCCCATGCGATGGTCGGTGTTGCTCTTGGGGTTCACGGGTCTGTGGGGGACCCTGCCGGGCTGCAAGTCGGGCTCCGAAACGCAGGCCCCGGCTGCCGTCACCGATACGGGCTCGGTGCCCGCGGACACGGTCGATGTGCTCTCCCCTTCCCCGGATACCGCGACCGCGACGGACGCCGCGCCTGACGCTGGCTCCGACGGGACGACTCCGACCGACCTCGGCGCCGAAGACGCCAACCAGCCGCCGGCGGAGAAGAGCGTCTGCGTCGCGATTCGGGGCAACGGCGAGCTGATTACGGCGCACTTCGCGGCGCTCGCGCGGATCGCGGAGACCTTCGGCCCCTTCGACGGCGTCGCCGGCGGAAGCTCGGCCTCCATCACGAGCTTCTTCACCGAGAGCATGCACCTGCACCCGGGCCTCAAGACGTGCGGCAAGGCGTCGTGCACCAAGCTCGAGGCGGGCTCGCGTCTGGGGCTCATGTACAAGTCCCTCTACGGCTACATCGCGGCAATGGGCGAGCGCGATGAGGCGGTCGCCGTCACCATCCTGCTGGGGGTCGTCGAGCAGGCCAAGACGCTCGGCATCGGCGGGCTCGTCGACAGCGGGAAGCTCAAGGAGGCGCTCGACGCGCTGATTACGCTCCTGTCGTCGCCGGACGTGAAGGACCTCGTCAACAAGGAGATCTTCGACCTGCTGCTCGACTCGCCCGAGCCGACGAAGCACGTCGCGGAGGTCTGGTCGGCCCTCTCCACGCTCGGGAGCTTCAAGGCGGACTCGACGGTCATCTTCCTGCGTCCCGGCGTGGTGAGCTTTCCCGGATTTGCCGAGAAGCTCGGGCGTATCGGCAGCTTCTATGCGGCGTACGGCCCCGTGGACCTGGCCGCGTGGGAGGCCTTCTTTCAAGGCTGCGCGACTCCCGGACGTGGCAAGACGTGGCCCGAGGTCGCCGCACTCGACCTCGGCAACGGCACGACGTGCGGCGCGCACTTCAAGACCATGCTCGGCGCGTGGCGCGATGGCTTCATCCCGGCCGAGAAGACGGAGAAGAACCGCATCGACGACCTCGTCGGGGCGCACATGCGCGCGGTCGCCATCACCTCCGCGCTCACGGGGGCCAACGTGGCGGCGTGGAACAAGGCGCGCGAGGCCTACCTCAAGGCCGAGCCGTGGACGCTGGAGCTTGGCTTTGACGACGTCCACGTGGGCTACTTTGGCTCAGACGCCGTCACGAGCCTCATCGTGAAGAACCCGCGCGGCTACGCGGACCTCAAGTCCAAGAAGGCCAAGGCGCTCGGCCAGGTGCCGTGGCGTCTGGCGCTGTCGCTCTCCCCCGCGGAGCCGGGGTTGGCGCGGGCCGTGGCGATCGACTCCGAGCGGGTCTCGGCCGGGGGCTGGCCCGACCTCGAGCCGGTGCTCGCGCTACGGAACGCGGGCTGCGACCGCGTGATCTACGTCACGCGGCGGGGCGCCTCGTCGCCCTTTGCGCGCGCGGTCGCGGGCCTCGCGGGGATGTCGCCGGAGCAGGACAAGCAGATCCACGACCTGAACGATCCCAAGAGCAGCTTCAGCCTGTCGCTGTCGGAGGCCGCCGGCGTCTGGTGCACCGACTGGAACGCGTTCTCGCTGACGCAGCTCCCGGAGATCGTCTACGACTCCTGGAACGCGCCGTTCGAGCTGCACGATCCGACCTGGAAGCCGCTGCAGGGCGACTTCCAGACGACGACGTTGGATCGGCTCGACATCATCGGTTGCACACCCCCAACACAGTAGTCGAGCAGCACCGACGCGCGCCACTCCTATGTCGATCGTACTTGACACCACGAGACACGTCGACTGCACTCGACACCGCGAGTCGTGTCGACTACACTCGACACCATGGACTCCAACCTCCTGATTGACATAGCGCGAAGCTGGAGCAACTGGGACTCCGGGGTTTCGGCCAGCGTCTCGCGACGCGTCACGCTTCCAGACACGCTTCGAGATTCCCTCGTGCTCGTCATCCAAGGTGCACGCCGCTGCGGGAAATCGACGCTATTGCGTCAGCTCATTGGTCGCTATCAGCTCGAGCCGTCACATTGCGCCTTCGTGAACTTCGAGGACCCACGGTTGTCGAATTCGCTGGACTGGCCGGTGCTGGAGGGCCTGGTCGAGGCGTTTCGCGCGAGACATCCTCGGGTGGCTGAGCTCACGTTCTTCCTGGACGAGATCCAAAACGTGCGCGGCTGGGAGCGCTGGCTCCGCTCTCAGCTGGACCGCCCACGCGGCAATCGCTTCGTCATCACGGGGTCGAACGCGTCGCTGCTCGCAGGCGAGCTCGGGACGGCGCTCACCGGGCGACACGTCAGCGTGGAGCTCTTTCCCTTCGATATCGAAGAGTTTCGCATAGCGCGCCCAGGCGCGAGCGTCGCCGATTTCCTCACCGCCGGCGGTTTTCCCGAACCCCTTACCTTGACAGAGCGCGACGCTGACCACCTGCGCCGTCAGCATTTTATCGACATCGTCGAGCGCGACGTGCGAGAGCGCCTCTCAGCGCGCTCCAGCCAGCCGATTCGCCAGGTCGTCCAGGTGGCCTACGAAGCGGCCGGCTCGGAGCTGAGCTTGCGCCGTGTGGCGGCGGCCACGGGCGTCGCCATCGAGACCGCTGGTAGTTATCTGGCAGCCTGCGAGTCCGCCTACCTGCTCTTCAGCGTGCCCTTCTTCGCGTACTCCGAACGCAAGCGTGCGGGCTACCACCGCAAGTACTACCCGGTGGACACCGGCATGCGTCGCGCGGTCGTCACGTCCGGCGGATTGGACCTCGGGAAATCGCTCGAGTGCGCCGTGTTTCTGGCGCTGCGCCGCACGGGCGGTGAGGTCTACTACTGGCGGGGCGACGGAGAGGTGGACTTCGTGGTGCAGTCGGGTCGTCGCCTCACGCCCGTCCAGGTCAGTGTGAGTCCAATGCAGCCGCGCCACGAGAAGGCGCTTCGCAGCTTCTACGAGTCGTTTCCACACGCCGAGGAGGCGATCTTCGTCGACCCGGTGGCTTTCGAGACGTGGCAGCCCGCAGATCGGTGGCCGACTTGATGGTGCACCAAGCCTACTCCCAGAACACGAGCCAGCTCACGAGATCGATGCTGCCGGAGCCATCGGTCGGCTCCTTGCCCTTGACGAGCGCGCGGTAGCTCACCTTCGCCGTCGTGCCCGCGGGCGCCAGCGCCGTTACGTCCACGACATACGGCTCGACCTGCTGTCCGGGGCACCAGCCTCCACGGCCGAGCCACCACGTGCCCCACTGGTTCGGGGTCATCCCGCGCTCGATCTCCGCGATACAGCCGGTCTGCTGGCCGACCGTCGGGTGGTCCTTCAAGAACACCGTTCCGCCAACAGTGAACTCATGCTGATGGCGGCAAAACTCGGCGCACTGGCTCGTCTCGCTCCCGTGCCCGGTGATGACGGCGTAGAGCTCGACGCGCTTGGCGGACTTGGGGACCGGCACGTCGATGGGCGCGTGCTCGGCGTTGTACTTCGAGCCGAGCCCGCCACCGGTCCACAGCGGAGCGACGGCGACCGGCCGCAGGCCTCGCTTGCGGTTGGAGAAGCGCAGCGACACCCAGGTCTTGGTCGGCTGCTTGTTCCACTCGGGCGCCCACTCCCAGCGCAGCGTGCGCTTCCCGCCGTCTTTCACGTGCGCGAGCATGGCGGAGACATCCATGACCCAGTGCGTCTCGCGGTGATACGACGTGATGAACCGCGCGAGCTGCGTCCGTTTCGGGTTGGCCGCGTCGCCGGGCTCAGTCAGCCACAGGTAGGCAAGGTAGTCCCACGCGCCGCAGTTGCCGACCTCGGGCGCGGTGTCCTTCGGGCAGCGCATCTCGACCTCCACCTCGAGGGTGTCGAAGCCCGCCATCTCCTGCGCCGACGGCAGCGTGACCTCGGCGTCGGCGAACTGCTCCAGGGTCTCGCCGGAAAACAGTGTCACGATGGTCGGAGGCGACGTGGCGTCGACCTCGGCCAGCTGAGCCGCGCGCTTGGCGAGGTGGTTGAAGTACCGCGCCTCGTGCGCCGCGTACGCGAGGTTGTCCTCCCACGGCCACTCGTCCTTGTCCTTCAGGTACTGCGAGTAGCGCGTCACGTCCGACAGGCCGCCGAGGCCACGGAGACGCTGGAAGCGGTCGATGCCGAAGCCGAGCTGGCCGATGGTCGACAGCACCTTCGGCAGCCAACCGCCGAGCTTCGACGCCGACACGCCGGCCACGTGCAGGCGCGTCTTCCAGTGGTCCCGGTCCGCGTCGGCGAGGCTCGACACCAGCGCCTCGACGCGGGTCTGCAGCGCTCCGAGCCGCTCCAGGGTCTTGGCCTCGTCCTTGATGGTCATCGACACGAACACGTAGTGGACGTTGCGCGGCGACTCGGCGATGAGGTCTCCGAGGTCGGCCTCCCAGACGGGAGTCGCGTCCAGGCGCGTCTTGGTGAGCGTGTCCGGGAGGAACACGAACGACTCGCAGCCGGTCCAGCTCTCCTTGAGCGACCAGGTCGAGCCGTCGCGTTGCGTGAGCGAGACCTCGCCGGCGAGCTCGTGGCGCAGCGTCCCCGCGGTACCGTCCTCCCACGGCCGCTCGGGCAGGCCCAAAGTCTCGCAGAACGACTTCGGCTTCGGCGGGACGTCCTCGACCTCGGGGACGCTGGCCAGCTCCACGTCCACATCCACGGGAGTCGCCGCGAGCTCGAGCAGGGCCACGTCCGCGCCCAGCTCCGTCGGACTCGGGCTCACCGACGCCGCGGGCTCCGACCCGGTGCAGGAACCCGACAACAACGCGACGCCGAACAGAGCCAGGAATCGATTCATGCGCCCAGCGTGCCTAGGCGTTGGCGGGAGATCAATGGTATCACTCGCCGGCTGGCCCACCGCTCGGGGCCACGGGACTCATGCTCAGCAATCGCTTCCAAGGCCGCTTCTGGGACGGATTTCGCAAGGCGCTCACGCTCCTCGCCATCGTCACGCTCGGGTTTGCCATCGCGCAGCAGTCTGGACTCATCCGGCCCAAGGATCGCCTCGCGGGGCAGCGCCTGCCGGACTTCCGTCTGCCGAACATCCAGCTCGACGGCGACACGTTCACGCTCGAGGACCTCAAAGGCAAGGCCGTGCTGATGACCTTCTGGTCGACGACCTGTGGCCCGTGTCGCGACGAGATCCCGCTCTTGAAGAAGCTGCACGAGGAGTTCGCCGGCCGCGGACTCGTGGTCCTCGGCGTCACCGATGACGCCCCGGGCACGGCGCGCGCGTTCGCCGAGCGCAACAAGATGACCTACCCACTCGTCTTCGATCACGGGGGGCGGCTGGGCGGCCGGTTCGACGTGCGTGCCATCCCATACAACGTCTTTGTCGCGCCGGACGGCACGATCGCCGGCGATGTGACCGGGACGCTCTCGGAGGCCGAAGCGCGACGCCGCCTCGAGCCCCTGCTGGCGCAGGCGCTCACTCCATGAAGCGCGCGCTGATGCTCCTGCTGGCGCTCGCGGCCGCGGTGCCCTCGCGAACGGCGGCGCCCTATTCGGTCGACGTGCACGAGTGGATGACCGAGCGCGCGCTGCCCGACTCGGCGTGGCTGCGTCAGGGCGGACCCAACGACCTCACGCTCCAGGACCTGGACGCGTTCCGTCAGTGGCTCTGGGGGCGGGCCTCCACGCTCACCGACGTGGCCGTGCGGACGCGCTTCCTGGCGCGCTTTCCGACCGTCGAGCGCTTCACCGCCCGCGCCTTTCGTGAGCTGCTGGCCTTCAACGGCAATTCCGGGACGGCCAGCCGGGTCGAGGGCATTGACGCGCTCCCCGCGGGCGCCCCCAGAACGCCGCGCGACCTCCTGCGCGTCGGGTCGAGCGCGCCCGATCGCGACGGCCGCAACCGCAATCGCTTTGCGGTGGACGCAGCCTCCGGTCAGCCCCAGAAGGACACGGAAGGACGCTTCGTCCCGGCCGATCCGGCTACGCTCAACCTCGGCAAGCCCGAGGGTCTCTCCAGCCAGGCGCACGCGCACTACGGCCTCCTGGAGGAGGGCCTGTCCGACGACGTCGACGTGCTCAAGTCCAACCCCGAGCGCTTCGCCATCCGTGCCGGCTTCGCCGACGGTCCGGTGCTCTCGCTGGCGGCAGACATGATGGAGCTGCACTCGTCGTTGGCGCTCTTGTCGCTGCTGGGGGGTGGACACGGCGCCCGAGCGCTGGCGGTGTCATTCGTCGGGCAGGGGTTTCACTACCTTCAGGACGTCGGAAACCAGATTCATACCGTGCAGGTCGGGCTCTACGAGTTCTTTCGCGACGCCAAGCTGCAGTATTGGTGGCGGGCGCTCATCACGGCCGGCGGCTACCTCGCGCCGCTCCAGTCGTTCTCGAGCGTCGGCGTGGACATCCTGTCGAACCACCACCTGCTCATCGAGCAGCTCGGACGCGCCCGGCTCAAAGAGGCGCAGGCCGGCGGCGCCAAGAGCGCGGCGTTTCAGGCGGCCGTCGATGCACTCGGCTCCGATGATGCGGCGTTCGCGTCGCGGCTCGACCAGGCGCTACAGGCACCGCGCGCCCGCGGTGAGGTGGGCCGGCCCATCACGCGCGCGTTGATCGCGGCCTCGGCGCCAGAGGGTCCGGAACTCTACCGGGCCATGCGCGACCTCGGGTGCGGACGCCTCAGGCTCTACGGCTTCAAGCTCCCGGAGGCCGAAAACGAGCTCAAGGACCCCGACGCGCTCGTCTGTGGCGCAGCGGACGCCGACGGCGCGCGGCGGCTCGAGGAGCTGTACGCGCTCGAAGGGCGCGGCTTCGCGCGGGTCGCGACGGCCATGCGGCGCACCGATCGGGAGCTGGCGGCGGTCGCTGCCGACCCTGATCGTGAGGCCCTCACGAACGACCTGCTGACGCGCTTCGTGCGCGAGCGCCTCGACCTGCTCGACGCGGGCGAGGCCCGACGCGCGGCGTATCTCGCGGCCTTGCCCCCGGCGAGCTTTGGACCCACGCGCGACGTCGCGTGGCTCATCGGCGAGCTAGTCGTGCTGCTCGCGTTGGCGGTCTTCGTCTGGAGGAGGAGCCAAGGCGGCAGCAGCAAGCTTCAGCCGTCCCCGAGCAGTTGTGGAGATCAACGCTCAGACACTTAGAAGGAGGAAAATGTCATGACTTGCGGGTTCCGGCCGATGCCGCGCTGCCCGCCATGGCAACCCCGTCAATCGTTGTACGCCTCACCCCCGTAGGCGTCAACGCGAGCCCTGAGAAAGCCGATGATGTCCAACGACTTACACGCCATGCCAGCGCCCTCTCGGCCGGTCGCGGGTTCCTTTGCCCCGTCGATCGCCGACTTCGAGGTCGACGAGCTGCCCCGGTACGCACCCTGCGGGGCAGGCGACCACCTCTACGTCCGCGTCGAGAAGCGTGGACGCACGACGCGCGACCTCATCGCGCATGCGCAGCGCGTCTTTGGGCTCCGCGAGGTCGACATCGGCTACGCTGGCCTGAAGGACCGCCACGCGACGACGCGCCAGTGGCTGTCGCTGCTCAACGTCCCGACCGACCGCGCGGGCGCCCTCGACGACGACGCCTTTCGGGTCACGGAGGCCTCGCGCCACGGCAACAAGCTGCGCGTCGGGCACCTGGCCGGCAACCGCTTTCGCGTGATCGTCCGCGTGCCGGACGACGGCGACGTCTCTGCGGAGCTGGAGACGGCGCACGCCTGGATGGCGCAGTTCGCCGCACGCGGCCTCATCAATCGCTACGGTGAGCAGCGCTTCGGTGCGGGCGGGCGCAACGCGGACGACGCACGGGCCCTGCTTCAGCGTGGCTTTCGCGGCGTGCCGCCATGGAAGGCCCGCTTTCTGTGCTCGTCGCTTCAGTCGGAGCTGTTCAACGCGGCCCTGGATGAGCGACTCGCGCGCGGGTGGCTCGACCGCGTGCTGGACGGCGACGTGCTGGAGAAGTCCGAGAACGGCGCGCGGTTCATCTCGACCGAGGCCGGCGATCAGGCGCGCTTCGAGAGCGGCGAGGTCGCCATCACGGGGCCGATCTACGGCCACAGGCCGCACATCGCGACCACGGGCGCCGCCGCGACGTTCGAGGCCGAGGTGCTTGCGGCCGCGGGCCTCGACACCGACGCCCTGCGGGCGATGGGCCGACACGCCGAAGGGACCCGACGCCCCTATCGCGCTCCGGTGCGGGAGGTCGCGGTGACGCAGGTCGAGGGCGGCCTGGAGCTGCGCTTCACGCTGCCTCCGGGCGCCTACGCGACGGTCCTCGTCTCGACGCTCCTGGGCGAAAGCTAGGGAGGCGTCGCCACCCATCAAGTACAGCGTTCAATTTGCCGGACGTGCCCACGCGTGCCAGGATCGGCCCGTGTGGATGAACTCGCCTCGTGTGCTCTCGGCGACCGCGGTCGCCTTGCTTCTGACCGTGTCGGGACCGCGGGCCCGCGCGGCTGAGCCGGACGCTCCGGCGCTCAAGCTGGACGTGCTTCGGCCGTACTTCGCCGGCAGCAAGGCCGTCGAGGCCTTCGCGGAGCAGCGCTGGGCCGACGCCGCGCGCCTGTTTGCCGCGTGGCTCGACGAGCACACGGCAGAGGGCACGGATCCGGCGCTCCGCTCGCGGGCCGAGCTGCTTCGGGCCACGAGCCTGCTCCACGCGGGCAAGGCCACCTCCGCGGCAGACGGCTTCGAAGCGTGGCTCGCCGAGCGCGGCCGCGCGACCGGGGATCCGCTCTCGGACGCGCTGGGTCCGCACGTGCGACTGCTCGCCGCCGAGGCGCGCCTGCGCGAGGGCCGACCGGAGCTGGCGTTGGCGCACGTCCAGGCGCTCGACGCGTCACTGTGGCTGACGCCGTTCTCGCTCGGGGAGCGGCGTGACCTTGTGCGGCTGCGCGCGCTCGTCAAGGTCGGCCTGCTGGGTGAGGCCGCCATCCTGTACGCGAGCCACCTGTCGAGGTATCCGGACTCGCTCCCCTCGGTCTATCTGGAGGCCGTCGCGGCGATGGAGACCATCGGCGAGGTCCGTCGCGCCGACGCGGCCCGAGGCCTGCGCGCGCTCATCGCACACCACCCGGGCACGGAGTCGGCGACCAAGGCCAAGGCCAAGCTCGAGACCTATCCCGAGCCGCTCCGCGCCTTTGGGCTCGAGGAGCGCCTCACGTGGATGCGCGCGGAGCATCGCGCCAAGCGTCGCGGCGAGGCCATCGCCGCCGCAGAGCGCGTGCTCAAAGACACACGGGTCGGATCGGAGCCCTGGTGTGAGGCGCGGCTGGTCCGCGCCCGTACCTTCGACGCGCAAAAGAAGGCCAAGCTGGCGCGCGGCGACTACGACCTCGCCTTGCCGAAGTGCACGGCGAGCTCCGTGGGCCCGGACCTGGCCTTCTCCGCCGCCAAGCATGCCATGCATCAGAAGGATGCCACGCGCGCGCTCACGCTCTTCGGCGACCTGGCCAAGCGCTACCCGGAGCACAGCTTCGCCGACGACGCGCTGCGCTTTCGCGCGACGCTGTTTGCAGGCCAGAACAAGCCCGCGGAAGCCGAGAAGGCGCTGCTGGCGACCGTCGAGCACGGCGTCGCGCACGAAGGCGACCAGCAGGAGGAGGCCGCGTGGGCCCTCGTCTGGGGCGCGTTCCGGGAGAAGAAGCTCAACCAGGCGAGCGCGCTCGCGAAGAAGGTCACCCGCCTCATCCCGTGGGAGCGCACGTTTCAGAGCGCTGGCCGCCTGCGCTACTGGCAGGGGCGCATCGAGCAGCTCCGCGGGCGCAAGAAGGACGCGATGGAGGCCTACGCCGCGTGCATCGTGGACTACCCGCTCACGTTCTACGGCATGCTGGCCGAGGCGCGCCTGCGGGGGCTCGACCGCCGTCGGCTCGCCCAAGCACGCGCAGACGCCGAGGCCAAGCCGCCGGAGCCCGAGGTCCTTGAGGCGGCACGGGCACGGCTCGAGACCCCGGCGATGCAGCGCGCCATCGAGCTCATGCGGCTGGGTCTCGATGCCTTCGCCAAGGCAGAGCTCGACGCGCTGGGCTTTGGCGGACCGGCGGCGAACGCGACCGATGACTGGCTGCACGCGGCGCTCCTCGATCGTTCGGGCGACGTGGCCCGAAGCCACAACATCGCGCGCCGCAAGCACCCGGAGTTCGCCAAGGTCGGTCCGCTGGCGGGGCATCGCGAGCGCTGGGAGCTCGCCTATCCGCGCCCGGCCCGGTGGCAGTCGGCCGTGACCAAGGCGGCCAAGACCAGCGACGTCGACGAGGCGCTCGTCTGGGCCGTGATGCGCGAAGAGTCGAGCTTCCGGCCCGGCGCGGTCAGCCCCGCCAACGCGTTCGGGCTCATGCAGCTCATCTTGCCGACCGGTCGGGCCATGGCGAAGCAGGCGGGCGTGGCGGGGGCCGTCGACGCGACGCGCCTCAAGCAGCCGAGCCTCAACATCCAGCTCGGAACGCGCTACCTCGGCAAGCTGGCGCGGCGCTTCGAGAGCCACCCGGCGCTCATGGCCGCGGGTTACAACGCCGGTCCGGGCGGGCCGTCCAAGTGGTTGCGCAAGTATCGAGCCGACCACAAGGGCGAGCTCGACGTGTTCGTCGAGACGATTCCGTACGATGAGACGCGTGGCTACGTGAAGCGCGTGGTGACGTCGTGGCTGCGATATCGGTATCTTTGGGGCGAGGGCGGTCCGGCGGAGGTCGCGATGCGCGTCGCGGACTCCGGCACGCGCGCCGTGCGTTGAACCAATCGCGCGGCCTGCGTCTTTGAGAGAACACGCGGGGCGCACGCCGGAATAGCCCCGAGACCAGACCCGTTGCTGGCCCTGTTGCCTGTCTCCGGTGCTGCTGACGAGGAACACGATGACGCCCGACGCCGCCCGCTCCCTCACCCGCCCGATTCGCCGCCTGGCGCTGCGCCTGCGCCTCCAGACGTCTCTGCGCTGGACGTTCTTGGCGAGCGCCGCGGCGCTGTGCGTCACGGCCGTCGGCGTCGGTCTGTTTCAGGCGTGGCTGATCCCACCCGAGGCGCTGACGTGGTTTGGTCTCGCGGGTGCGGCGCTCGTCGGCCTGGGCGTGCTCTCGGGGCTCGTGCGACGGCTCGACCGCGTGGCGTTGGCGCAGCGCGTCGACCGCGCCAACGACCTCAAGGACCGCCTCGGCACCGCGCTCGCCTTGCTGAACAAGCCCGCTACGGAGCGGACGGAGTTCGAGCAAGCGCAGATCCAGGACGCCCTGGCGCACGCGCCCAAGGCGACGCACGCGGCAGCCGCGCCGTGGGCCTTTCCCCGGGAGCTGCTCTTCGTCGCCGGCGGCCTCGCCCTCGCCTGGTCGGCCGCGTTGCTCCACGTGACACCTGCCGCGGACGCCCACGCTCGCGTCCGAGACGTGCGCTTCGACGACCTGCCGCTGCCCGCCATGGCGTCGACCGAGGTGGTGCTCCCGCCGCTGCCGCCAGAGGAAAAGAAGGCGCTCGAGGAGCGGCTCCAAGAGACCAAGGACACGCTCGCGCCGCTCACACAGAACGACAAGGAGGCCCAGGAGCTCGTCGAGAAGCTCAACAAGGCGCTCGAGGAGGCGGCGGAGGGCAAGCTCTCGGACAAGCAGATCGCCGACCGCGTGGCGGAGCTCGAGAAGCAGATCGATGAGCTGACCGGGAACAGCGAGGCCCAGGAGAAGCTCGAGACGGCGCAGGAGGTCATGAAGGACCTGGCCGAGGAGCTCGAGAAAGAGGCCGAGAAGCTCGCCAAGGAAGAGAAGAAGGACAAGGACAAGGAGCCGGAGGCCATCAAGGCCAAGGAGATCGAGGAGGTCGCGGACCTGCTCAAGAAAAAGGAGTTCGAGGAGGCGGCCGCCAAGATCGAGGAACTCATCGAGAAGTGGAAGAAAATGACCCCCGAGGAGCAGGAGCGGCTGATGAAGATGTTCGAGCACCTCGCCGAGCGCTTCAAGAGCGACCTGACCAAGCAGATGGAGGGGCTCAAGAAGGAGCAGAGCCGGCTCGAGAAGAAGATGGAGAAGGATCAGAAGGGCCAAAAGGGTAAACAGCCGGACAAGAAGGACGAGAGCCGCCTGGAGAAGAACAAGAAGGAGCTCGAGAAGCTCGAGAAGAAGCAGAAGGACCAGCAGCAGGGCGATGGCGGCGAGAAGAGCAAGCAGCTCGACCAGCTCTCGCGAGACCTGCGCGACATGGCCGACGAGATGCGCCGCCAACGCGAGCAGCAAGGCCAGAAGGACCAGGACAAGGACGGTCAAAAGAAGGAAGGCAAGGGCCAGAAGGAGTCGCAGGACAAAGACGGCCCCGCGGACAAGCAGGCGCGCGGCGGCAACGAGAAGTCCATGCGGCGCATGGCCGAGGCGCTGCGCAAGATGGGTCAAGGCATGCAGCGTCAGAAGATGGGACAGCAGGCCAAGATGCGCACGGCGGACCTGCGCGACGCCATGAAGAAGAAGCAGGGCCAGGGCAACACGGACGGGCGCAAGGAGCTCGAGAAGCTCGCGCGCGAGGGGCTCGGCAAGGAGAAGGGCGGAGACGGCGACAAGGAGAAGCGCAACCTCCAGCTCGGCAAGGAGAAGCCGCGCCAAGGGGCCGAGTGGCAGCGCATCAAGACGCCGCACGACGGACCGCTGTCCAAGGACAAGGTCCCTGCCGCGGAGGGTATCGGGCAGGGTACGGGCCGGCCGCTGTCGGCCCATCCGACGAAGATCCTCGAGGGCCGGCTGCTCCCCGACGAGCTCAAGGGCAAGCGCGGCGAGGGCCCCTCCAAAAAGGAGATCCTGTACGGCGCCGCCGAGCGCGGGACGCGCGTCCCCGGCTACGGTGATACGCAGATTGATTATTCACAGCGCGCAGCGCGGCAGATGAGCGACGAGGAGATTCCTCCGGGCTACCGCGTCTTCGTCGAGGAGTATTTCCGTCTCATTCGGGCGCGCTGAGCGCACTCGAGTTCAACGTGAGAGATCCTGTCCGTCTATCGTGCCAGGCCCAAGGCCTGGTTGAATCGCAAGGAGTCTGAGAGCATGAGCAACGCATCCGTCGAAGCCCGCGTCGTCCGCTTCAAAACCGACTATGACCGCCTCCGCGACGAGATCGGCAAGGTCATCGTGGGTCAGAAGGACGTGGTCGATGGCGTCTTGATCGGGCTCGTCGTCGGCGGCCACGTGCTGCTCGAGGGCGTCCCGGGCCTCGGCAAGACCCGGCTCGTGCGCGCGGTGGCCGACGCGCTCAAGCTGTCGTTCTCGCGCATTCAGTTTACGCCTGATCTCATGCCGGCCGACGTCGTGGGCACCATGATGATTGTGGCCGAGCCCAGCGGCGCCAAGCACTTCGAGTTTCAGCGCGGGCCCATCTTCGCGAACATCCTGCTGGCCGACGAGGTCAACCGCGCCACGCCCAAGACGCAGTCGGCGATGCTCGAGGCCATGCAAGAGAAGCACGTCACGGTCGGGCGCACGACGCACCCGCTGCCCAAGCCGTTCTTCGTGCTCGCCACGCAGAACCCGCTCGAGATGGAGGG
>SXOX01000050.1 GCA_005776585.1 Pseudomonadota bacterium | reverse complement strand
CGCGCCGCGACGGCTCAGCCGTGCGTTCGCGGCGTTGACATCGCGCCATTCATGCATAATGCGGGCTAGGCCGATCGCGTGGTCCGCGCCCGCTGGGCAACGCTCCGTCGACGCGCTTCAACACTCTCGCGACTCGGGGCAGACCGCCGACGACTCGGGGCAGACCTCCAACGGCTCAGGGCAGCGCGCCCTCGAGCCGCCCCATCAGCCCCAGGAGCCCGTCGAGGATCGTGAGCGGGTGCGGCGGGCAGCCGGGGATGAAGAGGTCGATAGGCAGCAGCTCCGTCGCGCCATCGTGCTGCGCGGGGCTCCCGGCGAACGGGCCACCCGAAATGGCGCACGCGCCGACGGCGATGACGACCCGCGGCGAGGGGATGGCGTCATAGGTGTCGCGCAGCGCCTGCCGCATGTGCTCGCTCACGCAGCCCGTGATCAGCACGCCGTCGGCATGGCGCGGCGAGGCGACGATCTGGATTCCGAAGCGCGCAAGGTCCCAGCCCACCGTCGACAGGACGTTCACGTCGGCCTCACACCCGCCGCAACCGCCGGCGGAGACCTGCCGCAGCTTGAGCGATCGCCCGAACAGCCGCTTCAGCGCGTCGTCGAGCGCGGCAAGCTTCTCGACCGAACCGCGATCGGTGAGCAGCGCCTGGCGTGTCCGGGTCGACAGCCGCCAGTCCGTGCCGTGTGTCAGCGCTCCCGTCGGACACGCGTCGATGCAGTCGGTGCAGAAGAGGCACCGGCCGAGATCGAACCGCGGGCCGCGCTCGGCGAGCGCGATGGCGTGCGTGGGACAGGCCTCGACGCACTGTGCGCAATCTGGCGGGCAAGAGGCGTCCTCGCCGGGGGTGGGCCGGATCGTCGGCGCGCCGCGAAACCGGTCGGGCAAGGGCGGCGGCGGACCCTCGGGGTACGGCATCGTGCGGTGCCCCTGCTTCAGGCGCGTCAGGAGGAGGTTCAACATAGACACCCCCGAGAGCGGGCACCCGCCAGCCGACGAGTCATAGGTCGCACCCGCAGTAGGAGAGGTTGAAGCTCTTGTTGCAGAGCGGGAAGTCGCTGAGCTGCTGCCCACGCAGCGCGAGGGCGAGGCCCGTCCAGTTGCGGAACGACGGGTCGACCACGCGATAGAAGCGAAAGCGCCCGGCGTCATTGGTGGCCACCGTGTGGGCGACCTCGCCTCGCCAGCCCTCGACGAGCGCGACCGTGACGGCGTTGGGGCGCAGCGGCAGGAGCGGCGTCCTGAGGGGACCATCGGGCAGCGTATCGAGGAGCCGACGCAGGACGGCGACCGACTGGCGTACCTCGCTCCAGCGCTGGAAGGCCCGTGCGTAGACGTCACCTGTAGGCACCGACTCGACCGCATCGAGAGACACCGTCAGCCACGCCCCTGCGGGGTGGTCGCGCCGAACGTCACGGCAGAGACCGCTGGCGCGTGCGGCGGGACCGACGAGGCCGACCTCGCGCGCCTGCTCCAGGGTGACGGTGCCCGCGTCCTCGAAGCGGCTCATGACCGACGGCGCGTCCCAGAGCAGGTTCACCGCGCTCGCGGTGTCCTCGTAGGCCTGGTCGATGCTTGCGCGCAGCGTGCGCGCGCGGTCGGGCTCGAGGTCGAAGCGCACCCCGCCAGGCACGATCCACGATCGCCCGAAGCGGTTGCCGCAGCCGAGCGCCGTGGCGTTGAGCCAGTCCCCGCGGATGCGACCGCAGAAGCTGGCCGTCGGAAGAAAGCCGACGTCATTGGCGAGCGCGCCCAGGTCTCCGACGTGGTTGGCCAGGCGTTCGAGCTCGAGCGCGATGGCCCGGATGGCCAACGCCCGCGGCGGGACGATCGTGCCGGAGAGGGCCTCCATCGCTTGACACGTCGCCGTCGCGTGAGCCACCGACGCGTCGCCGGCGAGCGTCTCGGCGAGGTGCAGCGTGCGCGCGTCGGGCCCGGCCTCGAGCAGAGCGCGGGCCCCGCGATGCTGATAGCCGAGCGCGATCTCCAGGTGGTGCACGACCTCGCCAGCGCACTGGAAGCGGAAGTGCCCAGGCTCGATGACGCCCGCGTGCACGGGCCCGACGGCGACCTCGTGAATGGCGTCGCCGCTTACGCTGTAGAACCCCTCGGAGGGCAGTGTCCGCCGCACTGGACGCAGACGCGGATGACCCTCGGGGACGAGCGCGTAGTCCTCGGCCAGCTCGCGCTCGAACAGGTGCACCTCCGGGACTGTGGGCGTCAGCGCGGGGAAGGTCGTCGCGGTGCCGAGATCGGTGCCCAACAGCCGCAAGGCGCGCGTCGTGGTCTCGGTGGACTCCGAGGGAACCGACAACACGCAGAACAGGGTGCGGGCGCCGTCCGGGCGAGGCGTGACCCACAGATCGACGACGCGCCCGTCGACGGCGACTGCCGCGCGCACCGTGGTCTGAAACTGACCGAGCGTCAGGGCCTCGACCTCGTGCCGCTCCCGAGCCGTCCCGTGGGTGAACGGCGCGCTCATGGGGCAAGCCCCTCCGCGGCGGCCTCGGCCAGCCGCAGCACCGGTGGGCAGAGCCCGAGCCCGACCAGCAGGACGAGGGCGAGCAGGACGAGCGCGGGTCCCACGGTAGTGACCGTATCCCGCGTGCGGTGCTCATGGGCTTCGTCGTGCGGCAGCGCGGCAGGGACGCCCTGCACGACGTGGAGCACCGTGCGCCCCATGCCGATGAAGATGACGACCAGCAGCGCCAGATAGAGCCCCAACACGACGGGACGATCGGCGGCGTAGAGGCCGTAGGCGATGGCCAGCTCCGACAGGAAGAGCCCAAAGGGCGGCGAGCCGGTCACCGCGAAGAAGCCGAAGAGAAACAGCATGCCAGTGATGGGTCGCTTGCGAAGGAGGCCTTGGATCCCCGGATGACGCGTCTCGCCGATGACCTCGCCATCGACCCGCTTGGTGCCGTAGGCGCGCTGCACGTTCCCGACGGTCATGAACATGAGCCCCTTGAGCAGGCCGTTGTTGACGACGTGGAGCATCGCGCCCGTCGCCGCGATCCCGCCCGCGCCGAGGCCGAGCGCGAGAATGCCCATGTGCTCGACCGACGAGTAGGCCAGCATCCGCTTGAGGTCCCGCTGCTGGATGAGGAACGCGGCGGCGACAGCCATGGACACGACGCCGATGAGGATGAGCAGGCGATCGGCCTGGTCGCCGATGCCGGCCGCGACGACCACGCGGTGCACGCGCGCAAGCACCAGGAACGCGCCCGCGGTGACGCCGCCGGCGAGCATGGCGCCGACGACGCCGGGAGCCTCGCCGTACGCGTCGGGCTTCCAGGTGTGGAGCGGCGCGAGGCCCATCTTCGTGCCGTAGCCGACGAGCAGCAGCACCCAGGCCGCGTGGACCCAGGGCGCAGACAGCGTCGGCGCCTGGGCGACCAGATCGTCGAAGCGCAGCGAGGCCACGGAACCCGAGTGCAGCGACGCGTAGGCGAGGAAGAACGAGCCCAAGAGCGCGAGCGCGATGCCGACGGAGCTGACGAGCAAGTACTTCCACGTGGCCTCGATGGAGTGGGCCGTCTTGTGAAAGTAGAGCAGCGGCGCGATGCAGAGCGCAGAGGCCTCCATCGCGACCCAGGTCAGGCCCAGGTGCTGCGACCAGATGACGACGGTGAGGGCTGCCACCAGCGCGAGCTGGCACGAGTAGAAGATGCGGGCGCTGGCGGCGCGGCCCTCGTGACGCGTCGCGCCGAGGTAGCCGATATCGTAGACGGTGCAGGCCACGAACAGGAGGCTCACGACAAGGAGGACCGGCGCGGCCGCCGCGTCGAAGCCGAGCATGCCCACCGAGGGTCGCGACGGACCAAACAGGGAAAACAGCGTCAGCCCGAGGTGTGCGACCGCGGCCGTCGGGGCGATGAGCGAGCGCACATGATCGGTCGGCACGAGCGCGCAGAGCCCCGCGGCGACGAGGGGCGCGAGCGCCTGGACCAGTCCGAGCCAGTCGCCCATCAGTCGCGCAGCTCCGCGAGGTGGCTCGTGTCGATGCTTGCGAACTCGCGCTGGATGTGGTTGACGATGATACCCATGACGAAGATGCCGGCCACGAGGTCGAGGAGCACGCCGACCTCGACGAAGAACGGCACGGCGTCGAGCAGCAGCAGGCCAAAGACGAAGACGCCGTTTTCGAGCAGGACGTAGCCGGCAATCAGCGTGATGGCCTTGAGCCGTGTGGTGAGCAGCAGGAAGCCGGTGAGGACGGTCGAGAGCGAGGCGGGGACGATGAGGCTCGAGGCGTCAGCGGCGCGGAGCGGGAGCCGTTCGGCAAAGCCGATCGCGAGCGCGGTCCCGACGGCACCGAGCACCATGGAGGTCGTGAGGCCGATGAACGGCTCGATCTCGCGCTTGATGCGGACGTCGCGCATGGCGCGGAAGAGCACGCGCGGGATCGCGACCCCCTTGATGCCCGCGGTGAGGAAAGCGACCGCGATCGTCCAGGCGCTCGCGTGACGGTGCACGAGAAACGACAGCAAGCCGAGCAGCAGGCCCTGGATACCGACCGCCCGAATGAGCGCTCCGACGCGGCTCGTGCCAAGGCAGAACAGGTTGAGCAGGACGAGGACGACGAGCAGGGCGTCGGTGAGTCCGGGCAGCAGCGTCGGGTTCATGGCTGAGCCCGGACGCTCAAGAGAAAACCGAAGGCGCACAGGAGGAGCGCGGCGACCAGCAGGCTCGGGGCGTGCTTCATGCGGAGCCGGGCCATCGTGGACTCGACGAGGCCGATGACCACGCCCATCAGCAGGATCGCGAGGACGTGCGCGCCGAAGCCGACCCAAGGCACCGCGTCGAAGCTCGCGGTGGGGAGCACGAGCGCGATGACGATAGACGCGAGCAGCGTGAGCTTCATGGCGGCGCCCGCGAGGATGGCGGCCAGCGGCGGGCCGGAGTGGTCGAGGACCATGACCTCGTGAACCATGGTGAGCTCGAGGTGCGTATTCGGATCGTCGAACGGGATCCGGGAGCCCTCGGCGAGCAACACGACGAAGAGGCCAACGGCGCAGAGGAGCAGCGGCGCGACGGCGAGGGCCTGCGCGGGGCCGTCGTGGAGCAGCGTCGAGAGCGACCCCAGGCCCGCGAGCTGGGTCAGCGCCAAGAAGACGAACAGCACGGCCGGCTCGGCGAAGACCGCGAAGGTCAGCTCGCGGGCGACGCCCATGCCCTCGAAGGCCGAGCCAGTGTCGAGCGCGGCGAGCGTCGTGGCGAGCCGCCCGAGCGCGAGGAGACCGGCAAACAGGACGAGGTCGCCGGTGAACCCGAGAGGAGCCGCGCCCGCGCCCAGGGGCACGAAGAGCCCGGCCAGGAGCGTCGCACCCAAGGTCACGAGCGGGCCCAGCCGGAAGAGCGCGGTGGTCGTCGTGCTCTGGACGAGGCCTTTCTGAAGGAGCCGGGCGAGATCCCAATAGAGCTGAAGCACCGGCGGACCACGGCGCCCGGCGAGCGCGGCCTTGGTCTTGTTGATGACGCCCATGACCAGCGGGGGCAGCGCGAGCAGCACCACGAGATGAAGCAGGACGCGGATGGTGGCGGGCATCATGGGCGGCTCACGTCACCGATGAACGGCAGGTCGGCGAGCACGTCGGGGAGCTCCCACAGGAGCAGGACCAGCGCACAGACGAGGACGTAGAGGATGTAGCCCTGGACGCGGCCCTGCTGGAGGACACGGACGCGAAACAGGAGGCGCTCGACGCCGTGCCAGACGCTCGGGACGGCCCGGTCCAAGATGGGATCGCCCACGTGCGTCGCAAAGTGCGTGGGCTGCGGGTGGAGCCCATGGACGACGGGCGCCTGGGTCCGAGGCCGGAGCACGCCGGAGAAGAGGTCGGCGATGAGCTGGGAGAGCGAGGTGGCCGTGTACTGCATCCGCGGCGTGGGGGCGTGGTAGGCGCAGCCCCAGGTGGGCGCCGAGCGCACGGTGACCTGCATCAGGCGGTGTTCGAGCGCGCTCCAGCCGAGGGCGACGAGCGCGAAGAGCGCCACGGCGGCGAGCGAGAGCCAGCCGAGGGGGACGACGTCGATGAGCCGCGGCGCGACCAGCGGTGTGCCCGCGAGAAACGCGCCGACGGAGACGTCGACCAGCGGGGCGAGGAGGATTGGCGCGAGGCCCAGGAGTACCGCGAGGCCCGCCAGGCCGACGAGCGGCGCCAGGAGCGGGTGCGTGAGGCGCTCGGGCTCGTGCGCGTGACGTGCCGGCGTGCTGCGCGGCTCGCCCAGGTAGCCGATGCCGACGAGGCGGACGAAGGCGGCGAGCGCCAGGGCCGCGACGAGGCCGACGAGCGGGACGACGAGCGCCGCGAGCGCACCGCCGCTGCGATGCGCGTCCAAGGCGCCGAGGCCGCCGCGCATGAGGCACAGCTCGGAGGCGAAGGCGCTGAGCGGCGGGAGACCGGTGATCGCCGCGGCGCCGATCAGCATCGTAGTCGCCGTACGCGGAATGCGTCGCAGGAGTCCGCCGAGGCGATCGAGATCGCGCGCTCCGTGCGTGGCGTGGAGCGTCGCGCCGGCTCCGAGGAAGAGCAGGCCCTTGAGGACGGCGTGGTTGACGCTGTGAAGCACGGCGCCACCGAGGCCCAGGACCACGAGCGACGCGTCGCCTTGCGCGCGGCCCACCACCGCGAGGCCGAGGCCCAGCAGGATGAGGCCGACGTTCTCGACGGTCGAGTAGGCCAGCACGCGCGTGAGGTCGG
>SXOX01000006.1 GCA_005776585.1 Pseudomonadota bacterium | reverse complement strand
GGCGCCCGGGAAGACCGAGAGCCAGATGCCCATGAGGATCTCGCGGTTCGGCGGGACGACCTTGCGCAGGTCCTTCATGACGTAGATGAACTCGTGGGCCATCGGGGTGCTCCTCTCGGGTGGGCCGCGGTGGCGGCGCGCGGCTTGTACCGTGCGCGTGACGCGGATTCAAGGTGAAACGGCGGTTCGCAGGCCGGTTGTTGCAACTCGGTTGCAAGAGCGACAGGGGAATGGTAGCGTCCCTCCACCGTCGCGCTCGTTTGCGGTATGGAGGTGGTCATGAAGTCGGGTTTTCTCGTGATGGTGACTGCTTGGTTCGCGCTCGGCTGTGGGGCTGACACCTCGAGCGCCGTCCAAGGAACGGGCAAGGTGCAGGTGTTCGTCGTTCCGGAGGACAGCATCGTCGACGGGCTCACCGCGGGCAGCGGCCCCGAAAACGTCAAGGATGGCTGGACCGTGAGCTACAAGCGCTTCCTCGTCGCCGCGGGGAACTTCCGCGCGTATCGCTCCTCGGCGCCGGCTGACCGGATCGAGGCCAAGGGTGTCACCGTCATCGATCTTGTCACCGCGCCCGCCTCCGGGGTCGTGCTCGCCACCTTCGACGGCGTGACCGCTGCGCGCTTCGACAAGGTCGGGTTCGATCTCGCCAACGCGTCGGCGACGTCAACTGGGGCCAAGGGGCTCCCGAAGGAAGACCTCGACCGCATGGTCCAAAACGGCTGGTCGCTGTACGTCGAGGCCGAGCTCACGAAGGCCACGGGCCAGTCCTGCCCCAGAGGCGACGCGACCAAGTGCAAGCCAGCACCCAAGGTTACGATCGCCTGGGGCGTCACCGCGGGAACGTCCTATGACGACTGCGCTCCGGAACAGGGGGACTCGGGCTTCGCTGTCCCGCTTGGTGGCACGGTCGCGGTCAAGCCCACCATTCACGGAGACCACTGGTTCTTCACCAACGTGACGCATGGTGCCGAGCTCACCGAGCGGCGCGCCCAGTGGATCGCCGACTGCGACCTCGACCTGGACGGCACGGTGACCCTCGACGAGCTCGGCAAGGTCAAGAAGGAGGAGGTCTTCGATCCGGCGGTCTACAGCATCGCGGATGCCTCCGTGGTCACGGCGCGGGACTACTTCGTCAGCCAGGCGCGCACCCTCGGCGACTTTCAGGGCGACGGCGAGTGCCCCACGCGCAAGTCGCTCCCCTGACCGGGCTCAGCTCACGCACGCTTCGCACGTGCCTCGCAGCTGCACCTCGAGCGGTCGGCCTTTCGCCGCGCCCGGAACATCGGCTGCGTTCGGGCGAAAAGGCCCATCGTCGGGCAAGCACCGCACCTCGCCACACGCGGTGCAGACGAAGTGGGCATGGGCGACGGCATGCAACGGTGGTGCGGTGCCGTCGCCGACGCCCTCGAACCGGAAGACCCGATCGCCGGCCTCGACCCGTCGCAGGAGCCCGACGTCGGCCAACGTCTGCAGGTTGCGATAGATGGTCGCGCGGTCGAGACCGCTCGCGGCCAAGCGGACGACTACGTCTGCGTGGCTCAAGGGTGTTGCCGCCCCGGTGACCGACTCGAGCACCAACACGCGCGGCCGCGTGACCCGCAGGCCGCGTCTCCGAAGATGCTGCTCCGTCTCGAGCGGCGCGCGCTGCTCAGCCATCGTGCGCTGGAGCTTTGCCCGAACACCGATGGCTTGCAAGCTGCACGAGAAGCACCGGCCAGTCGTGCGATCTGCAAGGTGATCTCGTCATTCGTGGCGCTGCCGAGCTGTCATTCAACGACGGTCGAGGCACTCGTTGCCGTGGCTTGGAAGTTGCTGAGCGGCAGCTCATGCGTGACACGCTCACCCTGATGTGGCTCCTCCCCTCCCTCGCGTTCGCCGAGGATGCGTCCTCTGTGCGCTGGACGCTCCACGGTATCATCGACACGTACTGGGCCTTCCACACGAACCGACCCGCAGGAGGGGCTGGCTACTTCGCGGGTGCCGGGAGCACCGGCGGTCGGTCGAACGCCTTCGCCGTGAATCTGGCGGCCATCGACGCCAGCGCAACCACGGGACCCGTCGTCACTCGGCTGGCCCTCCAGGTCGGAACGTCCGCAGACATCGTCCATGTCGCGGAGCCCGGGGGCGTTGGTCTCGGACCGGAGCTTTGGCGCCATCTCCAGCGCGCCTCGGTGGCCTACACCATTCCGGTCGGCCGCGGACTGACCCTCGAGGCCGGAGTCATGCCCAGCCACAACGGCTACGAGACGTACGTCTCCAAGGACAACTGGAACTACTCGCGCAGCTGGGCAGCCGACCTGTCGCCCTACTACGAATGCGGCGTCAGCCTACGCTACCCGATGACGGAGGCGTGGTCGGTCCAGCTCCATGTCGTCAATGGGTGGCAGACCATCGGCGACCTCAACGAGATGAAGAGCTTCGGCCTACAGGTCGCCTACGGTGGCTCGCTCGCGTCCGCCGCACTCAATCTGCACGCCGGTCCAGAGCTTCCCGGCGACAACCGCCACTGGCGCTTCTTCGCCGACGTCTGGGCGCAAGTGGACCCGCTCCCATGGCTCTCGCTCGCCACGGTCGTGGACGCTGCCTACGAGGACCGCCCCTCGGACCCGGCCTGGTGGCTCGCGGGAGGTCTCTTCGTCCGCTTCAACGCCACCGCCTGGTTCAAGGTGGCTCTCCGCGGCGGCATCTTCCACGATCCCGATGGCGCGATTTCCGGAACCGCTCAAACATTGGGCGAGGCGTCCCTGACCCTCGACTTCCTGCCCATCGACGGACTGCTGTTCCGCCTCGAAGGGCGCTTCGACCAGTCGACCGCGGCTCTCTTCGAAACCGCCGAGGTCGACGCCGACGGCCCTCGACGCTCCCGTCGGCAAGGGGTCATCCTCCTCGCAGCCACAGGGTGGTTCTGACATGACCATCGATCTCGCCATTGGCGCCGTCGTCGCACTTGGACTTGCCGTCTACCTCCTCTACGCGCTCGTACACCCAGAGAGGTTCTAGCCATGACCGCGCTCGGCCTAGTTCACATCGGAGTCCTCCTCATTCTGCTGCTCGCGCTGGCGCGACCGGTTGGCCTCTACCTGTACCGCGTATTCGAGGGTCCCGCGCCGCTGCCGCGCGCCCTCGGACGCACCGAGCGTGCGCTCCTGCGGCTCGTCGGCACGGACGCGACATGCGAGCAGACATGGATCCAGTACGCCGTCAGCCTCTTGGCGTTCTCGGCCATCGGCATGGTCGTCACCTTCGCCATCGTCCGCCTTCAGCATCTGCTCCCGCTGAACCCGGACGGAATGCCCAGTGTTCGGACCGACACGGCATTCAATACCGCGGCGAGCTTTACGACAAACACAAATTGGCAAGGGTGGAGCGGCGAGTCGACGATGAGCCACCTGAGCCAGATGACTGCACTGGCGTGGCAGCACTTCGTCTCCGCGGCGACGGGACTCGCCGTCGCGGTCGCGCTCAGCCGCGGCCTGACGCGCCGCCTCGCCCCGGACGCGCCGCGTACGATCGGCAGCTTCTGGCTCGACCTCATGCGAGCGACCGTCTACGTCTTCGTCCCGGCCTCGCTCGTCATCGCGCTCGTGTTCGTCTCCCAGGGCGTCCTACAGAACTTCGCTCCGGCGCTGCACGTCACGACGCTCGAGGGTGCCGAGCAGGTCCTACCGATGGGCCCCGTCGCCTCGCAGGAGGCCATCAAGCAGCTCGGCACGAACGGCGGCGGATTCGTCAACGC